>JALEKN010000009.1 GCA_022769125.1 Agathobacter sp.
TTTAAGTTTCGTGTAATCAAATACTGCCGGGCTCTTGCTCATGTGATGATAATCAAACTTTGCAACAAGCTCGTCAAGACTCATGATCTCCTGATTGTCTGCCGGGCTCCATCCAAGAAGCGCTACGAAATTGACAACCGCCTCTGTCAGAAATCCCTGCTCAATCAGATCTTCAAAGGAAGAATGGCCACTTCTCTTGGAAAGCTTCTGGTGATTCTCATCCGTGATCAGCGGGCAGTGTACATAGATCGGAACCTCCCAGCCAAATGCCTCATACAGACGATTGTACTTCGGTGATGAGGAAAGGTATTCATTTCCACGTACAACATGGGTAATTCCCATCAGATGATCGTCTACTACATTGGCAAAATTATAAGTCGGATATCCGTCTGACTTGATCAGGATCATATCATCAAGTTCTGCATTGTCAACCGTGATATCCCCATAGATTTCATCCTCAAAAGTAGTCGTTCCCTCGGTCGGGTTATTCTGGCGGATAACATACGGAACGCCTGCCGCAAGCTTTGCCTCAACCTCCTCCTTGGAAAGATGAAGACAGTGCTTATCATATACGGAAATCTCTTTTCCGGCTACCGTGCGCTTTAATCCCTCTAAGCGCTCCTTGTCACAGAAACAGTAATATGCCTCGCCCTTGTCAATCAGCTGTTTGGCATACTGAAGGTAGATGCCCTGCGCCTGACGCTCGCTCTGTACATACGGTCCACAGCCACCATCCTTGTCCGGTCCCTCATCATGGATCAGCCCGGTCTTTTGCAGTGTGCGGTAGATAATGTCAACCGCGCCCTCCACATAGCGTTCCTGATCGGTGTCCTCTATTCTTAAAATGAAATCTCCGCCCTCATGCTTTGTCAAAAGATACGCATACAGTGCCGTCCGAAGATTACCGACATGCATTCTGCCTGTCGGGCTTGGTGCAAAACGTGTTCTTACTTTGCTCATTCTTATTCTCCTCTTTCTCCTATGGAGTCTCGTTACCTCCATCCGTATCTTTTTATTATAAAGAGTAATTTTTGTACTGTCAATCCCGCTGTTTGTCCCCGACTTCTAAGATATCTCTCTGCTTCTTTTTGCTAAAGCTCTTAAGCACCAGATTGTAGGACTTATCCAGCAGATCCTTAAGCAGATCATCCTCCACCCTGCCGTCCGGCCTGATCGAGTTCCAATGGTCTTTGTTCATATAATAACCTGGAATGATATCCTCGTATTGCTGCCGCAGGAAGCTGCCCTCCGACGGCTCCAGCTTTAAGGTTATATAGTACGGCTTATCATTCTCTCCGAGGCAGACCGCCGCAAACATTTTTCCACCGACCGCATAGCGGATCCAATTCCACTGCGGTGGAAGCTTTGCTACGCCCTGCTTTACCATCAAAAACTCATCGATCCATCCATAACGCATCTGCTTTGATGCATTCCACGCCTTGCACTGATCCAGCCGTACTCCGCAATCCCCTTCCTGCTCTGCATAAGCAAACTCGTTTAGCTGTGTGCAGGGAAATTCATTGCATTCGCCGCAATGCTTCAGCCGCTTTTCTTCGCAGCAGCTTTTTATTGGACAGCTTCCCCAGAATGGCTCCTTGATATTGCAGCAGCCGTTGCAGGTTTTGTCTTTGTGCCAGCTGCATCTGCTGCACAAAATACCACATCTTGATTCCATCGTTTTCTCCTTAATCATCGTATTTCTTTTTCATGAGCAAAATACTCTGCCGCAGTTCTTCCCTTATCTCCTGCTCCTTCTCTGCATATATCTGTTGCAGCTCCGCAAGGCGTTTTTGAGCATCCTTGTATAAATTGGTTGGATTCAACTTCATTTAATAGGCTCTCCTTTGTAATTATTATATATGTTAGGTTTTGGAATCGAAAGAACTGCATCCAAATTTGTTTTTTTTCGTTGCTTCGATGCAGGGTATGAATTGTTTTTGTGGACTTGGCATCGGAATCAGATTTATTTAGTGCTTTCGATGCTGGATATGCACTGTTTTTGTGGACTTGGCATCGGAATCGATTTATTTAACGCTTTCGATGCCGAAAATGAGCTATTTACGCGAGCGAAGCATCGGAATGAACTCTTTTTAAACTTTCCGATGCTAAAAATTGTCTAACTAGGGAAAAATCGCATCGGAATAGATTGTAAAATCACTTTCCGATGCATAAGCCCAATTATAATGGAGGAAAAAGCATCGAATATCATTATAACGTAAGATTTCGATGCAATCCGCTTTTCTCCAATGCTTTATAATAAATTAACTTCTAGCGGGAAATGTCTTCTTCATCAACACTATGCTGCATCATACAACATTTTTTATCACAAGCACAATCCCTGACAATATCAAAAGCCCGATCACGATCCGCTTTACGATGTGTTCATCCAAAAGCTGGCTGCTCTTCATACCGCAAAACAGTCCCACTAACATAAATGGAATCAGCACAAGTGCCTGCTTTAAGCAGGATACGTTTATGATGCCGAGCACACTATATACCACGATCCGAAAAGTATTCTCCGCAATAAATACCGCGCTGATATTTGCCTTGAACGAATCGTTTGAATCTGTCACACGGCTTACATACGCTGCCAGCAGCGCTCCCACCCCGAAAAGTCCACAGAGAACACCTGATAAAATACCGACCACTATAAGAAACACTCTTAATCCCACCGTGTTTTCTGAGACCGTGCCTTGCCCGGATGTGTTCCTCTTGGAATTTGTATGTATCTCATGGAAAAGCATCTCTATCCCGATAAAAATAACAGCCATTCCGAAAATAATTTTAATCAGACGCGCGTCAATATTCTTAAGCATCAACGCACCAGCCACACTCCCCGCCAAAACAAGCGCGATAAGCGGCAGGTAGACCCTAGCGCGCAGATATTTCCGGTTCTTCCAGGTCAGGATAAAGTTGGTCGGATAACCAAGCACCAGTTCGACCGGCGATATGTTCACATTATTTGAACCAAATCCCAGAATTGAGGTAAACACCAATGTATTTGCGAACCCGCACAAACCTTTTATAAAATAGGCAACCGCGGTTGCGATGATCCATAACCACATCATTATCTCGTATACTCCATTTTTGTGATAAATTCTATCATATTTTCCAGCAAAAGCAATGAGCCTGAAATAATGTTTTGTCAGTACCGAAAACCGTAACATTTTGTTTTCTTCTTCAATATGTCTATATTATAAATATCTATGCTTGTTCCGCCAATCTGATTATGTCATGTCGTATTATTTTTTCTTACCTCTGTCTTGCAATCTCTTTCCATTGTGTTATACTAATTGCTACGGGGCATTAGCGCAGTTGGGAGCGCGCCACATTCGCATTGTGGAGGTCGTGAGTTCGAATCTCATATGCTCCATTTTTTCTGTAATAAATTCTACCATATTTCCCGTCAAAAGCAACGACTGCCATCACATCTGTGATGACAGTCATTTTTTATAGCTTTATTTTCTTCTTCCATTCAGCGCAAGATTTTACACGTCCTATTTACCTTTGATTCATTATGCTCCGGCAATCCTACTCTCCCGTCACTTCCGGCAGTCCAGCAATCGAAGTCAGAAACGATGCAAGCCCTGCCACGAGTGCTGTCTCTAGCAGAAGTGTCCACGCAGTCTCGTTAAAAGCGCCGATGACGAGCATGGAGCCCGCCACCTGTGCAATCGTTTTGACTGCACGTATTAACGCCGCTTTTAACCACTTTTTCGTGTCGATACATTCTTTAAACACACAGTTTTTCGGCATATCATGCCTCCTTCTCAGCCGCAGTTACAGTTGCCCTTGTTCCCGCATCCCTTGTCAAACTGTGCATTGCACATATAATAGTTCTTGCTATCCAATTCATCGCAGATCATGCGAAGTCCCTCTCCAAATCTCTGGAAATGAACAATCTCACGCTCTCTTAAGAACCGGATCGGATCTGCGACCTCCTGATCCTTGACCAGACGCAGGATATTATCGTAGGTTGTTCGTGCCTTCTGCTCTGCCGCCATATCTTCAAACAGATCCGTGATGGTGTCGCCTTTTGATTGGAACTCACATGCGTTGAACGGGATTCCTCCCGCTGCCTGCGGCCAGACTGCCGCCGTATGGTCGATATAATATGGTGCAAATCCGGCATCTTCAAGCTCCTTGGCGCTAAGCCCCTTGGTAAGCTGTCTTACGATCGTTGCAACCATCTCAAGATGTGCAAGCTCCTCGGTTCCGATATCTGTCAAAAGTCCCGCAACCTTCCGGTTCTCCATGGAATATCTCTGGGAGAGATAGCGCATGGATGCACCCATCTCACCGTCGGGACCGCCATATTGACTGATAATAAAGGAAGCCATCTTGGCATTCGGCTGCGTGATATTAACCGGATACTCTAAGCGTTTTTCATACAACCACATACCTTGCCTCCTTCCCATGGAAGCGGATAATCCGTCCATGTAAAATACGTATCATACGGAACCCCGTCATACGCGATTGTGCATCCGCACATCGCACAATACCTTTGTTTTGCCTGCCGAAGCATTTCCACACACTGGTTAAAATACGCGATGCCATCCGCATCGTCCGGGTGCGTATCCAGATAAAGCAGCATATCGTATGCGCAGAAATTGAGCATGCCGATCCAATCGTTAAGCTGGGACACACTCATGTTATTCATGGTCATTGTGTTCATCTTCTCTTACCTCCTGCTCCCAGGAAAGGTTTATCCAGCTCCGGAAAGATCGTTCCGGTATTCCATGCCCTCTGCGGCTCATACGCGCGGGTGAAGTTCTGCCACGGCACATAAGCCATCGCTACCTCGTATCCGGACGCACAATTTCCATCCATCGGATTTACTAAGTTCTGATTCATGGATGATCCTTTCTTATATGCAATTACACTATATAATATACAAAAAAGAGCCACATTGTGACTCTTTTTCTCCCGAAGCCGGATCCTGGCATTAACGCCGGCAATACTGTTCATTCTTTTGCAGCTATATAGCTCTAATAGCTCTTTTAAGACTACAACGGATGGTTCAGCTCATCGATCTTTTGTAAGATCTGCTTTACCTGTTCTGATATTTCTCCCATATAGCGGGTATTGTCAATAACCTCTTTCTTCATGCTGTCTATCGCCGTCAGACTGTCCTCCATATTGTCTCTAAGTTTCTGTCTTCGAACAGTAAATTCCTTCTGAACTGCAGACATCTTCCTTTCATCCAAAAGCAGCCCCGGATCATGGGCCCAAAAAGATGCGTCAAACAGATGAAGCTGCTCCAACTGTCCCGTCAGACGATCTGTATAAAAGATGAGATCATCATTTGTCTGTTTAAAACGCTCCTGCTCCTTTACCGCGGCCTGAAACCTTTCGTACATATAAGTCAGCTCATAGGAGTTCTTGACATGATATTTCTCGCATGTATAATCAACCGCATTCTTGATATTGACAAACTTCAGCTTAACACGGTTTTCAAGCAAAATTGCCTGATTGCAGTTGACATCACAGCGCTTGATTTCTTTGGTACAATCCTGATACTTTAACAGGACATACGCGCCGATCAGTGTCGTTATAAAGGCTGCAATAAGCAGCATCAACTGAATATCATAATCCATGTAATACCGCACCACAAGAAGAACAAGCACCGCTATGGAAAATAGTGCCAGAAGGAGCACCGCAATTCTGCGAAGCATAATCTGCTCCCGCCTGCACTCCTGCTTAAGTATCGTCCACTCGACCTTCTCTCCCTCAAGGTAATTCATATCACGCTTTATCGCATCCAGATATGCTTCGTTTGATTTGAGCCGCTTTACCGATGCAGGAACCTCATCCTCTTCTTCCTGCATCTGGGCAAACTGCGTATCCGAAAGCTGCTTTTCATTTTTTAGAAGTTGTGCTCTTGTCTCATCAAGCTTCTGTATCTGACGGGCGGTTTCAAGAATCGGAGTTTTCTCCTCATCGGAAAGTTCCTTCCACAGCATTATATCATTCAGCTGCGAAGTTACCTGTTGATACTCACCCCTGGTATTCTCCAGTTCTCTGGAAGAGTCAATAATCTCTTCGCAAAGCGCCACAACATGTCTTCTGCCCGTACCATTTTTGCGGACTGACTGCGCAGTCATTCGCTCTGCTGTTCTTCTTTCCACACCGGATCCATCCACGGAAACGCTCTCTTTCTGGCTCCAAAGCGGTGCATAGCCTCCATCCCAGCCATCCTCGTCCGGTTGTTTCCTTTTTTTCCGAAAAAAATCAAATATCATATATATGCCCTTACATCCTGCATATTCTGCGATAATCATCCTTCCAATTTAAAATGATATCGCGCAGTTCCTTTTGTTTGCGCATATGCGCTTCCTCACCCATATATCCCGCAATACGCTCCAATTGTTCCTCAAGTGCAGCATTTGCTTCACCTCTGCTTGCCATGGAAGCTTCGTTCCGGAGGGCCTGCATCGCTGTATCGTCATATCCATGTTCTAAAGCCACCCGGATAAATCCCTGCTCGTCATGCCGGCACCGGTAACACATCAAAAGTTCTTTGACAGATTCTTCACTCTGGTTTTTCTCATATGCCTCTTCATAACAGTTGGCCGCCTCATCAAATAGAAAAAGTCTTGCGTAGGCAGTACCGAGATTATGCCAGATATTTCCAATTGTCACAGGATTTTCCTGTTTAGCCTCTTCACTCTCCAGCAAATGGCGGTACTCATAAATACTGCTGAGATACTTCTGACGTTCCATCAGGCGGTCTGCACGGATCTTGCTGCATTCAAAATCCGTTTTTTCTTCCATCTCTGCAATCACATCTAAGATATGCTCTGCCTCTTCCTTTGTACAGTAGCCAGTCTCCAATATGATCTCCCGGACGAAATCCGACAATTTTCCGTTCGTTCGCATGATATCCCGCAGACGATCCGCCAGCCGGATTCTCCCTACCTCCTTTTCAATCCAGGTGCAGAGTTCCTCACTCATAAAATCGCGTTCAATCAGATATATGTTGTTCATAAAATAATAGCAAAGTTCTTCCAGCGAATATACATTGACGGATACCCCATCAATGTAGTAAGGCATCGCTGCAATCGGTTCCTTGCATAAAAGAAGTTCACTCACAAAAGCATCCTCCGTCAGACAGACATCATATAACGCCAATTCTTATCTGTGCTGCGATAAAATTCGCCAAAACCCAGATCCTTGATCTCAATCTCTACCTTGTCATCCGCAACCGGCCTGGCAGTGATACGCAATCTCGTTGTCCTATCCGGTCTCTGCGGAATATCAGTAAGTTCAAGTGTCTCGATTTTTGCCTCCCGGCTGTTTGGCAGCTGTTTCCAGAAATCAATCTCGCTGCTGCCATTTAAAATAACCTCACACTCTCCCCGCGTCTCAAACCAGTTCTTTCCCGCACTGATCAGATTAAAGAATTCAAGCTTGCCCTGGTTTCGCACTTTAAGGCTGATATTAAACTTCATTTCATTTTCGCCCATATATATATATGGCCAGGACTCCTCATTGTCGCGAATCCATGCTGCATAACATGCACCCTTGGAGTACAGATTCTTTCCGATAAACGCTCTGCGCCCCCGACACAAGAAAACCAGCGATTCCTTCATCCAATCCCCATCAAATCCATCACCAACCAGATAAACTGCCGAGATGATTTTATTTTCAAATGCCTTCTGCAAGATCCGGCCAAAATCCGCGTCTCTTTCCACCCCAAGTGCCTGTCTGCTGCTCTCTGCGATCGTGACAACCTGAGGTGTTGTTCTTGTGTTTCTGGAAAGCGCATAATAATACAGGTAGTCCTGATTGCACTCCAGAAGATATACATCATGTACCCACAGATCCGGCTTCTGATTGAGCGCAAAAAAGTAAAAGCACTCTCTATGATCAATCACCATGAACTGTTCTTTTGCAAATCCGAGCTTGGACGCTACCTTCCATAATACATCCATATTTTCTCTTGTAAGACGATCAACGGTAATCACAAGGCGGTCACAGTAGATTGCGTTTCCCAGCTTCTGCGGCAGCAGGATCAGTTTCTTTAAAAAAAGCGTAAGAAGCTCCTCCGCCTCGAAGCTCTCATCCTCCATACGGATACTTTCGTGGTTCACCGCCCTCTTTAGGAGACAATCCACGCAAATCATCTCGCTGGTCTTTGCAAGCCTTCTGGCGTCTTCCCCATAATACCACTGCCCGAGACCCCTTCGCTTAGCCAGAACAAGCGGAATCTGGTACACTTCGCTGCCCGCAACCGTACTTACCGTATCCGGTTCACTCATATTCGGTTGAAAATAGCTTATCATGGCATAACGATCATTCAGATCAATGCCAAGATAATACGGCATACGTTTTGCCTCCACGATTTATCCTTTCCTACAACAGTTTAAATAATTTTTCCGTTACTTCCTGATATCCTGCATATTGCTTCATGTTATGATACAAAACCTTTTCATCCTGCAGGGTGCTTGAGATCATCATCTGATTGAGCAGATTGTATCTGCTTAAATCATTCTCGTTGTACAGATCATTGTTTGTAATCCTGTTACTCTCCGTCACCTGTACTTCATTGCCATATTCCTCAGAGATATAATACTGCACCATCTCCCCGAAAAACATGACAAATGCTTTTACGAAAATGCCGTCATACACATCCGGCATGTCCTCCGCAATAAACTGCTCTCCATCCTCATCCCTGCTGTAATGCAGTACAACATGATTGCGCGGATTGGTTCGATATTCCAGAAATATCTTATCATAGAAATGATATTTCTGTACGAGTCTGTGATCCAGCTTTTTAAAGAAACCAAAATTCATGTTCCGGCAGGTATACTCAGATAAAAGTTCATCTTCAATCTTATACTGTGCATCATCCGTACCCGGGCAATCAGCATAATGTTTGAGCAGTGCAAGCTTACATGCATCGTTTAATTCCATGCGGTACACATATCGGGCCTCTATCATCTCAAAAATATAACTTTCCACTGTCATATGATATACAAAATAGTCATGTGCGCGGTAAGTAAGATATGCCAGAACAACCAGTTCCCTTCCGCCATCCTCATAATAGCTTTGAAAAATTGCATCCGCCTGCGGCAGAATATGATCCGCATACATCATCTGAACAAGAATGCGTTCCTCAAGTTCAAACGTTTCCACATGAAAATCTTTTGCAGCTTTCCACAGCGTACACATCTGCTCCGTCGGACCATTGTAATACCTGCTCATGTAAAGAAGCATTTCCTCATTGTACTTACCTGCATAAAACGCCTGCTCAATTAAAAGGGAAAGTGAATCGTCCTCCTCCCCGCCAAGCGTATGTATCATATAGCTTGCAAGTGTAACCTTGGCCGCCGAACCGACCTGATCAATTCCAAAGTCCAAAAGCATTGCATATGCCTTTTCGTATTTATGATTCTGCGCGAGCAGCTCCATCATGAACCTTCTCGTCTCCGCCGGCATCCATGAAAAATCGGTCTCATCCATATACTCTTTCAGAGTCTCGTCATATTCTCCGGTCTGGTAAAACCTTACGATCTCCGGAACAATCTCCGCCTGATATTCAGGGCTTAGGTCTGTCGCAAACAGAATCCGCCGGAAGAAACGCTTGTCTCCGGACACAAAGGTCAGGTAGGACTGTCTGGTATCAAAATAGGAAACAATATATGGCAATTCATTCGGCGCAAGCGACATACATTTTTCTTCGAATGCTCCGGCATCCATAAGAGGCTCAATCCGGTATGAAATACTTCCCGCGTATCTGCGCCCTTTCGCATCCTCGAAGAGAATGACATACTCTCTGGAATATAATTGAAAATATGCCGTCTGGTCGGAAATCGGTACAATCTGCGGATCGCGGAGTTGTCTTTGATAGATAAAAGCGCGCACCATGCGCTTATCATCCACATATAACTTATTTGTATAGAGGATATGTGACAATGCATGTGCGATTTCTTCATTTACAAGTCCAAGTTCTAACATATCACGATAGACAACTGCAAGATTGTCATCCATATGCCCCTGTTCTACCTGTTCCATTGCAAACCGTCCCATCGCACGGCGATACTTGTGGTAAGTCTCCGGATCTTTTTCCTTATTGGCTATGATATTGTTGTATAACGCCGCTAGCTTGCGGTAAGGCACCTTGCTTTCGTATTGGAAATACATCTGGATGATCTTCGGCACGAGGGAAATCTCACGCTCGTCCATAGAAAGCAGATACGCCTCATACAGGCCGGTAATGCGAAGTTCCAACTCTATTCCCTGCTCATACCATTTATGATAGCACTTATCATATTGCTGCCCACGGATCAGATAACTACAGATTATTCCGACATTTGCAGGCTTCGGATTGACCTCATACGCAGCGCAAAGCAATTGGTACATAACCGGATCGAATGCTTTGCTTGCTTCAACGATCTGGAATATCTGGATGGAAATATCCTTTGTTATCGCCTTGTGCCGGATTGCCCAGCGCAAAATACGTACCTCAAATTTGTCAAGCTTCGTCAAAAGATATGGATCCTGCCAAATCAGATAGTATGCCTCCAAATACAGATATGGCGATGCGCATCCCTTTAATACCCAATATTCTATAGCTTTGAGCTTATGCGCATTGTTGTTGTAATATTCTTCCTCAAGAAAAGAAAGAACCCAGAAAAGCATGACGGAATCCGGATTTTCCCGGAAAATTCCCTCTATCTCCCGCGTCATCCGATCAACATACGATGGTTCCCTCTCCATCAGTGTCATAAGGTACAGATAGTATCCCCATACAGGATCTTTGTGGTCGATCCATTCACGCTTAAAGTCGTCAAGAATCCATTCCGCCTCCTGTCTCTGGCGGTTGATGATAAACGCCTGAGCTTTCATCAACAGATACATCGGTTCATCCGGAATCATTGCATGCAGATGATCTAATATCTCAATGGTCTCATTCGCCCATACACCTGTCACAATGCGTTTCAGACGGTATGCCTGATACAGTTCCATGATACCGACCTTGCACTCCCGTACATCTGTGCGGTCTTTCCTTGCATTTACATCTGTCACAGCAGCTTTTGTTACTGTGATGGAAATCGTATAGGATTGGTGCGGTCCCATATAGGTAATGGCACCTATATTCTTGCCTGCATGCAGCTTTTCATAATCGATATAGAACTCATGGAAACAGGAGCTTCCAATAAAGTCATCCGTTGTGATAGAGTTCTTGGAAAGCTGTATAAAATCCCCATTTACGGCAATCTCAACAGCAAGATACCCCCACTGGTCCTTTGTAAGCTCAACGGTTTCCTTGTACGACTCTGAAAGATTCTCGTATGTATACTCCGTCTTTGCAACTGTAAAATGAATCGGTTCCTTTTTGCGGATTCCAACCAGAAATTCTTCCAGATTCTGATTGGAGGGCTTAGCGCCGATCATGCCGCGATACAGCATGGATTCTTTCAGTTCTTTTTTCTTGATAATATTCGGAAAACTCTTATGATAAAATAATTGATACGCCTCGTCCCAATTTTCCTTCGCCAGATTGGAAAAGTCATAAAGAGTCTCTATCTCACCGACGGATGAATGCGCATAGCGCTTAGAAATGGACACACAAAAAGAAAGACTGTATTCCTTCTGGTTACATACAATCACAAATTCGCCCTTTTGTGTCTCGCCTTCGATAAGCCCCTTGCTGTGAAACCGGTAGCGGATACGAACCTCCCTGCCCTCAAATTGTGGGGTAAGACATTCCATTCTCGCATTCGAGGAATACACCACACCGCGCAGAACCGTATCATCCGATGCCGTAATCGTAAAATCACCGGACTCTTCCGTATTTTCTGTCACATCCAATTCGATGGAATCATTCGAAAACGATAAAACAGGCTTCGCATATTCAAATTTACCTCTGGCAATCTGCCGGATCCGTTTACGCACGAAATCACCCGCTTTATGTTTAATCATTTTTGTCGAATTAACTCAATATTTGACCACAATTATATATGATTTTGCCAATTCCCGCAAGATAAAACGGCAGGTAATCCGCCCAAACCATTCAGTTTTTTCGACTACCTGCCATATCCTTATGCTCTTTTTTCTATTTTTCTTCTGCTTAGCTTATCGTATCCCCATTCTACCCATATGCTCAAATATCTAAGGCATGGCTCTGTGATAAGTGCAAAAATTATCATAAGCATCGCCGTCTGTTTTGAGATAAATGTGATCGCAAAAAATTCACTCACACAGAACATACAGAACAGCCAGCCGGCGATCAGCGTTACCATCATGATTGCATGAAGTTTATTCATCGGTTTTGCAATCCGGTATAGAATCATAAATCCTACAATAGCCACAAGAACCGTACATGACGTTGACAAGCTGTCCAGATTAACCTGAAACTCCCTGCAGAACAATACCAGGCCGCTCACCGCAATGAAGTCTGTTATTCCTGCCGGGAAAGCCTTGACAAGGACATTCACAAGGAAATGTCCCCTGATCTGCTCCTTGTTTGGTTCAAGTGCAAGTATAAAGGACGGAATGCCAATTGTGAACATACTGATCAAGGATACCTGCGTCGGCTCGAGCGGATAATCCCACACCAATAGAACGGAAAAAACCGCAAGCAGCATAGAAAAGATGTTCTTAACAATATAAAGTGCTGCAGAGCGCTGGATATTATTTACCACTCTGCGTCCCTCCATAACAACGGACGGCATCCTTGAAAAATCCGAATCCAGAAGAACGAGCTGTGATACATTGGAGGCTGCATCACTTCCTGATGCCATCGCCACGCTGCAATCCGCGTCCTTTAAAGCAAGGACATCATTCACACCATCTCCTGTCATCGCAACCGTCTTTTTGTGTGCCTTAAGCGCCTGCACCAGATACCGTTTCTGATTCGGAGTCACTCTTCCAAATACCGTATAGTTCTCAACCGCATTATAGTAATCCTTCTTCGTCTTAAGTTCAGAGGCATCAATATAGCGTTCTGCTTCCGCAATGCCGGCCTCTCTTGCAATCACAGAAACAGTCAGTGGATTGTCTCCGGAAATAACCTTAATCTCTACATCACGCTCTGCAAAATATCCGAACGTCTCCTTCGCGCCCTTTCGGATTGGATTGGAAAGCATCACAAATCCAAGCGGCTTTGCCGCCTCCGTAAGCGGTTTTCCATCTAAAGTTCCCGGATACTCTGCAAACACAAGCACACGGAACCCCTGCCCCTGATAGTGACTTAGCAGCTCCTCATACTCATCTATCTGATCCTTTAAGATAAACTCCGGTGCACCGAGAACATACCCCGTACCATCTATAATCGCACCTGAGTATTTCGTCTCGGAAGAGAAACCAAATACTTTCTGTGCCTGACGGGAAGATCCTTCGTTAAAATATTCCTGCATTGCTGCCATTGTCTCGTTATCCCTCTGCATACTCTGTGCAAAGTCAGAAATCAGCTTTTTTAGTGCAATGCCTGCCCCGTTGCTTTGTATTGCAGCCGCCCTTTCTTCCTCACTGCTCTGCTCTTTGTCTGCTTCCTCTGTGCTTGTCATGTCTGTCTTTGCACCACTTGCAGCATCTGCAAAAGCATATACCTTCATGCCCGGTTCCGTGATGGTTCCAGTCTTATCCACGCAGAGCACATTTACGCGTGCAAGCGTCTCGATACACTTCATATCGTGAACCAGTACCTTTTTCTTTGCAAGTCGTACTGTGCTGACCGCCATGGCAACACTTGCAAGCAGATACAGTCCCTCCGGAATCATTCCGATTACGGCTGCAACCATTCCCGTCACACTGTCATGCAGCCCCATTTCATTAAAGAAGAAAGATTGGACAAAAAGTGCGATGCCGATCGGTACGACAAGAATGCCCAGAAAAATGATCAGGTAATTTAATGAACGGATCATTTCCGACTGTTCCCCATCTTTTGACTTTGTCGCCTGCAGTGTCAGTTTGGAAATATAAGATTCTTTCCCGACCTTTGTCAATCTTGCAACCGCACGCCCCGACACAACAAAGCTTCCGGATAATAAAGGCTCCCCCGGCTGCTTTGCTATCTCGTCTGCCTCACCGGTAATCAGAGCTTCATTGACCTGTGCATTGCCGTCAACCACAATCGCGTCCGCCGGGATCTGGCTTCCCGCCTCGAAAATAACAATATCATCACGCACCAGCTTGTGTGACGGCAGTTCGCTTATCTTACCCTCACGAACCGTTTTCGTTTTTGGCGCATTCAAAATAGATAATCGGTCAAGTACATTCTTAGAGTGTACCTCCTGAATGATTCCAATCGCTGTGTTAGCCAGAATGACGCCGAGAAAGAGCATATCCCGCCAGGCACCTACCAGGGCAAGCAGCACACCTAGGATTGCAAAAATCAGGTTAAAGTAGGTAAATATATTTTCCTTAAAGATATCCGATACCGATTTGGTGGCGGACTCCACTTTACAATTATCCGCGTGTGCGGCAAACCGTTCCTCCACCTCCGCACGGGTAAGTCCCGTTGCCGGATCGGTTTCCTTTGCCGGAACAGATATATGTTCTACGACCTGCTCATTTTTTACTGCTATGTCTGTTTTGTTTTTCATCCTGCGTCCCGCCTGTTTTCTTTCATAATAGAACTCTATTGCCTAATAGTTCCATATATTACCATACAATTTTAACGTTCTCTTATAGAATATATACTACCCATTTTACAATCTTTTTCCTAGTGGATTCATTGAAATTTAATAAAACTTTATGAAATATCAGACATTTTCTCCGGCGCACATTTGCCTTAAATGGTTTTGAGGAGAAGATAAAAAAATCCCCCCAGAAAGCATTTGCCTTCTAAGGGGAAATCATATACTTCTCTATGCCTTTGCAGAAAGGTATTCATGAATACCCTTTGCTGCTGCCTTACCAGCTCCCATAGCAAGGATAACGGTAGCTGCACCTGTAACAGCATCTCCTCCGGCATACACGCCGTCCTTGGAGGTTGCACCTGTATCCTCGGCTGCAACGATACATTTTCTACGGTTTGTCTCAAGGCCTGCTGTGGTTGAAGAAATCAGTGGGTTTGGAGATGTTCCGAGTGACATGATAACGGTGTCACAGTCAATCTCGTACTCAGAGCCTTCGATCTCTACCGGACTTCTTCTTCCGGACTCATCCGGCTCTCCAAGCTCCATCTTGATCAGACGGATACCCTTTACCCAGCCGTTCTCATCGACAAGGATCTCAGTCGGATTCTGGAGGAGATCAAAAATGATTCCCTCCTCCTTTGCATGATGAACTTCCTCTTTACGAGCCGGAAGCTCCTCTTCGCCACGACGATATACGATATGCACCTCTGCGCCGAGACGAAGTGCTGTTCTTGCAGCATCCATCGCAACATTTCCACCACCGACAACGACAACCTTCTTGCCGTGTGAGATTGGGGTCTCATATCCTTCCTTAAATGCCTTCATAAGATTGTTTCGGGTAAGGAACTCATTTGCGGAAAATACACCGTTTGCCTGTTCTCCCGGGATTCCCATGAATCTTGGAAGTCCTGCACCGGAACCGATGAACACCGCCTCAAAGCCTTCCTCAGCCATAAGCTCGTCAATCTTTACAGATTTTCCGATTACGACATTGGTTTCTATTTTAACACCAAGTGACTTTACGTTCTCCACTTCTGCCGCAACAACCTTGTCCTTCGGAAGACGGAACTCCGGAATACCATAGCTTAACACACCGCCTGCCTGATGCAGTGCCTCAAAAATGGTAACGTCATATCCAAGCTTCGCAAGATCTCCAGCACAGGTAAGCCCTGCAGGACCGGAGCCGATCACTGCAACCTTATGTCCGTTTTTCTTCTCTGCTGTCTTTGGCTTAATTCCGTTCTCTCTTGCCCAATCTGCGACAAAACGCTCAAGTTTTCCGATGGCGATCGCCTCGCCCTTGATACCGCGGATGCACTTACCCTCGCACTGGCTCTCCTGCGGGCATACACGTCCACATACCGCCGGGAGTGCGGATGATTCGGAAATGATCTGATAAGCCGCCTCAAAATTGCGTTCTTTTACCTGTGCGATAAATGCCGGGATGTTGATGGATACCGGGCATCCCTTTACACACAGCGGATTTTTACAATTTAAGCAGCGGGAAGCCTCTGCAACAGCCTCTTCCTCATTGTAGCCATAACATACTTCTTCAAAATTTGTTGCGCGAACCTTTGGTTCCTGCTCACGAACCGGAACTCGTACCATACCATCCATTATTTGTCACCTCCGCAATGTCCACATCCACCATGGTGGGTGTCACCTTCTTCATATGCGAGCTTTGCTCTTCCCTCTTCGGTCTTGTATTGCTGCATTCTCTTCATTGCCTGATCGAAGTCTACCAGATGACCGTCAAACTCCGGTCCGTCTACGCAGGCAAACTTCACCTTACCGTCAACAACAAGGCGGCATGCACCGCACATACCGGTTCCATCAACCATGATCGGATTCATGGAAACAATTGTCGGAATGCCAAGCTGCTTGGTGAGCAGGCATACAAATTTCATCATGATCATCGGTCCGATGGACACGCACAGATCATAGGTCTTTCCCTCATCGACAAGTGCCTGAAGTTGCTGGCAGCCATTGCCATGAAAGCCGTAAGAACCATCATCGGTTGCCACATAGACATTCTTTGCGACAGACTTCATCTCGTCCTCATAGAACAACAGATCCTTGCTGCGATAGCCGATAATGACGTCCGCATCAATTCCGTGCTCATGAAGCCACTTTACCTGTGGATAAACCGGAGCGGTTCCAAGTCCACCTGCGATAAAGACGATCTTCTTATCCTTATTCTTCTCTAAATTTTCTTCCAGACATAACTCGGAAGGACACCCAAGAGGTCCGACAAAGTCTTCAAGTGCGTCCCCCTCCTGCAATGCCATCATGCGCTCGGTTCCGGCGCCAATCGTCTGAACAACGATGGTTACCGTTTCTTCCTTGCGGTCATAATCACAAATGGTAAGCGGGATACGCTCTCCATACTCATCGGTTTTTGCAATAATAAACTGTCCCGGCAGACATTCTCTGGCAACGCGCGGTGCCTTGATATCCATAAGAACAATGTTATTCTGCAGTTGTCTTCTGCGAACAATTTGGTACATGACTTTCCTCCTAGATGTTTACGAATAATCGTAGTTCATTTTGTGGCAATATTTTGCCACGATAAAGCGTTAAACAGCTGTATCTTTCTTATAATAACGAAAATGAGAAAAATACGCAATACGTTTATGAGAAATAAACCAGCTCATCTTCCGGTTTTTGTGCCGGAGTAATGGAAATCGGGTAAAGAACCGGTCCTTTGCCCTTATACTCCCTTGCGAACTCCACGTGGATCTTTGCCTCAATATTGATCCATGATTTGTGTGCAATCTCGTTCTCACGGTCATATTTACACTTAAATCCAATAAACTGGACATCCTCGATGCAGCATGTCATCGCAAAACGTCCCGGTACGAAGATTCCCTTCTTCAGGTTGTCCGGATTGTAACACAGTGCAAGGAACTTGACCGTCTTGCCCTCATACTTCTTGTAGTTTTCCATCGCATCCATATACCAGATTGCGTAATCCGCATCGGAAAGTTCAATCACATCCTGGTTGATATCAAACGGGAGTTCCTCCGGTCTTTCATCAATGGTGCCGTCTTTTCTCTCATAAACAATCTGTGCCTTGCGGTTGATATTCTTGATCGTGCGGCGCAAGTGTCCACGGTCGGTATCGTCATCCGTCCGGTTGAAAATAACAACATCTGATGCAAATACCTGCTCCTGCATCATAGCCCGCATATTGTTCATATACAGGTCAAAGGTAGTTGAATCAACCGTGGTCAGATGCTGTACAATGGTCCATCCTTCCGGGAGCGGTGCATCTAAGATCTTATCCATCCCCCAGGTTCCGTTATACTCGATAAACACCTGCTCCGGCAGGTATGACCGGTTGATCTCGTTTAGCTTTTCGAGTGTAAACTCTTCCTCTGAGTCGATTGTAACCAGCTTGATGTTGATCGTGGCAAGTTTCGCCTCATCGTACTCCTTCTCACCATCCTCGCACATGATGATGATTCCCTTTGCACCATCGCCAAAATTATTCTCAAACAAGGTCTCCTGAACAAGCGATGTCTTACCGCTGTCCATAAAACCACTAAATAAATATACTGGAATCTCTTCTGCCATACTGCCTCCTATATTAGTTCAGACCAAAAATCTCTTCCAGCTCATGTGGATGGATCTCAGTTCCGATCACAACGAGACGTCCGGTATAATCCGGCTCGCCGTCACGAAGTTCATACTCGCCCGGAACCATATCAAAGTAAATCCATGAACCATCTGTACTCTCAACCATACCCTTTGCACGCAGGATCGTGTCATCCTCCACAAACTTCTTTAAGATTTCCTCAATCTGGCTGCGTTCAAACTTGTGCGGTGTCTCCTTGCCCCAGCTTGTAAATACCTCATCTGCATGATGATGGTGATGATGTTCATGCTCATCATGGTGACCTCCGCAGCAAGGACATACATCATCCTCATCGTGATGGTGCTCATGCTCCTCGTCGTGGTCATGATGGTGCTCATGCTCCTCGTCATGGTCGTGATGATGCTCATGTTCCTCGTCGTGGTCGTGATGGTGATGATGCTCGTGCTCATGCTCAGCCTCATCCTGTGCGTGGCGTGCCTCTGCAAGCACCTTCATCTCAAGGTTGTCCTGTCCCTCGATAACCTTAAGGATCTGCTCACCGCTGATCGCCTTCCAATCCGTTGTGATGATCGCTGCCTTCGGGTTCAGCTGCTGGATCTGCTTTACACAGAACTCAAGCTGCTCCGGTGTTGCATTCTGGCTGCGGCTTAAAATCACGGTAGTTGCATACTCGATCTGGTTGTTGAAGAACTCGCCAAAGGCCTTCATCTGCTTGCTTGCCTTTACTGCATTCACAACTGTTACAAGTGCATTCAGTTTTACGCCCTCCGTCTCTTCAATGTCGATCACAGACTTCATAACATCGGAAAGTTTGCCGACACCGGATGGCTCGATCAGAATACGATCCGGATGGAACTTGTTAATCACCTCATGGAGGTTCTTTGCAAAATCACCTACCAGCGAGCAGCAGATGCATCCGGAATTCATCTCTGTGATCTCGATTCCGGCATCCTTTAAAAATCCTCCATCGATTCCGACCTCTCCAAACTCGTTTTCGATCAAGACGATCTGCTCGCCTTTAAATCCCTCCTCGATCATCTTCTTGATAAAGGTTGTCTTTCCTGCTCCGAGGAAACCAGATATAATATCAATTTTTGTCATTTTACATCGCTCCTATCTTTTCATTTTATATGTCTATGACAGTTTACACCTATCATGTTTGCCCAACTATTCTACTATTCTTTTCTTTAAATTGCAAATTTTTGAAAAAAGAAATATTTGTCAATGCATATGATACAGTTTTTCGTATATTCCACCTTTTTGAAGCAACTCCTCGTGCGAACCGCTCTCTGCAATTCCCTCCTCTGTCAGCACCAATATTTTCTGGGCGTTCTGAATTGTTGTAAGCCGGTGCGCGATTACGAAAGTTGTACGATTCTTTGCGAGTTTTTCCAGAGAATCCTGCACCACTTTCTCACTCTCATTATCAAGCGCGGATGTTGCCTCATCAAAGATCAGGATTTCCGGATTTTTAAGGAAAACACGCGCGATGGAAAGCCGCTGCTTCTGTCCTCCGGAGAGCTTGATTCCACGCTGTCCGATGTCGGTATCATACCCATCCGGGAATGACATGATAAATTCGTGTGCGTTTGCATTCTTTGCAGCCTCGATCACTTCCTCCCGCGTACAGCCCGGCTTTCCGTAAGAGATGTTCTCGAAAATTGTCCCGGCAAACAGATATACATCCTGCTGGACCATACCGATATGATTGCGAAGGCTCTTCAGTGTCACATCCCGGATATCAATTCCATCGATGCGGATTGCCCCCTCCGTCACATCATAAAACCGCGGAATCAGTGAACAGAGCGTTGTTTTTCCTGCACCTGAAGATCCGACGAGTGCCATATACGCCCCTGCCGGAACATCCAGCGATACGTTATTAAGTACCTTATCCGCTCCGTCCTTATATTGAAAGGAAACGTTCTCAAAAGTAATATTTCCCTCAACATTTGTAAGTTCTCTTGCTCCCGGCGCGTCCTTGATATCTGGTTCAATATCCATGATTTCACGGAAACGCTCAAATCCGGTATATCCATTCTGAAACTGCTCCGTAAAATCGACCAAAGTACGGATCGGGTCGGTAAATACACCAATATACAGCATGAACGTCAACAGATCCTGAATGTTTAGCTGCTTGTATGCGATCAGGATTCCTCCTACAAGGATTACGTTTACCTGAATCAACGTAGTAAACACACCAACACCTGCCTGAAACATTCCCATGTTAAAATAGCTGTTCCTCTTCGCCGCTAAAAATCCATCATTGCCCTTCTTAAACTTCTCATTCTCCACATGCTCATTGGCAAAGGATTTTACCACACGGATTCCGGAAAGGTTGTCCTCAATCTGTTCATTGATTTCTGCAATTTTGACACGGTTCTGCTTAAATGCACGGCGCATCCGCTTATTTAGGATAAACGCAAATCCAAACATGAACGGAAGCACTATAAACGCCGCAAGTGCCAGCCACTTATTGATATTTAGCAGAATGACAAACGCTCCCACGATTTTTAGCAGCGAAAGAATTATATTCTCCGGGCCATGGTGCAGCAGCTCTGTAATATCAAACAGATCTGAGGTTATGCGGCTCATCAGCTGACCTACCTTAGCATCGTCGTAGAACGAAAAGGATAGCTTCTGCATATGCGCGAAGATCTCTGCTCTCATATCGTACTCCATCTTTGCACCCATGACATGTCCATAATTTCCGATAAAAAATTTACTAAAACAGTCTACTGCCAGAAGTCCAAAGAGAAAAATTCCAATATAGATCATTCTTTGTACGATCACTTCCGGTTCCATATAAATCAGCGTTCCTGTGACATACCTTACCACCAGTGGTATCGTCAGCGCCACTCCCGCCGAGAGCATTGCAAAAAACATATCCGCCCAGAAGATTCCCATATACGGCTTATAATATCCAAACATCTTCTTCAAATTTTCCCTCAAATCCTTATCTTCCTTTCCATCTTTATCCTCCCGTACACCACATTACACATATTAACTTACTGCTTTTACACATTTTAGTATATTATCGCGCTTCACCCTTGGTTTAGAAACTACCGCTAAAAATTACGGAATTACTTTCCAGCCAAGGGTGAAGCGCGATAATTTTCTGATATGCACCAAAAACGTGTAAATAAGTATGTGAAATATGGTGTACAGATGCATGATCCAAGAATATGAAAAGGAACTACCAATACTGGTAGTTCCTCTGATCATACATTAATTGTATTTTCTTTTTCTAGCTGCTTCAGATTTCTTCTTGCGCTTAACGCTTGGCTTCTCGTAATGCTCACGCTTACGGATCTCCTGCTGGATACCAGCCTTAGCACAGTTTCTCTTGAATCTGCGTAATGCGCTATCTAAAGTCTCATTCTCTTTTACGATAACACTTGACATTTGCTTTCCTAACCTCCCTCCAGTTGCTTATTGTGCACCAACTGTAGGTATTTCTAATTGCACTAACAGATATTTTAGCAAAATATCCGTTTTTGTCAAGAGGAATATCAAAAATTGCAATAAAATATTGCAGCAGGCATTGCCAATACTACAGCATAGCCTCAAGAGCATTCTTAGCTTCAGCGATTGCATCCGGGATTCCTGCAGGATTCTTACCGCCTGCCTGAGCCATGTTCGGACGTCCGCCACCGCCGCCACCTACTTTCTGGGCAATCGCCTTGATAAGGTTCCCCGCATGAGCGCCCTTCTTCTGGGCTTCATCGGTTGCCATTGCGATCAGGTTGACCTTGCCATCACAATCAGATGCTAAGACAACAACTCCCTCACCGATCTTAGTCTTCAGCTGATCTCCGAGGTCACGCAGTCCGTTCATGTCCACACCAGGTACACTGACAGCCAAAAGCTTCACACCATTTACTTCCGTTACCTGATCCATAACATCGCCAAGTGCATCCTTTGCGGCCTTGCTCTTCAAAGACTCGTTCTCGCTTTGAAGTTCTTTGACCTCTGCCATCAGCTTCTCTAAGCGTTCAATAAGATTTGCCGGCGTAGACTTTACAACCTTTGCAGCCGCCTCAAGCTCCTTTTCCATCTTTGCATAGTACGCAAGTACATTGTCTCCGGTAAGTGCCTCAATACGGCGCACACCTGCAGCGACACCGCTCTCGGAAATAATCTTAAAGGCAGCAATATCGGAAGTATTCTTTACATGTGTACCACCACAGAACTCCTTGGAGAAATCTCCCATGGAAACGACACGTACCTTCTCACCATACTTCTCGCCGAAAAGTGCCATTGCGCCGGTCTTCTTTGCTTCATCAACCGTCATCACATCCGTATGGACATCAAGTCCCTCTGCGATCTTCTCATTGACAATCTGCTCTACGCGGGCAATCTCGTCCGGTGTCATAGCTGCAAAATGTGAGAAATCAAATCTGGTACGCTCACTATCCTGATAAGAGCCGGCCTGCTCAACATGTGTTCCAAGAACTTCACGGAGTGCCTTCTGGAGCAAATGTGTTGCGGAATGGTTACGGCAGGTCTTTGCGCGGAGCTTCTCATCAACAGAAAGTGTAACCTTCTCTCCCGTGCGGATCATTCCTTCTGATACATATCCGACATGTGCATAACGATTGCCGACTACCTTTACGGTATCTTCTACAACAAATGTTCCACTCTCTGAAGTAATGATACCTTTATCGCCCTGCTGTCCACCCATTGTTGCATAGAACGGAGTTACCGGAACAATGATAGAGCCCTTCTCACCATCGGAAAGAGCCTCTACAACCTCTGTTTCTGTAGTAAGGAATGCAACCTCAGAGATATCGCTTGTCCTATCATATCCTGTGAACTCGGTTGTAACCGGTGAGTCAATGTCATTGTATACATTGGCATCTGCACCCATGTAGTTTGTCTCTTTGCGGGCACCACGCGCAGTAGCACGCTGCTTCTCCATACATGCGGCAAAGCCTTCCTCATCATAAGAGAATCCCTTTTCCTCAAGAATTTCTTCGGTGAGATCGATTGGGAATCCATAAGTATCGTAAAGCTTAAATGCATCCTCCCCGGAAAGCTTCTTGCTTCCCTCAGCCTGCATCTTTGCTTCCATATCAGCTAAAATAGAAAGACCCTGATCAATTGTTTTTGCAAACTTCTCTTCTTCCTGTGTAAGGACCTTCAGAATGAAGTCCTTCTTCTCTTCCAGTTCAGAATATCCATCCTTACTCTCATCAATAACAACCTGTGCAATCTTTGCAAGGAAGGTTCCTTCAATGCCAAGCATCTTTCCATGTCTTGCAGCACGGCGGATGATACGGCGGAGCACATATCCTCTTCCCTCGTTGGACGGCATAACACCATCAGAAATCAGGAATGTTGAAGAACGAATATGGTCTGTGATCAGACGGATGGATACATCATCCAGCGCATCGGTCTGATAGGTTTTCCCAGACAGCTCACATACCTTGTCACGGATAGCTTTCATGGTATCAATGTCAAATACAGAATCTACGTCCTGCATTACAACCGCAAGACGCTCAAGTCCCATACCGGTATCAATATTCTTGTTCTCAAGTTCTTCGTATCCACCATGTCCATCACCGTTGAACTGGGTAAATACGTTGTTCCATACTTCCATGAAACGGTCGCAATCGCAACCCACCTTACAATCCGGCTTGCCACATCCGTACTTGATTCCACGATCATAGTAGATCTCAGAGCACGGTCCGCATGGACCTGCGCCATGCTCCCAGAAGTTATCACACTCTCCCGTCTCAGGGTCACGGTAAAAACGGGTAATGCGGTCTGCCGGAACTCCGATCTCCTTGTTCCAGATTTCAAATGCCTCATCATCCTCACCGTAAATAGATGGATACAGCCGATCCTCCTCAAGCCCAAGAACCTTCGTTAAGAATTCCCAGCTCCAGGCAATCGCTTCATGCTTAAAATAATCACCAAACGAAAAATTTCCAAGCATCTCAAAGAATGTAAGATGTCTTGCTGTCTTGCCGACATTTTCAATATCTCCTGTACGCACACACTTCTGGCATGTGGTCACTCTCCGCCTCGGTGGAATCTCCTGTCCTGTAAAGTATGGTTTAAGCGGTGCCATACCTGCATTGATAAGCAACAAACTGTTATCATTGTGTGGCACAAGGGAAAAACTCTTCATTGCAAGATGTCCCTTGCTCTCAAAAAACTCTAAGTACATGCGGCGCAATTCATTTACGCCATAACTCTTCTTCATTACTCGTCTCCTCCGATGTTATTGTCTGCTGTCGCAGCTTTTGCGTTCTTTTTCTTGCGAAGGCGGATTCCAACATAAGCTCCGCATCCGCCGACCGCGGCCAAAACCACCATAATCACCAAATACTGTGCAATGCATAAAAGAAACTCAGCCATAGCATCTACCTCCGTTTATCAAATCTTTATTATATATGATGTCCTTTGCAAATTCAAGAGTTCTCTCCAAATGGAAACACCTGATTTTCCCGTTCAATCTCAATAATGCGGTCCGCCATGCCAAGATTGGAGATTCTCTTTTTATATTCGCGGATGCCACTGTAATCCTGCCACATGTGCATCGGGAAAATGAACTCCGCGTCTGTATTCCGCACAAAGTAATCAATCCCACGGAATTGATTTTCCTCCAATCTCGGATCCATCGGTACAAATGCGATATTGATCGGCTTTGTGGCAAGTTTTTTAATCTGATGTCTGTACTCGCGGCTCATCTTTCCATTGATCAGATCCCCGGCTCCCTCCCATTTCCAATCATTTAAATCTCCGGCATGGAAAACCGATATTCCATTGTACTCCACATAAAAGGCAACTCCTACGTCCGTGGAACGCAATGTCTGGATGTCTAAGCCGTCCACCTTATAGGTATGATCCGCTGTCACAAAAGTGATCTGTTCCCGCACTGCCGGGTCAATTCCATGTTTCTGCAAAAAATTCGGACTGATCCGTATATCCTTCGACAAGATATAATGAATATTTGTATACTGCCCACTCCACCTTAAGATATCCATATCAAAATGGTCTTTATGTGTATGGCTCGCAAACATATAAATTGGTGTATCCGGCTGGTAGGATGGTATTTTCCCCGTAAAATGATACCCATCAATGCGATCTCCGCCAAAATAGTCAAAAATCAGCACCTTGTCATCGATTTCTACTAAAAAACAGCTATGATGAATAAAAATTACCTGCATCGCATTCTCCCCTACTCCAAAACGCTTTCCATCCCCTTAATGGAGTCCGTGACAAGTCTTGTGAATTTTGCAGCAACCTCATCTGCTGTTCTTTGAACCTCTTCATGTGTCAGGGAGAATGGAGAGATTCCCGCAGCAAGATTTGTTATGCAGGAAATTCCCACAATACGCATTCCCATATGATTTGCAGCAATTGCTTCACATGCGGTACTCATTCCGACAGCGGATGCACCAAGCATCCTGCACATGGCGACTTCCTCCGGGGTCTCATACTGTGGTCCAGTCATCTGCAGATAGGTTCCCTCCTGCAGTACCAGATCCTGATCAAGCGCCGCTTTCTTTACAATCTTCTGGAGTTCCTTATCGTAAATACCGCTCATATCCGGGAACCGTACCCCGAGTTCATCTATATTTGCTCCGATAAGCGGTGACGGAACAAAGGACGCGATCTGTCCGGTGAGCAGCATAAGATCTCCCGGTTTCATTCCAAGTTTGATACCGCCTG
>JALEKN010000021.1 GCA_022769125.1 Agathobacter sp.
CATAGAACAGTTAGAAAGGCTGAAATACGGATCACCGGTGCGAATCATATGCTCATACTTCAATCGTTCCTTCATTTCTTCCGGCGGGTACCCGGTCCAATCTGCAATATCTCTGATGGTGGCATACGCTTTCTTCCTCTGCTCTGCAGATATATGCCGGCCATCGTCAAAGCGGATCTCTGCGTTTTTGATCTTCTTTCTCTGGAACAGACCGCCAAGCCTCATACCAGGGACGGAAACTACAAGATCCGTCCCCTTATCGTTCTCTCGGTACTGCTTCACATCCACAAGTGTATACATCAATCATCACCATACTTTGCTTTCAGGCTATTCAACATAGCACCAACATCATCAGCGGATAAACTGTCCCATGTTTTCCCATTGGTTTTAATCCAATACTCAAGATTAACCTTGTGCTTAATGCACAGATCCTTCAAAATCTTAATATTTGCTGGACTTGGCTTTTCCTCTTTCTTCGGAATGATGTTGTTAAAAGGCTGCATCTCTTCTTTAAGCCACAGGTTAAATCCCAAACCGGTATGAATTGCCACGCATTTCACAAATGACCGACACATACTGTTCCATACCCTCTGCTGGCTCATAGAATTATCCTTGACCGGATTGGAGCCATTCATCACCGGAGATTGCATCTCATATTCAGTATCATCAATTACAACCTTGATTCGTGTCTCATAACACTGATTCGTGTTACTCTTGCTATCCGCGAAAGCTTTGTCCACCATTCTCAGGCTGCTTCCGGTTCGTTCATCCGGGATCGGAATCCAATACACCTTCTTTGCGCCGTTTGCATGCAACAAGTCAATGCACTTCGCCCAATTCAAATACGTCATTCCGTCTCGTTCTTCGCAATATGGGGTGACATCAATCTTCCTCATCTCATCCCACTCTTTAAGCGCCATTTGCTTTTTCCTCCAATCTCATAGCTATCTGTCCGTCCTCGCCCTGTTCAAACAAGGCAAGAATCTTATGTCGTTGTTCCTCTGCCCTCTGCCGGCACTCACACCGTTCGGCAGGATCCAAGTTACTGCCACACCAAGGGCACGTCCTGTAATATCCCATCAGTCGATATTCACCCTAAATTCTGCTTCCATGCAGTCCGGACAATAGATTGCTCCAAAGACGTTGTAACAATGCCCATCCTGCACATGCTCCTCGCAGCACACGCACACAGGTCTGTCCTCCAACTTCTCATCCATCTCATCCTCATGCATTTTGAAGAAATCATAGTTATCTGGAAGGCTCATGCCGCACCTTCCGATCTGCGGATCTCATAGATGCGCTCTGCATTCTTCTTTTTCATGCAGTTCCACACCTCTTCTGTAGACTCATCACTCAATCCATCGCTCAATGCATTGAATATTGCGTCTTCCGCATCCGACAGAAGCTGGCAATCTGCATCCGCATAGATCAGTGATCCAGCATCATTGATCAGGCGAGTTACCGCCTCACATTCCGCATACGCTTTCAAAAGTTCCTTAATTTGTTCTATACTCATTTTTTCTTTTATCTGTATTGCTTTTCTAAAACCATTCGGGTAAAATACAAGTGTATTATTTCGAATCTCCTCAACTAGAGGGATCCGATTCCCCATTAAGATGAATTCACTGCCGACCAAAGCCTGAATTCATCTTTTTTTGTTCTGCTTCAAGCACGCTCTGGAAATCCGCCTCATTCTCTTTTCCCTTACGTCGGGTGTCCGTGCGTTCCGTATCGCGCTTGCCTTGCTGCAGGTGGTAATGGATAAGCAACACATTGCCTACTCCTTTCATGCAGATTTGCGGAGGCTTTCGCTTCTCCGATTTGTTTTCTTGCGGCGCTTGTTGATATCATTGATCACATAGCCAAGCCACATGATCCAAAGACCGCCGAGTGTCAACCAGAACATGATCATTCCTGCTAGACCATCACTATCAAGTGCGCATGCGCTGATCAGAAACACTCCGAAGCCGATCGCCATCAATACGTTTCCTACTTTCATCTGTCTCCTTCCTGCTTGTCCGACAAGCCACCGCAGTGGCTACTTCACTCGCGCATATCCAGCGCCCAAAGCGAAATTGTCGCAAAGCTCATTGATTTTCTCCTGAGGTATATCTTTTGGGTCAATCTGCTTCCATTCACCTGTTTTGGAATCTCTAACCCAAGTCCGGTATGTAGCCTTGTTCGGGTATCTTGCCATAACCCCACCTCCTGTTAATATGTTATTAACTGTGCCTGTACATGGTTCTTTAACTTCTACATTATTAGTGCTACAATCTCCTTACAGGACGTTGCCGCGTCCGAGTATTAAGAAAGGAGATCTTTTACATGGCTATGCTTAATAACGAAGCAGCTCTAAAAGTTGCGAAAGAATTGACCTTATCAGCAATGGAAAATAAAATGATTGCTGGATCAAGAGATGCAACAGAAACTGCAAACAACATATATGAGTTATATAAAACTTTGTACGAAAAGCTTTCCGGAAAAGAAAACCCATAATTAATATGTTGTAGCTCTTGCAGACATAAGATCTGCAAGAGCTTTTGCCTTTTCTGCGACCTCATGTTCTCTCTCTTTACCAGAAGAAATAATTTCACTGATATGAACCGCCAGTGCTTTAATAAGGTTATCTACTTCTTCCACGTTCTCACTCTCCTTTCTGTTGTTATTGATGCTGATTCTTATCTTCAACTGGCACACACACAACTTTGCAGTTTTTTTCTTCAATAACATTTTTATCCGTGATACTTGCAAGCAGTCCGCCGTCAGCATCTGTAATAAGGATTTCTGAATACTCTTTTCCGCCAATCTGCAATTTACTCATCTCCCTTCTTAAATAATTCCCCTGGTAAGACTCCAAGCGCATCTGCAATTTTTACAATGTCACACGGTTTGATCATCTTTCTACCTTTCAGCATTGAACTAAGTAAATTCGGTGTATATCCTGCTTTTTTTGCAACTGCAATGTTTTTTAAACCTTTCTCCGATATGACACGCTCGATATTGCTTGCAACCGGTTCGTTGCTCTCGGCTACTGTCACGTTCTCACTCTCCTTTCTGTTCAAATTACTATTGCGAATCTTTATATTTGTTCTTATAATTTTTGTAAAAACATAAGAAAGAAGGATACATATGAAAAAACACCTCGTAACGTCAATCTATCTTGACAGATGCATCAAAACGATCGAACAAAACTGCTTCACGAATCCAAGTGGTGCATTTGTTGGCGAATCGCTTTCTGAATTTTGTTCAAATTCCAAAAAACTCTATGCCCTACACCTATTGGAAGCATCAGGCGAAATCCGCATGCTTATTTCCAGCAACTCTGAAATTCCTTCCGTGGTATGGCCAGAAAACAAAGGCATGCTTCACTCCTATACCAAATGAACCAAAATCATATCTGCTGTATTTGGATTTATTGCAGGTGTCATTTCAACTACTGTGATCCCATATGTTTTTCAACTCATACTACTCCGGTAGCTTTCATGATCAACCGAATCAGCACACCAACAATTGCTCCGGCAATTAAGCC
>JALEKN010000048.1 GCA_022769125.1 Agathobacter sp.
ATTCTTGTTGTAGTTCTTGGACTTGCGATGCTTTCGCAGGGGGTTAGCCTGTCCGGAATCAATATGAACAGAATAGGAACCGCGCCGGGAGGAACAGCAGAATTAAATGTGGCAGAGATAGCAGCATCTGGCGATATACAAATTGTGGAAATACATTCACGGTAGACAGCGTGGGCGAAACTTCAGGCGGATGCAATCCAACGTATATAGATTATAAAAATGTCGATGGAAAACTGACAGTAAGCACGGCAGATTTGGATATATACGCAGATAGATTTGCATCGTGGGGTGGCCCTGTCGATTAGCCTAAGATCCAGCAGGCAATACCTGCGTCGCACCCGGTGATGCGGTTGGAAAGTGATTACTATCTTGAAGTAATGACAAGAGTAAATGCAAAATTAGCAAGTCTTGCATATTCGCAGGAATAGGATCAAGACAGCCCCGGACAATTCAAGTCCGGGGCTGAAGATACACTCGCGTGCTTTTTATTTATTTAAGATCTTAGCGAGATCCGCTTCCGGGGAGGAGATCGGTGCAATGTGGTAGGTGTCGACCAGAACCTGAAGCACATTCGGCGAGATAAATGCCGGGAGGGATGGACCGAGCAGGATATTCTGGATACCCAGATGGAAAAGGGTAAGCAGAATACATACTGCTTTCTGTTCATACCAGGACAGGATCATGGATAGAGGCAGATCGTTGACGCCACACTCAAACGCATTCGCCAGCGCAACAGCCACCTGGATGGCACCGTATGCATCGTTACACTGTCCCATATCAAGAATGCGCGGGAATGGACCGATGTTTCCGAGCTGCAAGTCGTTAAAACGGTATTTTCCACAGGCAAGCGTAAGGATAATGGAGTCCTCCGGAGTCTGCTTTACAAAATCCGTGTAATAGTTGCGCCCCGGCTTGGCACCGTCACATCCTGCAACCAGGAAAAAGTGCTTGATCGCTCCGGCTTTTACCGCCTCAACGATCGTCTGTGCGTTGGAAAGGACAGTATCTCGCCCAAAGCCTGTCATGACGGTATTTCCGCCGTTGATTCCGGTAAATTCCGTATCATGATCATAACCGCCGAGCGCAAACGCTTTTTCGATAACCGGAGCAAAATCTTTTTCTTCTCCGATATGGACGATCTCCGGGTAGGATACAACCTCTGTGGTAAATACGCGGTCGCTGTAACTGCTCTTTGGCGGCATAAGACAGTTGGTGGTGTAGACGATCGGTGCCGGAATATCAGCAAATTCCTTCTGCTGATTCTGCCATGCCGTACCGAAATTTCCTTTCAAATGCGGGTATTTCTTAAGCTCCGGATAGCCGTGCGCCGGGAGCATCTCCCCGTGGGTGTAGATGCTGACCCCCTTGTCCTTGGTCTGCTCCAAAAGCTGTTTCAGATCGTACAGATCATGCCCGGTAATGACGATAAAAGGACCTTTTTCAACGGTGAGCGGAACCTCCGTAGGAACCGGATTGCCGTAGGTTCTTGTATTCGCTTCATCCAAGAGCGCCATGCACTGCAGATTGACCGCGCCGACCTTCAACACGACCGGAAGAAGCTCATCCATACCGCTGTCGGAGCCGACTGCGCGCAGCGCCTCATAGAAAAAAGCGTTAACCGTGTTATCGGTGTAGCCAAGCACTGCGGCGTGATATGCGTAGGCTGCCATTCCGCGGACACCGAACAGAATGAGGGACTTAAGAGAACGGATATCTTCATCCGCATCCCATACCTGTCTCATATCATAGTCGTGGCTGTCGCCGGACGCAGCGTGTACGTCAGCAATGAGCTTGGTGATCGTTTCCTTGTTGAAATTCACGTTTGTGATCGTGGTAAAAAGTGACTTTACGATCAGCTCGTCATATTGTGACTGGCGCTCCTTCTGTGCGAGGACGACGATCGCACCGGTCAGAACATCCTGTAAATTGGCAATTTCCGGTGTCTTTCCGCATACGCCGCTTTTGGTACAGCCATTGCAGCCTGAGGTCTGTTCACACTGAAAACAAAACATCTGGTTTTCCATCTTTAAAATCTCCTTTATAAGTAAATTTTTTATTTTTTCGGATCAAGTCCGATTTCTCTCTCGTTCACAAAACACATTCTAAATGGATATTTAAAATTGTTCTGTTGCTATGGCAACAATTTTTGTATACAATAATTGGGAAAGAAATCCGATGGAACTGACGAAGCGACAGGAGTATCATTATGAAAGAAAAACGCATGGAAAGTGCATATACAGAAGCGATTGCAAACTGCCGTTTGTTTAATGACATACCCAAAGAGAAATTGGATGAGCTGATTTCCTTCCTGCATGGACATATCCGATCCTATCAGAAGGGCGAGACGATCGTTCGGCTGGGCGATCCATTTTCTTATGCGGGAATCGTGCTCGAAGGAAAAGTGGAAGTATCTTACACAAACAATCACTACGACAAATTCAACGTGAACCATTTTGCCCCATCTGAGATTTTCGGGGAGGCACTCGCCCTAAAGCGGATCTCATACAGCCCGATACAGGTACAGGCGTTGTCGGACAGCCGGATCTTATTTGTGGATCTAAGCTATGTGCTGGTTTCCGAGGAAAGGTGCTGTGATGCGTGCGGATTTTTACACCAGCTTCTGCTCAATCTTACGAGCAGAATGGCAGACCAGAATGTTTTTTCCCACCTAAAGCTGCGCATTTTGAGCCAGAAATCGCTCCGGGACCGGATCTTTGTCTACCTCGGAAGCATCAGACCAAATGAGCAGGGGGTACGGCACGTTCCCTTCTCGCAGACCGCGCTTGCGGAGTTCTTGTGCGTCAACCGCAGCGCACTCTCGCGGGAACTCGGTAGAATGCAGGACGAAAACCTGCTTTTGATCCGTGGCAGCGAATATACGCTTTTATCCCAATAGATATTTCGCAGCCCTCCCGCCGCCCGCCTAGAAGAACTAAAAAGTTTGAGTGCAAGTCTTTCTGTCACGGACAGTCGGGCGGGGAGTGTCAAAGCCAACAAAAGACACAACCCTATCACCGCCGGATCAGTTGAAAGAATTACTACAATTTTTGTGGAATTGCTTTTAAAAAGAGAGAAGCCCCAAAAGCGGACATAACATTTAGTGGGGCGGCAGAGAGGTTTTAAAAGAAACTATTACTAAGAAGAAAATGAGGTGGAGACGTGCAGGAAGTAAGTTTGACGGACGGACCAATCTTTCAAAAGTTAATACGCTTTTCCCTCCCGATGCTGGCAGGAAATTTATTGCAACAGGTATACAACCTTGTGGATACATGGATCGTAGGCAAGTTCTTGGGGGCAGACGCGCTCGCAGCGGTCGGTTCTTCGCATACCCTTATGGTATTTGTCACATCGATCATTATCGGATTGTGCATGGGAAGCGGAGCGATGTTCTCCGTAGACTACGGGGCGGGGGATGACAGCCGGCTGGGTGAGGATATCCGTCTGTCGTTTGGATTTATATTGGCAGTGTGTGCAGCGATATACCTGATCTTTTATCCGGGAATGGGATTGATCCTGCGCATCCTGCAAATTCCACAGGAATTGCTGGGGCTGACGCGCGCATATATCGGCGTGGTATTTGTGGGAATGATATTCGTATTTTTCTTCAATTTCTATGCATATCTGCTGCGGGCAATGGGCAATTCCGTTGTGCCGCTGGTGTTCTTGGCGATTTCCTCCGTGATGAATATCGTGCTGGATATCTGGTTTGTTGTCGGTTTGAAGCTTGGAGTGGCAGGAGCGGCGATTGCAACCGTTATTGCGCAGGCAATCGCGGGAATTGGAATTTTGGTATATGCCAGACAGAAGGTATCGGTATTGAAGGGAAAACGTAAGGCAGCCCCGCTGGACTTCGCTCGCCTGAAAGAAATTGTGGCAAATGACATTGCGACGGGGCTGCAGCAGTCGGTGATGAATTTTGGAATACTGATGATACAGGGACTGGTCAATAGCTTTGGAGCGACCATCATGGCGGCATTTGCGGCAGCCGTAAAGATCGATACGATGGCATATATGCCGGCGCAGGAGTTCGGCAACGCCTATTCCCTTTTTGTATCACAGAATTATGGAGCAAAGAAGGACGAGCGCATCCGGAGAGGAAGCCGCATATCCTTTGCCGCATCTGCGGTATTCTGCGTGATAATCTCCGCTTTGATCTTTATTTTTGCAGACCGTCTGATGGGAATTTTTGTAGATGCGACAGAGTATATGGTTATCGCGGAAGGTGCCAGATATTTAAGAATCGAAGGCGCGATGTATGTCGGAATCGGAGTGCTGTTTTTGTGGTACGGATATTTCCGCGGTATCAATCGTCCGCAGATTTCACTGGTTCTGACAGTTGTTTCGCTCGGAACGAGAGTCGTGCTCTCATACATATTTGCACCACATACGCCGCTCGGCGTGGTGGCAATCTGGCTGGCGATCCCGATCGGGTGGGTACTTGCAGACGTTGCCGGATGGATTTTTTACAGGAGGGATAGGAAATGGCGATAGCAGAACAGGCGCATACCAGAATATTTGGCTGCAAAACAAAAGCGCCGCTTCATTACGCGGTGTGTGGACAGCTTCTAAGCCCGGCGGGATTTCTCCACCATCGCCGCAATTTTGCATACCATGTCCTGATCTTGGTGACAGAGGGAACCTTGTTTATCAATGCAAACCATGTCGCGCATAAGGTTGGTGCAGGGCAGTATATTTTCTTAAAAGCAGGGGAGGAGCACTTCGGGGAACGCCCATCGGAGGGAAAACTGTCCTATCTGTGGGTACATTTTCAGGCGGATGCGCCGATGGAAGAATTAAGAGGCAAGGCAGTGCCGGAACAAGCACCAGCTTCATTGCAAGCCGCAGTTCCACCGCAAGCACCAACTCTACCGCAAGCAGCGACTGCCGGGCTGGCAGGCGTGCCGCCTCGCGCCGCAGAGGGAGCGTATATGTATCAGTTTCCGGAAACCGGACGCCTGCCCGATATGGGGCGCACAGCGCAGCTTTTCCGTCAGTTGATGGATGTCTCTTTCGAGGAGGGGGCATATATGCAGAATATGTCTGACTATGCGATGAGCCTGCTTCTGATGGAGATTTCAAGAGGATATGCACAGCCGGCAGGAGCGCCGGACAAGCTGCCGGAGGCGGTAATATCTGCGCGGGAATGGATCAAAAACCACTATTATCATCCGTTTGAGGTTTCAGAGCTGGCAGAGATCTTAGGATATCGTGCCGATTACCTGTCGTCGCTGTTCAAGCGGCAGATGGGAGTGTCGATCGTGCGATACGCGAACCAGATCCGTATCCGGACAGCCAAGACACTGCTTTCCAACTATGACGTAACCATAAAAGAAGCCGCATATTCCTGCGGCTTCTCAGATGAAAAATATTTTATGAAAGTTTTTAAACAGATGGAGGGAATCACTCCCGCCCAGTATCGCAGCTCCTTTAACCGGAGGAACGTGAACTAACACCGGGCATGAGATGAAGTCCAATTATCTTTTGGTGAAGTATACCGTATAAGTCTCATCCGCAATATCGTAGATCGGAACGAACTCAAAGTTTTCCGGCTGGTTGATCGTGCGGTAGGTCGTCTGCTTCCACGGGAAAGTCTCGTAGGTGTGCTCGGTCGTATACATAAGCGCGCTATAAGGATCATCATTCTCCATAACGATGCCGCGATCCTTGTCTGTAAGTCCGGCAAGAACGATCGGTCCCTCCGAAAATGCAACCATATTTGGCATATCCGGCAATGTGGAGGTAGTCAGCGCTGCCGGGAAATAAAGGTTGATCGTGTCATCTGACCATACTCGGTCAAGCTCCAAATATCCGTTTGAAACAGTAAGCTCTTTTTGTTCTTCATTGTTGATGTAAAGAACCGGTGAACCCTGAATCCATGCAGGAACACGAAGCGCAACGGTAAACTGCTCCGGGGTAGCTGCCTTGACATTTAACTTGATATACCAGCGGTTCATGCGGCTGTCATCATGCTCATCAAAGAAAGCTCCGTCGTTGTAATATTTCATATCGACGCTCTGGGTTACGGTGACATTTTCGCTGCGGCGGTAGGAAGAATTGATGTACTGCGCAACAACGAGACGGTTTGCAGCATCATCCTCATACCAGCAGAGTGACGGATAAATGGTATGTGCCTGCACGGTGGTTCCGTGGCAGCACCAGAAATCCTTTGTCTTGCTTCCCCACTTCTTCACGCTGCCGAATTTCATCGGTAAGAAATAGGTTGGCATTCCGGTAAATTTATTCTGCTGCGCAAGGAATCCATTGTAGAGGTTCTTCTCAATGTAATCCAGATAAACCGTATCTCCGGTAAAACGGAACAGATAGTCAGCCAGCCGCACCATATTGTATACCGTACAAAATTCCTGCGTGCGGTCGCCTGCAAACATGCCTAACTTGTGTGGTGGAATCCAGAACTCTCCGGAATTTTGACCACCTGTGCAAAAAGCCTCACGATCATCGACGGCACATTTCCAGAAGCTCTCCACAAGTGTAAGCCATGACGTATCGCCTGTTGCCTCATACATCTGTGCAGCACCGTGCGCCCAAGGGATACTTGCGTTGGCATGGCAGTTGGATAACGGATCAATGCCGTTGGACAGCTTTTTGTAAATGGACGGATGCGAATAACGGTTTGCCAGAGTCAGGTATACTTCATCGCCCGTGAGACGGTAAAGACCGGCCCATACTTCGAGCATTCCGCCCTCCTCGCCACTGTATACTGCGTGAGGATTTTTCTCCTGCATGGCAGCAGTCCAGTCCAAATACCAGTCTGCGGCGTTGCGGAGAATGGAAAGCGCGGTGGTATTTCCCGTGTACAAAGCGCAGTGGTAAAGACCGAGCAGCGTCTTGTGAAGTGTATATTGCGGGGACCAGACATATTGATTTTTTTCAAGCTTTTCAAAATACTTTTCAGGAATCGGACCGATCCAGCGTCCGCCGTTTAACTCCTGGCAGCGTGCAAGCTCATCCACAACGAAGTCGAGTTTTGCCTTCAGCGCAAGGTCATTATTCTGGACAACCATTGCGGCAGCAGCGGACATCCAGTGACCGAGAAAATGTCCACGAAGCTGGCAGGTAGGAGACTCCCAGCCGAGATGCATTTCGGTAACATCGCGGTCGGTGCGGATGCCAGCCTCCAGATAAAAGTTCTGTAAAAGGTTTTCTGTCTTAAGCTCCATCAGATATGCCCGGTTGAGGTCTGCGCGCTCTTTGAAAAGACCGGGAAGCAGATGAGCTTGTTCCATAGAAATTTGTTTTAACATGTGTTGTACCACCCTTTCGTTTTGTACCTTCTGATGATTTCATTATAAACATCCCGGCGCAGACTGTAAGTAGACAAAAGGCAAAAAAGGTAGAAATTTCTTTGATAAGCGCGCATTAAGTGCTATGATAAGCGAAAGAAAATCTATGAGCATGGGGAGGAAAATAATCTATGAGCGATTACAGCATTGTAAATACGACAAAAGAGGAGCGCATTGCGCTGATCCGGCAATGGCTTCCCGACGATGATGGGCTTGATGATAGCGAGGGTATGGATCTGTGGGATATTTATGCGGATTA
>JALEKN010000065.1 GCA_022769125.1 Agathobacter sp.
TCATAGATTTCCTCCGGATAGCAATATAAAATGCGGATCCAGAAAAGACCAGAGATCTCATTTAACGCGTCTAACAATTTATGCAGGGATTTTTCACCATACAGATCTACACCGTAAAGTGTAGTTTCCTGTGCGACCAATACAAGTTCCTTCACTCCATCATTGACCAAAGCTCTAGCCTGCTCAACGAGTTCTTCCATCGGAACACTGCGGTAGCGGCCTCGTACAGATGGGATAACACAGTACGTGCAATTCTTATTACACCCTTCTGCAATTTTCAGATAGGCAAAATGTCCGCCGGTGGTAAGTGCCCGTTTTGTCTTAAGATGAGGGAGCCCGGTAAGCGGCTGCATACTCTTGAAAAACTGATGATCCAGTGACTGATTCACCGCTTCCATGATCGCATCATAGGAGTTTGTACCGATAATGGCATCTACCTCCGGGATTTCCTGCTTGATCTCATCCTGATAGCGCTGTGCGAGACAGCCGGTGACAATAAGGGCTTTACAGCTTCCGGACTTTCTGTATTCTGCCATTTCCAATATATTATTGATGCTTTCTTCTTTTGCATCTCCAATAAAACAGCAGCTATTGACAACGATGATATCCGCTTCGACTTCATCATCGGTCATTTCAATTCCTGCCGCTGTCATCATTCCAATCATATTCTCGGAATCAACAAGGTTTTTGTCACAGCCGAGAGAAATAAATAATAATTTCATAAGCCTTTCACGTGTAAAAAAGGAATGACTTGTCGCCTCGTCATTCCTTTCTCCTTCTAGTTATTTTCTTCGTCTGAAAGAATTTTGACCTTGCCCTTATATAATTCCTGAACAGCGATGGATAAAGGCTTGTTGCAAGGTGCATCTGCAAGCGGCTCTGCTCCATCAATCAACTGGCGTGCGCGCTTAGAAGTTGCGAGAACGATGGAATAACGGCTGTTTACAACCGGTTCCTCACCGATTTCTGCAGAAGCGTCATTAACGACTTTCATAAGTTCAACATAAGATGGATGTATCATTTTTATTCTCCTTTCAAAAAGCTTTTCAGCTCTTTTCGCATATTATCAACAAACGGAATATGATTTTGCATCAGATACGGCTCGTTCTTCGCAGTTTCATGATTTTTCTCGTTTGTAATGATTTCGTGTAACAGGGTAACGCTTTCGTCGAGGTTGTCATTGATCAGCAGATATTCATACCGGTCCATATCCTGAGCTTCCTCATAGGCGCGCTGCATGCGCTTTGCAATTACTTCTGGTTCTTCTGTACCACGGCCGGCAAGACGGTTATACAGTTCTGCCGCACTTGGCGCACTTACAAAGATAAGCTGGGTATCTGGAAAGTTCTTTTTCACTTTCATTGCACCCTGCATTTCAATCTCAAGAAGGACATTTTTCCCTTCTTCCATGCGGTCAAGCACATATTGCTTCGGAGTGCCGTAATAATTGTTGACATATTGGGCATATTCCAAAAAAGCATCCTGTGAGATCATATCTTCAAATTCCTGTCTGGATTTGTAAAAATAATGAACACCTTCCTGTTCTCCAAACCGCGGATTGCGCGTAGTCGCGGAAATCGAAAGGGCATATTCGTTTTCGTACCGTGTCATCAGCTCATGGACAAGTGTTCCCTTTCCGGCTCCTGAAAATCCGGAGATGATCACGAGTATTCCTTTATTATTTGTACTCATTCTTTTACCTCTTGTATTCCACCCGGATTATGGAAGCGGCCGGCCAAAGTTTCCGGCTGCAGGGCGGATAAAATCAGCTTATCATTGGTGGTAAAAATTACACTCTTGGTTTTACGGCCCTGGGTTGCATCAACCAGCGTCCGATCCTCCTTTGACTGCGCAATCATTCGCTTGATCGGTGCAGATTCCGGGGAAATAATGGAAATCACTTTATCGCTGTTTACCATGTTGCCAAAGCCGATATTGATAAGTTGTGCCATTTTTTGTTCCTGCCTGCTGTTATTCAATATTCTGGATCTGTTCACGAACCTTCTCAATGTCCGTCTTGAGGCTGATCCCAATGTCGGAAAGTTCAAGATTATTTGCCTTTGAGAGGATCGTATTGGCTTCGCGGTTCATCTCCTGTGCGATAAAATCAAGCTTGCGCCCGATTCCGCCTCCGGCGATCAGAGTATCCTTTGTGGACTGGATATGGCTGCGCAGACGTACTGTCTCTTCATCCACACATACTTTATCCGCATAGATAACTGCTTCTGTGACAATTCTGCTCTCATCGATCTGACGGTCTGCAAGGATGTCTTTTAACTTTTCTTCCAGACGGATGCGGTAATCTTTCATGATCTCCGGGGAGCGCTCCTCAATATAATCAACATAAGTAAGCATATTGTCAAGCTTTCCGATCAGGTCATCACGTAACCGCTCACCCTCCTTGATGCGGCTGTCAACAAACTGACTGCATGCATCGCGAAGTGCAGATTCCAATCCGCTCCAGAGTTCTTTCTCATCGATATTCTGCTCTTCCATCACAAATACGTCCGGGTAGCGGGACAATGTGCTTACGCGGATATCATCCTCAAGCCCGAAAGTCTGTGCCATCTGACGCAGATATTTCAAATATTCCCCTGCAAGCGCTTCATTATACTGCAAGGAGAAATTATCTTCCGAATAATCTTCGTAAGTTATGTAAAGATCTACCTTGCCACGTTCCATGTATTCCTTTAACAGATTGCGGATCGTGCTCTCGAAGAAATTAAGTTTTTTCGGCATCTTGATATTGACATCTAAATACCTGTGATTTACAGATTTGATCTCAACGGTAAACTTGCGCTTCTCGTCCACATATTCACCGCGTCCAAATCCGGTCATGCTTTTAATCATTGGATTGTACCTCTTCGCATAGATGCAAATATTATAATGCTAAAATATGGTTTCGTCAATTTTTTTATGGAACTTTCATATGTACTTTCTGCATAAAAAGAGCTGCGGCGTATGCCGCAGCCCTCCAGGCGGAATATATTTACTTGCCCGCCATCTGTTTCTCCTGTGCCTCGATCATTTTCTTGACCATGTATCCACCGACAGAACCGTTCTGCTTAGAGGTAAGATCTCCGTTGTAACCATCCTTAAGTGGTACGCCAAGCTCACTTGCTACTTCATACTTAAAACGATTTAATGCACTTTTTGTACTTTTATTGCTCATGACAATTTCCTCCTTGTTGTAGGTCTTGATAACCTTCGTTTGGTTGTTTTATAACCTCGTCTGGTTACAATCTTAGTATGACCAAGGAGAAAAAGTCTATGCTGGTAACTTAAGGAAGTCTATCTCTATTCCTCAACCAGCGTGAGGTCTGTGATATCCGGATGGATTGTCAGGGAATAATTCGTATAATACACGACAAATCCCGGTGCGCTTCCGTTTGGTTTTTTGACATTTTTCTTTTGCAGATAGTCAATTTCAATTTTGTCACTGTCGCGTCCTTTTGAATAATATCCCGCAAGTTTTCCTGCCTCCTCAAACACGCGGTCAGGAAGTTCTTCGTTATTTGCTTTTACGATAACATGCGATCCCGGCATTCCTTTTGCATGAAACCACCAGTCATTTCCGGTTGCAAATTTAAAAGTTAGTTCATCATTCTGGTAGTTGTTCTTTCCGACATAGATATCATACCCATCGGTTGAGCGATAATGAAAGGGCTTACTTTTTATTTTTTCTTTTTTGGCGAAGCGGATCTTTTTGATGAAACCGTACTCTGCTAATTCCTGCTTGATCTGCACAAGATCATCGGCTGAGGTTGCAATATCGAGGGCATTCTGGATAGATTCCAGATGGTCAATCTGCGCTTTAGTCTGTACGATAAGCTCGTTTAGGGCTTCCGCGGTCCGCTTCAGTTTACCGTATTTATCAAAATATTTCTTGGAATTTTCCATTGCTGACAGCGTAGGATCCAGCGGAACTTTAATGACATTGTTATTATCATAATAATTCTCGGCAAGCAATTCCTTTGCACCTTCTGGCAGTCCGTAACCATATGCCTGGATCATCTCGCCATACAGCTTGTATTTTTCTTTCTTTTCGGAATCTTTAAGCTGTTTTAGCTGAAGGTCATATTTCTTGACATTGCGTTCAAGCGCTGTGGAAACTATCTTGCGAAGGTCAACAGATTTCTGGCGGATACGGGTGTAATTGCTCCGCTCTGCATAAAAGACTTCAAGCACACGCGAGATAGAATCATAGTGTTCAATGTCATAATCTGCATACTCTTTAAGATCCATGCAGGAAAATTCTACTGGCTCGCGGTCCTTCCGAATGATGACCGGATCAAATTGATGCGCTTTTACCTCGTCCATAAACCAGCAGAAATGGTTTGCAAGATGCAGCAATTGGTCTTCGCTTAGACTTGCAACCGGAGCATCCGCGTCAAGGCCTGCGCGGAATGAAATCTCATTTGCAAGAAGCGGGCTGATACCGGTAAAAGAACCATAGATTGCTTTCACAACCGTTGATGGCTTTTGGCGCAGAATATCTGCAACGACAGAAGCACTGACATCAAGTGGTGATGTTTTTTCCCCTTGCGTTGCTGCGATAAAATATTGCCGTCCCGGAAGAACCTCACGTACAGAACTCATTGCGGAGGATACATGTTTGATGCTGTCAATGATTGTTTGGTCCTCATTGCAGAAAATAATATTGGAATGCTTTCCCATCAGTTCAATGATCAGTTCTTTTTTGCACAGATCGCCTAATTCATTCAGATGTTCAATCTCGAAATGTATGATGCGCTCCAGCCCCGGCTGATATATTTTTGTGATTTTTCCGTTTGCAATATGCTTTCGCAACACCATGCAGAATGTTGGCGCGGTAAGCGGTGCGGTTTTATTGCTCTCGGTCAGATAAGCAAAAGGAAGTGAAGCGCTTGCAGAAAGGCATAAGCGGTGCTGGGTACTGTTTCCCTTTATGGTAAGCAGTAATTCATCATTTTCCGGCTGTGCAATTTTGCTGATTTTTTGCCCGAGAATGGTTTCATTCAGCTCGTGAACCAGACTCGATATTACGATTCCATCTAATGCCATAATGTCTCCTTTGGATGATCTATAAATTCATTTTTCTGATCTGCTCGTCCATAAAACGCTGCATCCGGATATACAGTCCACGGTGTTCTTCCCTCTCAAGCAGCGGATCATTGTCGAGTACCCTGCGGACAGCCTCCGATGCACTTTTTAGTACATCGGCATCCTGATAAATATCCGCAAGCTGGAAGGCAAGATCCCCGCTCTGGCGGATGCCGAAGAAGTCTCCGGGGCCACGGAGTTTTAAATCCTGGCTGGCGATATAAAATCCATCATTGGAATGATTCAATATCTCAAGACGTTTTTTGGCCGTCTGTGACCGGGAGGTGTTGATCATGATGCAGTACGACTGTGCATCACCACGCCCGACACGGCCGCGGAGCTGATGCAGCTGTGCAAGCCCGAACCGGTCTGCATTTTCAATCATCATGACCGTCGCGTTTGGAACATTAACGCCAACCTCGACAACAGTGGTAGAAACCAATACAGAGATCTCGTTTCTTGCGAACTGTTCCATAATTTCATTTTTCTTTTCGTTCTTCATCTTTCCGTGAAGCAGCCCGACGGATATATTCCCATTATAATATTCGCGAAGCATTTTTGCATAGTCGGTTGCATTTTCAGCGTCAGTGCTCTCGGATTCCTCCACAAGCGGGCAGATGATATATGCCTGATGCCCTTCTTTTACTTGTTCTGCGATAAAGGAATATGCCTTTGGCCGGTATGCGGTATTTACTACACAGTTCTTATTCGGAAGCCTCTTTGCAGGTACCTCATCGATGACTGATATGTCCAGGTCCCCATAGAGGATAATGGCGAGTGTACGTGGAATTGGGGTGGCGCTCATGACAAGGATATGCGTAGCACATCCTTTCTCGGAAAATGTCTCCCGCTGCCGCACCCCAAACCGATGCTGCTCATCGGTGATAACCAATGCAAGATTATGGTACACTGTTTTCTCCTGAATGAGGGCATGCGTTCCAATGATGATTGCATTTGGATTTGCCAGAATCTGCGCATAGGTTTTCTTCTTCTGAGAAGCAGTCAGTGAACCGGTAAGCAGAATAACCGGAATGTCAAGTCCGAACGTCTTACACATGGACACAAAGGACATATAGTGCTGTCGTGCAAGTACTTCTGTCGGCGCCATGATTGCAGACTGATACCCATTTCGCGAAGTCCATGCCATCGCAAGGAATGCTATAATTGTCTTGCCGGATCCGACGTCACCCTGAATCAGCCGCTGCATTACATAGGGGCTTTGCATGTCAGAAAGAATTTCCCTTATCGTCCGTTTCTGTGCGCCTGTGAGCGAATATGGAAGTTCTTCCATCAACGCCCACACAAAATTGGCATCGGAAAAGGCATAGGGATTAGTTTCTTTTTGTTGTTTTTCCTTCTGATACTGCATTCCCATGATAAAGAGGAAAAATTCATCAAATACTAGCCTCTTTCTGGCGATGATGAGGCTGTCCATCTCATCCGGAAAATGAATCTGTTTGAGCGCATAGTTGTATTCACACAAGCCTTCTTCCTGCCGTATGTCTGCTGGGAGATAATCAGTGAAAAGTTTCTCAGAATTTAATGCTGTCCTGATTGTTTTTATCATCAGATTGTTGGTGATTCCGGCAGTCAGCGCGTATACGGGAACGAGTGAAAGTTCAATTGGCGCATACTGCTCTATGGTATAGATCGCAGGCTGCTCCATAACAAGCTGGGTACCCTTCTTTCGGATTCTGCCATAAAAGACATACTGTTTTCCGGGCAGAATCTGGTTCTTGATATACGGCATACGATACCAGATAAGCTGCAGGCGTGTCTCTCCACGTTCAAGCATAAGAACGGTAACTGACATGCTTGTGGTTTTCTTTACGACAGGTGCATGCATTGCCGCTGCTTTGATTGCACAGAATCCGTCTTCCGAGTGATACTCCCCCGGGAATTGAAGTGCTTTTGGATATTGTACATAGTCTCTGGGAAAACGAAGGAGTATATCACCAACGGTGTATACTCCCATCTTTTCAAAAGATTCACTTGTTTTAGCGCCAATACCCTTAAGCTCCTGAATCGGTGAGCTATTGTTCATACTGACTCCTTTATGACTATTCTACAGAAATTACATAGTAATAGATTGGCTGACCACCATTGTTAATCTCGACTTCTACATCCGGATGCTTTTCCTGAATCAATGAACCAATCTCTTCTGCTGCTTCTTCAGAGGAATCCGAACCAAAATAAATGCTTACGATAGCAGAATCCTCGTCAATAAGCTGCTCAACCATATCGAGTGTTGTCTCCTTAAGGTCGGTTCCAACAGAGAGAATTGATTTGTCACCAATTCCCATAAAGTCGTCCTGCTTGATTGTCTTTCCGTCAATTTCGGTATCACGGACAGCATAAGTTACCTGTCCTGTCTTTACAACGGCGATTTCCGCATTCATTGCCTCGGCATTTTCTTCTGCCGAATAATCCGGAATGAAGTTAACAAGTGCAGTAATTCCCTGCGGAATTGTCTTGGTTGGGATAACGATGATTTCCTTGTCCTCAACCAATGAAGCTGCCTGATTTGCAGCCATGATAATGTTTTTGTTATTCGGAAGGATGAAGATATGGTCCGCATTTACATGCTCAATTGCATTTAACATATCTTCGGTGCTTGGGTTCATGGTCTGCCCACCCTCGATGATATAGTCAACACCGAGACCACGGAAGATCTCATTCATTCCTTCACCGATAGAAACAGAAATAAATCCCATATCCTTATGCGGAAGTTCTTCCGCCGGAGCTTCTTTCTGTTTGGACTGTAAAGCTGCCTGCTTCTCGGCATCTTTGATCAGCTTCTCCTGATGCTCCTCGCGCATGTTATCAATTTTGATGCGTGACAATGCACCATGCGTAAGAGCCGTCTGGATTGCAAGGCCCGGGTCATTGGTATGTACATGGGTCTTTACAATCTCATCATCTGCAACAACAACGATAGAATCTCCGATAGACTCCAGATAAGCCTTATATTCTGCAACGGCCTTATCTGACATCGGATGATCAAGCATGATAATAAATTCGGTACAGTATCCAAACTTGATATCAACTAGTGTACTTTCTTTGTCTTTGACCGGAACTTCGCCAGCCGGAGCACTCTCGATCGTATAGTTGATCTCCTTGCCCATTAGAGCGTCAAAAGCACCTTTTAATACCTGGACAAGCCCCTGTCCGCCGGAGTCAACAACGCCAGCCTGCTTTAATACCGGAAGCATTTCCGGGGTCTGGCTGAGTACATACTCAGCCTCCTTAATTACTTCCTCACAGAAAAATGCAAGATCATCTGTCTCGTCTGCAAGCGTAAGTGCCTTATCAGCAGCACCTTTTGCAACGGTAAGAATTGTTCCCTCTTTTGGCTTCATAACAGCGTTATATGCCGTTTCTACCGCTTTCTGGCAGGCTTCGCTTATGATCATGACATCCAATTCATCGTGCGTCTTGATCACTTTGCAGAAACCACGGAAAAGCTGGGAAAGAATTACACCAGAATTTCCTCTTGCTCCACGCAGGGAACCGGAAGATATTGCCTTTGCAAGCTGTTCCATGGATGGATTCTCGAGTGAATATACCTCTTTGGCAGCTGACATGATAGTCATAGACATATTTGTACCGGTATCTCCATCCGGTACCGGGAATACATTCAGTTCGTTGATCCATTCTTTCTTAGACTCGAGGTTCTTGGCTCCTGCGAGAAACATTTTCGAAAGAGTCTGTGCGTTTATCGTTGTAATTTCCAATGTAATAGTCCTCCTTAATCAATTACCCGTACGCCTTCGACGTATATATTGATTTTTTTGATCTGCATACCAGTAAATGATTCCACCTTGTACTTTACAGTGGAAATCAGATTGTCCGTAACCGTGCTGATGCTTACACCATAGGAAACAATTACATGAAAATCAATCGTGATTCCATTTTCCTTGTCCACATCAACATTGATACCATGTGTCAGATAATCACGCTTTAATAACTTAACAAGACCATCCTTAACATTGACAGCGGCCATTCCAACAATTCCGAAGCACTCAACAGCAACAGAACCAGCGTAAGTTGCGATAACATCTTTATCAATTATGATCTTGCCAAACTTGGTGTCCATTTGTCCCTTCATATTAATACCTCCATGAAATACTGACATAGCTACTGCTATTATACCCATTTTCATAAAAAAAGCAAATACGTATTGTAATTTCTTTATTTTTTTGAAAATTATTCTTGCAATGGGAAATATAATCTGTTAGAATGTTCATGTTGCGAGCACGGAGATACTATATTCCGGGCTTAAGAAATGGCAAGGAGGTGCGAATCATGGCAAAATGCGCAGTTTGTGAAAAAGGTGTACATTACGGAAATAATGTAAGCCATTCTCATAGAAGATCCAATCATGTATGGAAGTCTAACATCAAACGTGTTAGCTGTAAAGTAAACGGAGTACCACAGAAGTTATATGTATGTACTTCCTGCTTAAGATCTGGAAAAGTTGAGAGAGCTTAAGAATAAGCATTGAAATCACTCGTCTTCGGGCGGGTGATTTTTTTATATTTAAATCAGCATCCAGATATATAATAGCTCAGGAACAGACATACCGATATGATAAGGATACCTACAAAATCATTGGATAACACAAGCATTACCAACATTCCCATCGCAAACCAGAACAATGTATATCCAAGCACTCGTTTCATATCGATATCTCCAATAAAAATGCAGCATATATTATAATTAATATATGCTGCGTTTTTTTATTGGATTCAGATTTATTAACTTATGCTTCGTCCGCATCCTCAACGGTTACATCTTCCGCCGGATTCGAACTTCCTGAGAATTTATTAACAAGATCAGGAACCATATCAAGCACCTTTGTAAGTCCGTCCTGGTTTTTGATATTGACAAGCTTTGTGGTGCCATTTGAAATTACAAGTATTGCACTTGGAGTGATCTTTCCTCCGAGTCCGCCGGCACCTGTATTCTTCTTCTCCTGCATGAATGCTCCGGCTGCGACCCCGAAAGAAACATCCACAAGCGGAAGAATGATTTTATCCTCAATATGGATCGCATCCCCAACGACAGTCTTTGTTGTGATAAAGCTGTCCATTCCTTTAAACAATGATTCTACGGTTTCTTTAAAACTGTTTTCTGCCATCTCATGCTCCTCCAATTCTATGATTTATTATTACCAAATTGTTTGATAAGTCTTCTGCAATTTTTATCCATGATCAGCCGAATGAGAATTCCAAGAAGGCAGACGCTGTAAACATGCCCTTTTATGTCTGTCTCCCCATCCACATAGCCTTCGTCCGCCTCAAAATCCGGGTGGATGTTCCAACGATTGCGATAACCGATTGGGAACAATGCCAGAATACCAAAAATCTGCGCCGTGGAATCTGGCGAGCCTGTGGAATAGCTCATGGAAAGCTTCAGTCTGTCCGGCATAATGTACTTCAACAAACGAACTGTTTCAGCCTTTACATGTGATACCGCCGCATGATTATGGGAATCCCCAAGCGTCTGCCGGATGCGTCCTATCGTGTGCCGGATGTCGGAAAGTCTGTGCCAAAACGAATGCCATTTTCTTTTGATTTTTTGAAATAGTGTGTCCTTTTTCACGGCACCTGATACATTACCATCAGATGTTTTCGTGGGAGCTTCTTTGGTTTTATTGTCTCCTAACCCCGAATCTTCATCAGAAAACGCTGAAGTATTGGTGGATGCTGGAGCTTTTTTAGAAATCACATCTTCTTTTTTTATGCTGTCTGGTTCATCAGGATTTTCTCCAAAATTCTTGCGAATTCCGAAAATCCGTACATATATCCGGCTTCTACTGTCGGAATAAATGATCCGCAACATAAACAGGTGCCCCAGCCATGAAACACTTATATCTCCGTTTATCTTTTTTTGATGGATGTCACCCTTTATCCGATAGCTGACCGGATAAAACAAAACCAAAAGGACTACTGCCAGAATAAGCACCAACGCGATAAGAATCAGCCAGCCGATAATCTTTAGTACCGTAAGGATAATCGTCATGTACCGCTCCCCCGCATTTCTTTTAAGTAAGTGTAAACGTCTGTATCTCCGGTGTTCTGATAAGTATCATCAATGATCTGTGTGATCAGCTGGATTCCCTCATCATATCCTCCCGCAAGGCCGATGATGCGAAGTGTTTCTTTGGGATACGCCCGCTGCATAAGCTCTTTTGATGAAATCATATCAAGAAGGTTGTCCGGGTTTGACGCAAGTGCGATTATATAAACAGAAAGCATTCCTGCATTATGTTCGATTTTCCATCTGATCCGTTTCTCTTTTCCCTTAATGGATTCTCCGATGTACAGCTTATCATACCATTTCATAAAAGCTTCACTCTAATAATATTTATGTGTGCCCCAAAGATTGCTCTTTTTTAAATCGAGATATTCATTGTAGGCTTTTTCAAGAATCTGCTTCTCATTGGAGAATTTGAGCAGATGATATGCTTCATGATATTTATAAAAGCCGGAATCTACAAAAAATTCTTCCCGCTGAGGTTTGCTATAATAACTCTCCCCCATCATAAGATACCAATGGACTTCTTTTTCGACAGTATCCTCCGGAACAGTAAATGTATACTGGCTTTTTCCGACATACTGTATAATTGTTGCGTTTGCTCCGGTCTCCTCTTTCACCTCACGGATTGCGGTATCTTTGTACTCTTCTCCAGGTTCGACTGTTCCCTTCGGAAGAACCCAACCTTCGTATTTATTCTTATAATTCTTATATAAGAGTAAAATCTTTCCACGAAAAATTACCACACCGCCACAACTCGTTGCCTCTATCATTGCACTACCTCCTAATGTGTGGTGTTAATGCTAGAAAATAGTATACCCTAATTCGAATGGTTATGCAACTATTCAAAATAAGCATCGAATATCTTTTTGGCAACCGGGACGGCATATTTACTTCCGGATCCTGAATCTTCGACAATAACGGCAAGCGCAATATCCGCCTCTCTGTCGTTCTTTGCATATCCGATAAACCAGGCATTTGTCTGGTCCGTTGTATCAGATACCTGAGCTGTTCCGGTTTTGCCATATGCGGTATAGTCTTCTGTATCTAATTTTTTACCGGTTCCGTCTGTGACAACTGACCGCATATATTCTTCCAGAAAAGAAGCTTCCTTCGATGTAAAAAGTGTTCCCCAGACGGAAGGCGTGTATGATTTTACTGCATCTCCATAGGTATTCTTTACCGAATCAATCAGGTATGGAGTCATCAAAGTTCCATTATTGTCAATTGCGCTTGTAAGAAGAAGCATGTGCAAAGGAGAAACAAGCGTTTTTCCCTGACCGATTCCGGTTTCCATCACAAGGGAGCTGCTGTCATCTGCCGTAATCTGAAAACGGCTCTGTCCGGATTCAAAAGAAACCGGAAGATCTTGGTTAAACAACAGATCATCACATGTCTTTTGAAATTGCTCCAAATTAAGCGTAAGTGATATGGAAGCAAAACTGCTGTTGCATGAATTTGCAAAAGCCTCTTTCAGATTTTCCGTTCCGTGGGATTTGTCGGAAGCACAATGAATCGTTTTACCCTCATATGTAAAATAGCTCTTACAATCAAAAGAGAAGTCAGAAACATCTGCCCCCTGCTCCCGATAATACTCAAGCGTTGTCAGAATCTTAAATACGGATCCGGGAGCGTATTTTCCCTGTGTTGCCCGATTGACCAAGAGGGCATTCTCCCCGGAGATAATATCATCCCAATCCACATCAATCGTATTAGGGTCAAAGGAAGGCTTTGAAACCATTGCAAGGATTTTTCCGGTGGATGGCTCCATGACGATCACTGCTCCATCGTGCGAGCCAAGTGCATCATACGCGGTCTGCTGAAGTTTATAATTTAATGTGGTAACAACGGTATCTCCCAGACTTTTTTCACCTTTGATATCATTAAGCAGCTGACTTGTAAACAGTGAATGGGAACGAAGCAAGAGAAAATTAGCCTGATTCTCAATACCACTCTTTCCCTTTGTTGTATACCCGACAGCATGTGCAAACAAATCTTTGTATGGATATGTCCGTGTTTCAGCTCCATCATCATCAACCGTTGTTGTTGCAAGTGTATAACCGTCAGCCGATTCAATATCTCCGCGGACAACATATTCCGAAAAAAGATTTTGCAAGGAATTATAGGGATTATTGATGAAGTTTTCGCTCAAAAAGACCATATAGTAAATGAAGTATCCGATCAATGCAATAAACATTGCAAGAAACAGATATGTTACAACTACATACTCATGGTTCTTGGATTTTGCCATTTTCCTCTCCTTCTTTCTCTAGAGTTTCAGAAATTTTGACCACGGGTGTACGAGGACGCATATACAGTCCCTGGATCACCCCAATTATGATCATCGTGGAAATGAGCGAGCTGCCTCCGTAACTGATAAGTGGCAATGTCACTCCGGTAGATGGAATGAACTTAATCACGCCTCCGATCGTGAGAAATACCTGACCGGCATAAAGCGTGGCTAAGCCAAGCGCAACAAGCTTATAGTAAGAATCCCTCATTTGCATTGCAATATTCATAAACATGATAAAGCAGCTGGCACAGACTAAAATAACACAAATTGCAAAAACTCCGCCAAACTCCTCTGAGATTGCCGAAAAAATAAAATCTTTTTCAACAACCGGAATTTTTTTTGGCATTCCCTGATTTAAGCCTAATCCAAACCATCCGCCGGTCCCGATTCCAAAGAGAGACTGGCTGACCTGATAGCCCTCATTATCAATTACAGATAACGGATCCTTCCAGGCAATAATACGTGTCTGAACATGTGGAAACATTTTTGCCCCGGCAAATGCTGCCAGCCCCATAGCACCGATTCCACTGAGAAAATAGCTCATTTTACCGGTCGCAACATAAATCATGACAAGATAAGTGACAAAATATAAAAGCGCTCCGCCAAGGTCTTTCGAAATTACGAGTGCCAGAACAAAAAGTGCCGATACTCCGCTTGTGACCAGAACCTGTTTTATGTCCTTTTTCTGATAAAGCATGGACGCGATAAAAAAGACAAACAGTATCTTAACAAACTCCGATGGCTGAATAGAAATGCCGGCAATAGAGATTGAGAGTTTAGCCCCATAGCTGGTTGTTCCTACAACTGCAACTGCCATCAGGGACAAAATACCGACAACAGAATATAGCCAGGTAAGTTTGCGGAAAACAGACAGTTTCTGCAGAAATACCGGAATGAGCATGGCGATTGCTGCACCTGCAACAAGAAACAGATACTGACGATACGCCTTATCCATAGATAGACGGGTCAGCATGACAAGCCCAATGGTAAACAACATGCACATATTGTTCAAGACAAGGCGCGATGCCTTCTTATAAAAAATATGGTAAAAAATAAAAATCAGAGAAACAAGCAATACCTGTAAAAGGTAAAAAATAAGAATCTGCTGATTCTTACTTGTCAGATATAAAACACCATTTGCAATGAACTGGATCAAATATAAAAGGACTCTCTGCAAATGAAAGATATAGGATTGTTCTGACACATCCTTTCGATAGCGAAATACCCAAAAGCAGGCAAACGTATAAAACAAAAAGCAAAAAATTAACAGATATTTTGCCGCCTGCACCAGTAAATGAACCATTTTATTCTACCCCTCTTTTATAATGACCATTTGTATATGTAACGGCTCCGGCTTTTGCCTCCTTTGGAAGGAGTTTTTTTAATGCCATCTCATATTGTTCCAGAATAGTTCGGACTTCCGGTTCAGATTCCACGGAAAAATGCAGCCGGAACTTTCGGATGCCATAAGAACGCAGTTCATCCTGAACATAAAAAAGCTTTGTCGGCAAAGAATTGTATATGATGTTATAACAATCCTGGCAACAATTGCGAACGGCAAAATCCTTCTTATATCGGTCACGAAGATAAAGAATCTCGGGTGTATGCCTGCACCCGCCGGTATTTTTGCAAACACATTGGGCCGTTGTCATTAATGGATAATATCCATATAACCACATTATGCTTTGCGCATTTTCCCTTGATGCAATCTCTTTTCGATTCAATTCAAACGGAATGGTAAGTTTATCCGCTCCTGCTTGTAAAAATGCATGGATAGCATCATTATTGTACGCATAAAGATTGTGGTCACATACAAGCTCTTTATCCGGGAAAAATTCTTTCACGAAGAAAAAGCTTTCGTAGTTCTTAGCCACAAAGCCATCCAGATCACATTGACCCAGACGCTTTAGATTGTCATGGTAAAATTCCATTGTCTTTGCGCGACAGATTGCAGGCATGATAAGGAATACTCTTTTCCCTCTTTCATGAACACGTCTGCTATCCTTTGAAAAATCCTCAAAAAAAGACTTCTTATCGTATGCAACGGCATCTAAATAGACGGTATCAATCCAAGGGAAGGCTAAAACGCAAGAAAGAAAATTACGATTTTCCAGAGAAACAATCTGTTCTTCTTTCTTTTGGATGTCCGAAGAGCAGTCTCCTTCCATCATATCAATACTGTTCAAAGGAGCTTCCGGTTTCTTTCTTTGATAGCACAGAAGTATTTGTGCCTGCAATTGTTCGATTGCTTCACGCTTCAGCTGATTTAGTATTCCGTTTGGAATGAACAGTCCGTCGTCTAAGGTGACCTTCAGCGTATCAAAGGCAAAAGCGGTATCTTTTGTCTTTTGCATGCGATTGCTTATATCTGTGACCGTGGCCGGAAGTTTGGCGGCAATATCCGGTTTTGGCCCTGTTACAGCCACCTTACAATCTGTTGCCAGATCCCATATTGTAAACTGCATGGGTTCTTCGCGCTTAATAGTCATCTGTCCACCGATATTTCGATATGCCTTTATTCTTCCTGCATACTCACTTTCCTGTGTGAATGACGGTTTTTCAAAGGTTACCATATCTGTCCCGTTGTGTCTGCTTAGATATCCATCGGTAAAACCACATCGGTTGCCATAGGAAGAAAGTGCGGAGGCATCCTCTTTTTTTATACTGCATTCTGTGCCGGATAGTGCCTCGTCTAAATATTTACGATACATCGCAACAACACCTGCAGCGTAAGATGTCTTTTTCATTCGCCCCTCAATCTTGAGTGAATAGACACCCGCATCAGACATTTCTTTTAAATGTCCGATACAACAAAAATCTTTGAGACTAAGTACGTAAGACTCTGCCTTTCGGATGGTCTTATCTGCGTTATAGACACTGTAAGGAAGCCGGCATGGCTGCGCACAGCGTCCTCTGTTTCCACTTCTTCCCCCGAGCAGGCTGCTGAAGAGGCATTGTCCGGAATATGAGTAGCACAATGCTCCATGCACAAATGCCTCAAGCTCCATTCCTGTTTCCTGGGATATTTTTTTCATCTCTTCAAGGGATACTTCCCTTGCCATTACCACACGGGTCACGCCGTATTGTTGTAAAAAACGTACCCCTTCTACTCCGGTAACAGTCATCTGGGTGCTTGTGTGGATCGGAAGCTGTGGAAACCACGCATGGATTTTGGCAAGTGCCCCGAAATCCTGCACTAAAACAGCATCAAGTCCTCTTTCATAAAAAGGAAACAGATAGTCATACAACTGCTCGATCTCATTGTTCTTCAATAATGTATTTACTGTCAAATATATTTTTCTGCCCCGAAGATGCGCATAGTCAAGCGCCTCAAGTAAATCTTCTTTTGAAAAATTATTTGCATATGCACGCGCGCCAAAACGGTCGCCCCCAAGGTATACTGCATCTGCGCCGGCATCAATGACAGCGTGAAGTGTCTCGGGGGAGCCAGCTGGTGCAAGTAATTCCATTTTAGGTTCCATGGTTTTCTCCAATCTATAGGATTGTCCTATAATCAACAAAGCGGGGCAGAAACTTCTATCTCTGCCCCGCTGATATTTTATTGTGCTTTCGTAGTTTTCTTTTTGTCTTTGTCCAGAAGCGAATCTTCAAGTGTTGCCTCAAGTCTTGCTTTATTAAGCAAAAGCTCACGGTTTTCAGCCTCCAGCTGCTTTAAAGATGCTTCGGCAGTCTCTGTCTTAACCTGATTGGTTATCAGATCATGCTTCAGATCATAGATTTCTTTACCCTTAAGCTCGATATCCCGTTCTAATTTTTCAACCTGGGATTTTGCTTTAAAGTAGTCATCTGCAATATTGAGCTGTATTAATGTACTCTTCATATTGAGCGGGAGATGGCGATAATCTTCAATTGCATCGAACTCACTGATTTTATTGTTTATGTAAGCTGCTACTTTCTGTAAATATTCTTCTCCTTCATAGCCGCTTAACGTATATACCTTTCCGTCTATTACCACTTCGGCACTTGTCTTGGCTGACATGATTTATCCTCCGAACTTTTTCATTTTCTTAACTTATCCATACGTATTGTATCATTGTAATGCAAAGAACACAATAGCTTTAACTGATTCCAAAATGTTCATATGCAAATGCTGTCGCAACGCGGCCTTTCGGTGTGCGGTTAATAAACCCGTTCTTGACCAGATAGGGTTCATAGACATCCTCGATCGTTCCGGCATCCTCCCCGAGTGCTGCGGCAAGTGTGTCAAGCCCAACCGGTCCTCCCTGAAATTTTTCAATGATCGTCATCAGTATATTCCGGTCGTTCTGATCAAGTCCAAGCTTATCTACCTCAAGCAGATCGAGTGCAAATGCAGCTACCTCATATGTGATCCTTCCATCGTATTTCACTTCCGCGAAATCACGTACACGTTTTAAGAGACGGTTTGCAAGACGCGGTGTGCCACGGGATCTTCTGGCCATCTCATACGCTCCCTGCTCATCAATTTCAACCCCAAGCTTTGCAGCGGAATGAAGAATGATTGTTTTCAATTCTTCAACCGTATAGTATTCCATATGGCAGACAACTCCGAAACGGTCACGTAGCGGTGCCGAAAGCATTCCTGCACGTGTTGTGGCTCCGACAAGCGTAAATTTCGGAAGGTTTAACCGGATCGACCTTGCAGATTCACCTTTTCCAATCATAACATCGATCGCGTAATCCTCCATGGCAGGATATAATACTTCCTCTACCTGCCGGTTCAGCCTGTGAATTTCATCGACAAACAGCACATCCCCTTCCGCAAGGTTATTTAAAATTGCCGCCATCTCACCCGGTTTTGCGATTGCCGGACCGGAAGTAATCTTAAGATGCGTCCCCATTTCATTTGAAATGATTCCGGCAAGTGTTGTCTTACCAAGTCCCGGCGGACCGTAAAATAACACGTGATCCAGGGACTCCGAACGCTGTTTTGCCGCTTCTATGTATACCTTTAAATTTCCCTTGATCTTTTCCTGTCCAATATATTCATTTAATGATTGTGGTCGAAGATTTGTCTCAATAGAGAGGTCTTCTTCCTGCATCTGCGTTGATATAACTCTGCGCTCCATAATAATGCCCGTTCTCCCCTTTTCGATAATCTGATTATATCAATCCACTTTTGTTTACATGTGTTTAAGTGCAGCCCGAAGAACGGCCTCAACATCCATAGCTTCGGTAATCTCTACTTTTGAAACAGCTTTCAGGCTTTCTGCTGAAGAATATCCAAGCGCGGAAAGTGCAAGTACGGCATCATTTTTTATGGTAGAGGCAGCACCCTTTGTAATGGCACTTTGCGTATTTGTCAGCTTTTGCTCAAATGCATCCTCTAAAGAAATCTTATCTTTTAATTCGAGGACAACACGTGAAGCTGTTTTGGCGCCGATTCCGGGAGCCTTTGCAATCGCTTTTGCATCGCCGGAAAGTACGGCAAACCGAAGGTCATCTGTTGATAGTGCGGATAATACGGCAATCGCACCCTTCGGGCCGATTCCACTGACGGCAAGAAGCTGTTTAAACATTTCGAGTTCATCACGTTCTAAAAATCCATACAACATCATGATATCCTCACGCAGATACAGATATGTATGAACTTTTACAACATCCCCGATAGGCGGAAGATCATTCATCGCCTGTCCGGAAATAACAACCATATATCCGATACCGCCTACATCAATGACTATATGATCAATATTTACTTCTACAAGTTCACCACGAATATAAGAAAACATATGCTCTCCTTTTATCGAAAACGGAATTTGACTCGTAAAATAAGTTCCTGGGAAATCACACCGATTACAAGTCCTGTTATCGTTCCAGAAACAAATAATACGGGTATATAATATAATACGGAAAGATTCTGGACTATTGCGGCTGCCACAAAGAGTTGTCCTATATTGTGGAAGATTCCCCCGGCGATGCTGACAGATACACATTTAAACTTGCCGGTTTTTTTAAACAGGAACATCACGGCAAAGCTCAGTAAGCCACCTGCAAGAGAATACGCGATACTAAATACGTTACCGAACATCATCCCGCTAAGGATAATCCTAAGAACGGAGATCACAAGTGCTTCCTTTGTACCCAAAAGGTACAGAGCCCACACGATGACAATATTTGTGAGTCCAAGCTTTACACCGGGAATCCCAATATGAAACGGAATCAGTGTCTCAATATAGCTGCAGATCAATGCAAGCGCCAGAAATATTCCCATGTATGCTGTTTTTTTCATGAAATTACCTCTATCCATGGAGTAACATTACTTTGAAAAAGCATCAAATTCATCTTCATCATCACCTGCCACAATTACAATTACTTTATTTGGCAGACAAACAATTGTCTCACCGCTTTGAGAAATTGCATTTTGATATTCACAAAGCTTATCCGGACAATCTGCATCTATCATTTTTGCTTTTCCATCTTTGATCGACAGAATGTTTGTAGTAATGCCAGATGCATTTGGAATCTTAATCTCCTGCTCATCGGTCAGGGAATATGTTCCAAAAACCTCTCCATCGACCATGATCTGAACCTGATTTCCCTGTTCTGCACGGCGGAAATAGAAAAAATAGATTCCAGCCACGGCAACAGCAAGAAGAATCAATAATAAAATAATGTCATTCTTACCAAAACGTTTATTCATTTACAATTTCACCCAAATAATAAAAACCTTTGCATTCCTTCAGCTTTACATTATAGATTTTACCAATCATATCAGATGTTCCCGGAAGATGAACAACCGAGTTATTATCAAGACGACCGGTAACAAGTGAGGCATCCTGCACATTTTGTTCTTCAATGAGAACAGGAAGTGTCTTTCCCTCCAATTCCATTGCCTTTTCATTTGAGATAGACTGAACCAATGCTAAAAGTTCATCAAAACGGCGTTTTACCACATCCTGAGGAATCTGGTCTTCCATAGCCGCTGCCGGGGTTCCGGTACGTTTGGAATAGATAAAGGTAAATGCGCTGTCATAGCGTACTTTCCTAACAACGTCCATCGTCTCTGCAAAGTCTTCCTCTGTCTCGCCCGGAAAACCAACAATAATATCAGTTGTAATAGCAATATCCGGTACTTTTTCACGAAGCTTATCTACAAGATCAAGATAATGTTCCTTATCATAATGGCGGTTCATAATCTTAAGAAGTCTTGAACTTCCCGATTGCAACGGAAGATGCATATGGTGGCATACCTTGTCGCAATCACGGATCGCGTCAATCAGGTCATCGGAAAGGTCCTTTGGATGGGAAGTCATAAAACGGATACGCTTTAATCCCTCAATCCGGTTGACCTCGCGAAGTAATTCTGCAAAAGTGACCGGCTGTTCCAAATTTTTTCCGTAGGAATTAACATTCTGCCCTAAGAGCATGATCTCGGATACCCCATCTTGAACCAGACTCTCAATTTCCCGGATGATATCCTGCGGCTCCCGGCTTCTCTCACGGCCTCGGACATACGGAACAATGCAATAGCTGCAGAAATTGTTGCAGCCAAACATAATATTGACACCGGATTTAAAGGAGAATTTACGCTTGATTGGAAGTTCTTCTACAATCTTATCCGTATCCTTCCAGATATCTATAATCATGGAATTGGATTCAAACATTCTACAGAGAAGTTCTGCAAATTTATAAATATTATGCGTTCCGAAAATCAGGTCTACACACCGATAACTCTTTTTGATCTTTTCAACAACGGCATTCTCCTGCATCATACATCCACATAATGCAATTTTCATGACAGGATTCTGCTTTTTGTAGTTGGAAAGATATCCAAGCCGTCCATATACCTTATTGTTTGCATTTTCGCGAACGGTACATGTGTTATAGATTACAAAATCGGCATGTTCATCCTTACCCTCTACATAGCCAACCTGCTCAAGTACTCCTACAAGTTTTTCGGAGTCACGGGCATTCATCTGGCAACCAAAGGTATGAACGCAGTAAGTAAGCGGGCGACCGATTTTCTCTGACTCACTCTTTACATATTCTTTTGCCTTTTCAATATAGTCATATTGTAAACGTGTTTCTTCTAAATCTCTCATATTCTTTCCTATTACTCTCTAATTTGTCCGTTTCCGTAAATAATGTATTTGTAGCTGGTAAGCGCCTCAAGCCCCATAGGCCCGCGGGCATGCAGTTTCTGCGTACTGATGCCGATTTCTGCTCCAAATCCAAATTCATTGCCATCGGAAAAACGTGTGGAGGCATTAACATAGACACAGGCAGAATCAATTGCATCAAGAAAATGCTGTGCCCTGTCATAGTTATTTGTTATGATTGCTTCAGAGTGATGGGTTGTATAATGATTGATATGCTCAATTGCCTCATCAATATTTTCTACGGTCTTAACCGAAAGGATATAGTCAAGATATTCCGTTCCCCAATCTTCCTCTGTTGCTTCCTTTACAAGTAAATGATCATTGCCAAGGCAGGCAAGCGCACTCGCATCAGTCCGAAGCTCTACGTTCTTCGGAGAAAGTGCCTCGTATAGCATTGGCAAAAATTCTTTTTCTACACTCTTGTGAACGACAATGGATTCACAGGCGTTGCACACGCCGATTCTTTGTGTCTTGGCATTCTTTATGATGCGGACAGCCATTGGCAGATCTGCCTCTGCATCTACATAGATATGGCAATTTCCAGTGCCAGTCTCAATAACCGGTATTGTTGCATTTTTCACAACATTCTGGATCAGTCCATGTCCACCTCTCGGAATAAGAAGGTCCACATATTCATCCATCTTCATAAATTCCATGGTTGTGCTCCGGTCTGTGGATGTGATCAGACTGAGTGCTGATTCTGTAACATGATTCTTTACCAATGCACTTTTTAATGCGTCAACAATCGCAATATTAGAACAGATTGCGTCACTGCCACCTTTTAAGATCACGCAATTTCCAGTCTTAAAGCAAAGTGCAAATGCATCGGCTGTTACATTTGGCCTTGCCTCATAAATGATTCCGATTACGCCAAGTGGGACACGTCGTTTACCGATGATCAGACCATTCGGACGTTTTTTCATGGAAAGCACCTCCCCGATTGGGTCATCAAGTGCTGCAACCTGGCGAAGCCCATCTGCCATTCCGGCAATGCGGTCATGATTTAAAGTAAGACGATCTAATAAGCCATCCGGCATATGATTTGACTTTGCACGTTCGATATCTTCTTCGTTAGCCTTCAGTATTGCCTCTTCACTCGCAATCAGTGCTGCTGCCGCATCCGTAAGAACCCGGTCTTTGGTATCGGAATCAAGCATTCCGACTGATATTTTAACATCACTAGCATGTTTACAGAGTTGTCTAAGTTCTTCCATGAAAGATCCTCCTGTCTAATTGGTGTCCAAACGGTTGGGTTGTATTACATCCGTGATAACGGTACGCATCGGATAGTCGTGTGGATCTGTTTCAAAAGCATCCACAACCTGAAATGAATAGGCAATTCCAATCGGAATCAGCCGCTTGTTCTTTTGATTTGTAATAAGGTATCTGTCATAATATCCTTTTCCATATCCGATACGGTATCCATCATTTGAAAAAGCAACCCCAGGAACAAGCATCGGAGTCTTATCGATAAGCATCAAGGAAATCGGCTCCATTGTATCCGGCTCTAATATACCATAAGATCCTGTCTTAAAATCACACATGCTTTCCGCCAGATAAAAATCCATCTCTTCCCCAATTACCTTTGGAAAATAAAGTTTCTTTTTGTCCGCCCATGCGCGTTCCATAAATGCTGACAGGTCAACCTCATTTTGTGTTGCCATATATAAAAGAATCCTGTCGCATTCTGCGTACCAATCTGATTCTAAAAGTTTTTTGCAAATCTGATAACTGGCATACTGACGATATAGAAAAGAAATATCATTGCGGAGAAGCCTGCACTTTTTACGAACCTGATTCTTTGTTTCCATATTTTTCACCAAGATTCTCTATGGAATCATCTGGATTCACAACATCTATTGCATTTAGCTGGCTGCGTAAGTTATTACGGACACTTGCAATATATTCCTGTCTTAGGATTGATTGTTCCATTTTTTCAACATCTGTCAATCCTTCTGCTTTTGCTTTGTGATATAGTTCATTAATTCTTTTTATCTTTTCTTCGGTCATTAACCTATACTCTCCATTATAAAATTCTCAAGATGAAAATTCGGGTTCAGATCTGCGTGGAAGGTTGTTCCAACAAAGTCTCCTGTAAATATATCGTGGATGACACCAAGATTTGCTGCATTTGCAATGATCATATCTGCACCGGAATATGTAGCAATCTTTGCAGCAGTAAGCTTTGTCGCCATACCACCGGTTCCGACATTGCTTCCAGAGCTTTCCTTCGCCATGGAAAGGATGGATGAGTCGATCTTCTCAACGTCAGATATCAGTTTGGCATCCGGATTCGTATTTGGATCATCCGTATATAATCCATCAATATCGGATAGCAAAATAAGCTTATCTGCATGTACAAGTGAAGCCACAAGGGCAGAAAGCGTATCATTGTCTCCGAACTGCATTTCATATGTACTTACTGTATCGTTCTCGTTTACAACCGGGATTACTCCGAGACGGAATAACTCTTCAAATGTATTCTGTGCATTAATTCTGGAGACCGGATTGATCATGGTATTCTTCGTCAGAAGAACCTGACCGGCCGTCTGATTATATTCCCCGAATATCTTCTGATAAGTCATCATCAGCTTGGCTTGTCCGACAGCCGCACATGCCTGCTTCGTTGAAATGTCTTTTGGACGTTCCGACAGACCGATGGCATCACGCCCGACAGCAATGGCTCCGGAGCTGACGAGGCAGACATCCATCCCCTGATTGCGCAGATCACAAAGTGAACGTACCAAAAGTTCAATCTTATATAAATTAATACTTCCGGTCGTTTTATGGGTAAGAGAAGAAGATCCAATCTTGATAACTACTCGCATACTTTTATCCTCATATATTATTTGGCAACAAAAATTACCTAACCTACTCTATCATACCTTCACATAAAATACAAAATAATATTATTACTTTCCATCATTTAGCAGATGATACTGTTTCTTTTCTTCATACATAATGAAGTCTGCCTGCTTTAGCATCTGTTCAAGATTGTCAATCGTAGGTTTCCATAACATTCCTATCGATATGCTGACCTTCTTTTCTCTCATTTTCTGCTTTAATAGATCAATCTGATCTGCAAAGTCCTCATTAGTCCAATCTTTGACAACAATAACAAACTCATCTCCTCCGACACGATATACATGATCTTCAAACAGCTCTGTCATCAATTCTGCGGCAGTTTTGATCAGCCGGTCACCTGCCTCATGTCCAAATTGATCGTTCGTCTTCTTCAGTCCATTCAGGTCAATATAACATGCGCCAACGTTGTTCACCTGTCTGTGGGAATACGATTCAACAACACGAATGTATTTGTTTCGATTATATAGGCCGGTAAGCATATCACGATAACTTAAATATTGTAGTTCTTCCTGATGTGCCTTTGTCTTTAAACTGTTAATGATAAAGTATTGGATGGATGACAATAAGGTTGCATCATCATAATGGTCACGTGGATTATCAACGCCAAGGAAACCGATAAATCTTCCTTTGTCTTTAAGCGGAACTGCAAGCAGCCGGTCAATATCCTGATCCTGCAGGACTTCGTAAGATTCATATCCGTTTTCCTGCTCCAGCTTTGACATATAATAAGGCTCATCCTTTTGGAAAAACTCCATCCAGCCTTCGATCACAGTCAGATCTAAGTCTTGCAGATTCTCTATTTGCGGGGTTACACCGGATTTTGCATATTCATAAGTATTGTTGATTTTCTTCCCATCCTTTGAGACTTCAAATAGATAGGTACGATCTCCGTCAAAATACTGATTGATGATTCTGAAAAGATTGTGAATGGAGACATCAATATCGTTATCGGACAACAATGCTTTAACACATTGATTTAATGTTGATGCAATCTCAAGTCTTTCTTCCACCTTCGACTTTTTCTTCAGAAGCTGGTACATTTCATGGTTTTGTTCCCCTGTTGATGCAATAAACATAACATACATGGAAAGACAGATAGATAAATTGATCAGAGAAAGCCCGTAATATCTGGTCTGTATTGCCGCGGCAATAAGCGGAAACGAAATATATGAGGTCATGGACCAGAAAATACGCCGGCGAATCCGTTTACGGTACTGTACAAGAAGAGACAGATCAATCAGCATTACCGCAACCGGAAGCAACATTGAGATTATATATCCAGAATTACGATGATAGTAATTCTGCGCATCAAAATAATAATACAGATCAGTAAATTGAGATACAATGACAAGAAGAAGCGCTATCCCACACAAAGCATATGCAAATTTCACCCGGCCCAAATTTAGGACCTGATCTCTTGGAAACAGATAGCTGCACATATAGGCATGAAAAAAATACAGAATTACAACACTTAATGCAAACACCAAAAAGTTTGTTACATGGACAAGTATACTTCCGGTTGGTCCAGGATATCCACGAAAAATGTATGCAAACGCATCACTTGCCAATAACAGTGCCGTAAAAACCTGCATGAGCATAAGCCATTTTCTTTTTTCCAGGTCAAAATTATTACTTAGATACATACACAATGCTGTAATCAGGCAGAAAAAGCATCCACAAAAAAGTAATACAATCTGGATTAACTGATCCCTCAACATTTTTATTTTCCTTTCATTAGCCATCTATAAAAGCATATGTAATTTATTTGTTTCACAGGTAAATGTGGCTTCTGTCACATCACCACAGTATTCTCCATCAGCGTGAAGAACAAAAGGTTTGGAAATTGTGACTTTAGCAAGTGTACTGTCAGTCACATGAAATCCTTTGATCCGTTCATGTTTTGCAGCTACCAGAACCGGGAGGCAAAAAAAAGTCCTCCATTTTGGAATTCCCGATGCATTGCTTAATGAAAGCCTGCCGTCAAAAGGTGTTGCTTTTGGTGCCATTGGTACGCCTCCACCCTCTGCACGCAAATTCATTGCAGCCATAAAGATCAAGCGTTCAAAATGTCTGCTTTCCTTGTCATATACAACCTCAACCGTTGCTGTATCCATTGAGAACAGAGTTTGGATTGTAAGTAATATATAAGTCATTTTTCCCAAATGAAGTTTGTTTAAAAAAGTCTTCATTCCGGAATGGAGTGCCTTTTTACAAACAATTGCATCCATGCCGACACCACTGCTGATTCCAAAAAAGCGAGATTTGGTTCCACTGTCCCAGCTTACTTTTCCAAGATCCATGGATTGGTAGCATTCCCTTCCACTTTGATAAGCCCTAATAATCCGCTTGACATTTTCTTCTACATCTTTACCAATTCCAAGCCCCCTGCCAAAATCGTTTCCGGATCCGGCCGGGATAATTCCAAAGCGCACACGCTCAAAATCAACGATACCATTGATAACCTCATTCATGGTTCCGTCTCCACCCACAACAATGATACAGATATCCATATCGTCCTTTTGGCTTATCATTTTGGCAAGTTCTGTGGCATGATTCTCGTATTCCGTCATATAAAACTTGTACGGGATATCCACATCAGCCAAAAGTGTTTGTACTTTTTCCCAGACCTTGGAACTTTTTCCTGTCCTTGCCGTCTGGTTTACAATAAAATATAGCATAAAGAAATTTATCCTCTCACAGCCACAAGGGGCGAATCCGAAGATTGCCCCCTGATACGGTTCATGACCGCTTAGCTTTTATCATAAGCTGTAAAATATGTTCTACATAGCGCCGAAGCATGATATCCGAGGTGCAGAAATCATCGGTGATTTCAAAATATGACACCTTGTCCTTATAATCCTTACGGAATTCCGGACTCATGATAGTGTCATACTGCGGAAGGAATTCTCCTTCCTTTCTGGTATAGCAATTGGAAGCTCTTGCATTCTCTCTGTAACCTTTATCGACATAAGCAGCAACACTTTTATGTACTGCCATATCCTCCTGCGGGAGGTAGTAATAATCTTTGTAATTGGCATAGAAGTAATGGAGCTCACCACAATATACTGGAATCCGCAGGGTCGAGATATCCCCATTGCTGATAAAATAGTATTCCCTGAACTGAAAAGAAACACGTTTCGGTACAGGATAATCATTTTTTAAAGTAATAAGAAGTTCTTTTTGCTGTGTACCATCGATTGAACGATATGTCCCGATCTTTGTCTCCGTTATCGCATACTGCCCATGAAAAATCTCATTATAAGTAAGAACCGGAAGAAGGTCAAGCATTCCGGCAACATCTTCAAAGTTATGTAAAAGCAGAACCTCTTCTTTCTTTGCATCCGGATTCTTACAATATTCGTGATAGACGTTGATCAGATCACCGCCGGAATAAAGATCCTCCCGGGAAAGGTTTAAAAAGCCTTCAATTGTCTTTTGCTTGTAATTCGGAAGCTTTAAAAGAAATTTCATTTCCGATACAGACTTAAAAATATCAAGATAGTTTAGAGATTTAAATGTCTCGCTAAGCTGGTAGGTATCACACTTAGCCTTCAAAAACGGAACGTCAAACCCTACTCCATTGAACGAGATCAATGTGGAATAATTCTTAAGGATATCCAGAAAAGCTACAATTACATCCCTTTCGTCTGACGGGGTTTCCGCAAAGAACTGATCAATATGTACTTTTTCGTCGATATGTCTGGCACATCCGATCAGGTAAATCGTAGAATGTGCAGGTGAAAAGCCGGTTGTCTCAATATCGAAGAAAACTGCATTTTCATCAAAAAGTTGATCCTGCAGCTGACTTTGCCTGATATACAGTTGTTCTTTGTGGATATGCTTCATAACAAAATTCCCCGTTAATTAGTCCTCGTTTTTCTCGAAGTAAAAAGAACTCAGTCTCGAAAATCCAACTTCCCTATAATTGATGATCTGCTCTGTGCTTCCAATAAACAAAACGCCATGATTGTTTAAGGTCTGATAAAACTTTTTGTATATTTCATCTTTTGCCTCATCCGTAAAATAAATCACGACATTTCTGCAAAGGATCATATCATAGTCACGTGGATACGGATCCTTTAACAGATTGTGTTGTTTAAAGGTGACACATTTTTTGAGCTCATCGGATATTTTATAGGAATTACCGATCTGCGTAAAGTATTTACGTCTCATATCTGCCGGGACACCGGCAATGCTCTTCTCATTATATAGACCGGCCTGTGCCTGCTCCAATACCTGTTTGTCAATATCGGTTGCAAGAATCTGAATATTGGAAAGCGGCATATGTTTTGAAAAAGCCATTGCTATCGAATACGGCTCATCCCCCGTAGAACATGCCGCGCTCCAGATCCGAAGCGGCCGTTTATGTTCCTTTATAAGCTTTGGGATGACAGTCTCGTCCATGATCTTCCATTGATCCGGATTACGATAGAATTCCGAAACATTGATTGTAAGGAAATTGACAAACTGTTCAAAAAGCTTTTTATCTGTCTTAAGAAGCTGCACATAAGCCTCATAGGAGTCCGTCTTATTCTTTTTCGCGAGAGTATCAATGCGCCTTCTCATCTGCTTTTCTTTGTAAAAATTCAAGTCAATACTGGTAAGTTTATATACCTCTTTTTTGAACCATTCGTAATTATCCAGCATTCCATTCTCCTCCATAGCAAAAAGTCGCTTTCCCTATAAAGTGAAAAAAGGGAGCTGCCTGTTCGGCCAGCCCCCCCTAATAAATGTATCTTACTCTTCTGTCTCAGAAGCTGCGTCATCAATATTTACATCTGCAACTTCTTCATCCTCGTTCTCTTCCGGAGCAAGTAAAGCCTTAATGCTTATGCTGATTTTCTTTTCATCCTCGTTGAAATCAACAATCTTAGCTTCTACTTCCTGTCCTACCTTAAGAACATCGGATGGCTTTTCAATGTGTTCTTTTGAAATCTGTGATACATGAAGAAGTGCATCAACACCCTGTGCCAACTCAACAAAAGCACCAAAGTCAGTCATACGGGCAACCTTACCGGTTACAACATTGCCAACTGCATATTTCTCAGCTGCGCCGTTCCATGGGTTCTCTTCCGGGAACTTTCTGGAAAGAGCAATCTTAGAATCATTGATGCTCTTAATGAATACCTTAACAGTCTCTCCAACTGTAAATACCTTCTTCGGGCTTTCTACACGTCCCCAAGACATCTCAGAGATATGAAGAAGACCATCAACACCGCCAAGATCAATGAATGCACCAAAATCGGTAACGTTCTTAACGGTTCCTTCGATCACATCACCAACTGCGATCTTGCTGAGTAACTCTTTCTGAGCCTCTGCTTTCTTAGCTACGAGAAGTGTCTTTCTGTTTCCAATGATACGTCTCTTCTTAGGATCAAACTCGGTAATCACAAACTCAATCTCCTGATCCTTAAACTTGTTGAGATCCTTCTCAAAAGTATCGGATACAAGGCTTGCAGGGATAAATACTCTTGTCTCATCTACATTAACGCATACACCGCCATCGAGTACCTGTGAAACCTTTGCGGTAAGTACTTCCTGATTATTGAAAGCTTCCTCTAATCTCTTGCTTCCCTTCTCGGCAGCAAGTCTCTTATAGGAAAGAACAACCTGTCCTTCACCGTCGTTTACTTTAACGACTTTTGCTTCCATGGTATCGCCAACTGAAACAACTGTTGTAAGATCAACGTTTGGTTCGTTTGTATATTCATTACGAGTGATGATTCCATCTGATTTGTATCCGATATTCAGTACGATTTCATCCGGCTTAACATCAATAACGGTACCTTCAACCACTTCTCCATTTCTTATTGTTTTTAAAGATTCTTCCAGCATTTGTTCAAAGCTCATTTCTGACATTCTTTGAAACCTCCTCAATGATATTGTTTGGGGTTGATGCCCCTGCGGTAATACCTACGTTATTGATTGACTTAAGCTTGCTATAATCCATATCGCTGCTTGTTTGAATATAGTAAGTATTTTCACATTCATTTTTACATATTTCAAATAACTTCTGCGTATTCGAACTCTTCTTGTCACCGATGACAATCATTGCCTCGGATACAGAAGCAATCTGCTGTGCTTCACTCTGTCGTTCCTCTGTTGCATTGCAGATAGTATTTAAAACAACTATATCATAACCTTTTTGTTTGATAATTTCAACTAATTCTTGAAATTTATTGTAGTTAAATGTCGTTTGGGAAACAATACATACCTTTTCTTTGTCTAAATTTGGCAGATGTTCAATGTCATTTCCGTTACTTACAATATAAACCGGGGCATTTTTTCTTACCCATCCGCGGATTCCCTGCACTTCCGGATGCTCCGGATTGCCGATGATAATAACTGTATCGCCGCTTTCGCTATGTTCTTTTACAAGCTTATGAATTTTTAGTACAAATGGACATGTGGCATCAACGATTGAAAATCCAGCCTGTTCGATTGCTTCATACTCTGCAGCACTGATTCCATGCGAACGGATAACAACCGTTCCAGCAGGAAGAGCGCAAAGTTCATCCGAGTTATTGATGACGCGGACTCCTTTTGACTCAAGATCCTTTACCACTTCCGCATTGTGAATGATCGGTCCATATGTGTAGATTGGGTTTTCGTTCTTTTCTATCTCACGGTAAACAACGTTGACCGCACGCTTTACGCCAAAACAAAAGCCTGCACTCTTTGCAAGAGTCACCTTCATACTAGCATCCTGCCTCTTTGATGATTTCTTTCATTTTATTTACAACTCCGTCAATGTCAAGATCTGAAGAATCAAGAAGGACTGCATCCTCAGCCTGCTTCAACGGAGATGTCTCTCTGTGCATATCCTGATAATCCCTGTCAATAATGTCCTTTTCAATCACCGCAAGATCGCATTCCTGTCCCTTTTCCGTCAGCTCATCAAAACGACGTTTTGCACGTACTGCCGATGATGCAGTCAGATAAATTTTAACATCAGCATTCGGGAGAACGACAGTTCCGATATCTCTTCCATCCATGATCACATTTTCTTTTGCGGCAAGCTGCTGCTGAAGTGCCACAAGCTTTGTGCGCACAACTGGGTATTTGCTGGTTGCGCTTGCCATCTTTCCGACCTCTTCCTTTCGGATGACCGGATTTACGTTCTCACCGTTTAAAAGCACACACTGCTCTCCATTCTGGTAGGCAATGGAAATATCCACCTTATCGGTTGCAGCTGCTATTGCAGCCTCATCGTCTGCGGCAATGCCATTCTGCAAAAAATAGTATGCCATCGCGCGGTACATGGCTCCTGTATCCACATAAATGTAACCAAGCTCCTTTGCAAGTTTTTTTGCAATTGTGCTCTTTCCTGCACCTGCCGGTCCATCGATCGCAATATTATTGCTCATAACAATTCCTCATTCTTTCTATATTTTATAATCATCATTTATTAATGCTGCACCCGGCAAGAAATCCGGTTGACCAGGCAATCTGCAGATTATATCCGCCGGTCATTGCATCCACATCCAGCATTTCCCCACAGAAATATAGGCTTTTTACCTGCTTGGACTGCATCGTTGACGGATCGATATCTTTTACGGATACGCCACCGCGCGTGATGATTGCCTCATTCCATCCTCTTGTTCCGGTAATCGTCAGTGGAAGTTTCTTTATCAATTGGGCAAACGATCTACGTTCTTCTTTAGAAATCTCGTTCACTTTCTTTTCCGGATCAATTCCCGAAAGTATGATCATCACCGGAATGAGCTTCGCTGGAAACAGATGCCCAAGTGCATTTTTAAACTGCTTGTTCTTTTGATCATCAAAATCCCGAAGCAGACGCCTGTCAAGTTCTTCCAGATCAAGCGCAGGTTTTAAGTCGATATAGAGCATCGGCTCCTTATTTAACGCCTCGCTTTTTACCGCCGAACTTGCAGACAGGATAACCGGTCCGCTCACGCCGAAATGCGTAAACAAAAGTTCGCCAAAGTCCTGATACAATTCCTTTTTTCCATTGCAGATACGAATGGAAATATTGCGTAAAGATAATCCCTGCAGTTCCTTGCACCATTCCTCTCTGATATTAAAGGGGACAAGCGCCGGTGTTGGTGGGATTACCTTGTGCCCGGTCTGTCCGGCAAACAAATACCCATCTCCCGTAGCCCCGGTGGAAGGATAAGAAATCCCTCCCGTTGCAAGAATCACAGCGTCTGCAGACAAGTCCTTACCATCTGCCAGACGAACTCCGGTTACTCTTTGTTTTGGTAATTTCTTTTTGTCTGTTTCCGGCAGTGCAGAATCAACCGGCAGTTCCTCCGTCAACAGATTCAGTACCTTTGTATTTAAACAGATCTGTACATGCTTGTCCTTTAGCGCCCTTGTCAGCGCTGCAATGACATCGGAGGAATGATCCGATACCGGGAATACCCTGTTACCACGTTCAATCTTGGTGGCAAGCCCGTAGCTTTCAAAGAAATCTAGCACAGTATCGTTCGTGCATGCATAAAATGCACTGTACAAAAATTTCCGGTTACTCATGACATTGGAAAAAATTGTCTCCATGTCACTTGCGTTCGTAAGGTTACAACGTCCCTTACCTGTAATATAAATTTTCTTGCCAAGCTTCTCATTTTGTTCTAGCAGGCACACCTGATGTCCGCAATTTGCTGCCTGATATGCGGCAAACATGCCGGCGGCACCGCCTCCGACTACGATCACTTTACTCATTTTTCTGTCCATCCAGCTTCGCATAATGGATTTTGACGGAATCATTGATATAGTTGATTTCGTCATTCTCATATACCTGGTACTCCCCCCAGATGTCTTCCAAAGTAGTAAGTGTTCCCGCAACTTCCTTTTGTTTTTTCATGCAAAGCGCAACGATCAGGGAATTGATCACACTAAGCGGTGCAACAAGCGAATCAACGATGGACGCCATATCACTGTCCGCGATCAGATTGCAGGAAGAATAAAGGTTCATCGGAGAATGTACGCTGTCAGTAATCGTAATTACCTTCGCATTCCGGTTATTTGCAAACTCCAATGCCTTCAAGGTCCGCATGGAATACCTTGGAAAACTGATGCCTATAATTGCATCTTCCTCGTTAATCCGAAGCATCTGCTCAAATAATTCACTTGAACTGTTAGTCGTAAGCAGATGTACATTTTCGAACATCAGATTACAGTAAAAAGCAAGAAAACTTGCAAGCGGTGCACAGCTGCGGATTCCGATTATATAGAGATGTTTTGCCCCAAGTATCGTATCAACCGCCGCCTCAAATGCGGCATGGTCGATTTTTTCCAATGTCGACTTAATTTTGTCGGCATCTGAAGAAAGGACCGTCTGTAAAATCTCCGACTGTGAAATCCGCCCGTAAGTCACTTCCATTCTCTGAACAGAATTGAGCTTCGTTCGAACCATCTCCTCAAGTGCACTCTGGAACTCCGGGTATCCCTTGTATCCCAGGCAGGTTGCAAAACGAACAACGGTTGATTCGCTCACTCCAACCGTCTCCCCCATTTTAGCAGCGGTTAAAAATACCGCCTTATCATAATTATCGGTAATATAGGTAGCGATCAGCTTCTGTCCCTTGCTCATTGAACTGTATCTGCTATTGATCCTATTTAACAATTCGTTTGTATTTGGCATACAATTCCCTCAATTTCTTTTTCAAGTTTCCCCATGGTCACATGAACCCACTATCTACTATCGTATCACTTTGAGGGTAAAATGCAAGAAATAAGTTATAATTCTTTTATCTGTCCAATCATCTTTTCGTATGATTTTACTTCCAGATCGTAGCCGAGGTATGCAATTGCACGATAGATCAACTCCGGAATCGCATCGCTTTTGTCTCTCCTCGTCAGATAAGAAACAATCGTATCAAAAAGCTTATCCTTTTCTGTCTGAATATCCGCATCACATTCCTCGAATTTTTCCACCTCATAATCGGAGGTGTTCCCGCACGGATTCTCACAGGTTGCACAGTTAGGCGAAATCTGGAATTTTTCTGTATGGATCAACTCTACCAGCTCCTGCTCGTCTTCCTCACTTAAAAGTGCTTTTTCGATTACCGCATCCGTATTTTCTGTTGTCCCGTTATTTGATACCGCGCCTGCCAGTCCGATCAGCGCGCTTACGATCTTTGCTTTTTTCATTTTGATACTACACTCCCACTTCTTGAAATGATCACCGTCCTCATGGAAATATCCTTTCCACTCTCATCCAATGCGTTTTTTACTGCCACTTCAAGCCCCCCGCAGCACGGAACTTCCATCCGCACAAGAAGAATGGACGCAATCCGGTTATTACTGATGATCTCGGACAGTTTCTCCTTATAGCTTACGGCATCAAGCTTCGGACATCCGATCAAAGCCACGCGGTTTTTTATAAAATCACTGTGAAAATTGGCATAGGCATACGCGGTGCAGTCCGCCGCGATCAAAAGATCCGCCCCTGCAAAATACGGTGCCTGTATCGGCGCAAGCTTGATCTGCACCGGCCAATTGGTAAGCGCAGATTGCAATGCTTTTGCCTGCTTTACTGCTTTTTCATCATACGCAGGTGCCTCGCGCTCCTCAAAAGAGATTGCGCCCGCCGGGCAGCCCGGAAGGCAGTCTCCAAAGCCGTCACAGAAATTCTCCCTGACAAGCTTTGCCTTGTTATCTATGATCTCGATCGCGCCCTCATGACAAGCGGCTGCGCAGATACCGCAGCCGTTGCACTTTTGTTCGTCAATCTTAATAATTGTTCGTATCACTTTTTTGCTCTCCTGCTTCATCATTACTTATTTGATCTGCAAATTTGAATGTAACGCAAGCCGTTTTCCGGCTATGCCTCAAATTTGCCGTCATGATTATAGCATCGAGCCGATAATAATGTAAATATATTGTTTATGGGGAAATTATGGAATGGTTCAGAATGTTGCGGTAGATTGCGTAATCTTCATCTTTAAACACATTAAAGACGACCTTCAGCCGGCTGTTGGTTTCGGCAAAGTATGCCAGAACCGTTTCTAATGCGATCTCTGCCGCGCGCTCGTTCGGGAAACAGAATACGCCTGTCGAAATGCAACAGAATGCAATGCTTTCTACGCCATTTGCCTCGGCAAGCTCTAAGCAGGAACGATAGCAGGATGCCAACAGTTCTTCATGCTCCTTTTGCAGATGACCAGACACGATTGGTCCTACGGTATGGATCACATATTTACAAGGCAGATTAAATGCCGGAGTGATCTTCGCCTGCCCGGTCGGCTCCTCATGCCCCTGTGCCTGCATCATATCGTTGCAGCAGAGCCGCAACTCGATCCCTGCTTTTGAGTGGATGATATTGTCCACGCAGTTGTGCAGCGCGCGGAAGCAGCCGCACAGCTGGCTGTTGGCTGCGTTGACGATCGCATCGACCTTAAGCGCGGTAATATCTCCCTGCCAGAGATAGATCCGCTCATCCAGCTTGGTCGGGGAAAGCTCCGCAAGGTCGGTAATGCCGCTTCTTTTATTCTCCTCCGTCAGGTATTCATCCTGAATCCTCTGAAATTCATCACTGATTGCACTTGGCATACGCACGTTCATCAGTGCACGGAGCAGATCCTTCTGTCCCTGCTCGTCATCCGGAATCCGATACCTTTTATAGTGGATGTCCTCATCCAGCAATTTCTGGATCAACCAAATCCTTTGTTCTTCATGTGTCATATCTGTAATGCCCTCCCAGTATAAACCGTTATTCATGTATAGCGCCGTTTAACGCTTCAAGCACTTCCCCGATATCCGCAGCAACTCCGATTGATTTTTCCCGGATCTCCTTCGGCAGATACGCCTCATCCTTATTGATGCAAACATAAAACGCATTTCTCCACTTATTTGCATACTGCCAGAACGTGTATTTGATGATGCCCGGTGTATTGTAGCCAACGCCCAGCTCCAGAAAAACGATTCTTTTTCCGCTGTGCACCCTCATAAACTCCTCATACCGGTCGGCAGCCGCCTGCCAGCCCGCATCCTCGACAAACGTATCATCGGCTCTTAGGTTCATGCTCATAGGTCTGCCGCATTTCGGACATCTTGGAACCAGTCGTGCGTCTCTCTCATGCCATCCAGTGACATCTGATATTTTTCGCATCCGCAGACCTTAAGCATCCTGCAGATCTCGTCATCTAAGTGAAACGGATTTCCCATGATCGTAAATGGGATATCCTTGCTCCTTAAGAGCACCATCAGCTTCCAGAAGTCCGGATGCAGGATAGGATCTCCGCCGGTAATATAGAAATACGGAATGCGGTGATAGACCTTGCAGAAATCCTCGCAGCTTGCAACGACCTCCTGCATCTGCTCCCAGCTCATGCTCTTTAACGTCTTGCAGCCTTCGCCGGAAAATATGTAGCAGTGCTTGCAGCGCTGGTCGCACTCATCCGTAATATGCCATTGAAATGAAAAATACTGACTCATATCCTATCCCTCTCCTTCCTCACTTCTTACTTATCTGCTGCACCACAAGCTGTTCCGCACGCTGCCGGCTTCTCGCTTGGCTGATCTGCTGCTCCGCAGGCTGTTCCGCACGCCGCCGGCTTCTCACTCGGCTGATCTGCTGCTCCGCAGGCTGTTCCACATGCTGCGCTCGTCTGCTGCTTGTCCTCTTTGTTCCATCCGAAAATGTTTGATAATGCCATTTTTGTTACCTCCTGTAATAAAATGTGTCAGGCGTTTGCCTTGTTGCAGCTTTAAGATACCAAGACCGGCGCTGGAAAAAAAGTACGCACTTTTTTATTACATAGACACCAAAAAGTGACCCAGGTTACCTTTTTGTAACTCATTGACACAAAGCTGAGTGTTACATTATAATTTGATGTAACATCACAAATAACTCTATTATATAAGGGGGAAAATCTTATGATGACGAAAGAAGAATTACCGGAGTGCCCGGTGGCAACCACAGTCTCTCTGATCGGAAGCAAATGGAAGCTTCTTATCATCCGAAACCTGCTGGTACGCCCTTGGCGTTTTAACGAATTGAAAAGGGATCTGGAAGGGATCAGCTAGAAGGTGCTCACCGACAGTCTCCGCTCGATGGAGGAGGACGGACTTATTATCCGAACCGTCTACCCGGAAGTGCCACCGAAAGTCGAATATGCGTTAAGCGATCTTGGCAAATCCCTAAAACCGATCCTCGATTCTATGGTCGAATGGGGAAATGCATATAAGAATATGTAAGAAAAAGCCAGGGAGGCAGTTTTTCATGCTTCCCCGGCTTTTTATTTCTTAGTAATTCTCTTCATGTACTTCAAAATAGCTCTGTGGATGGTTACATACCGGGCACACCTCCGGAGCCTTTGTTCCTACCACAATATGTCCACAGTTACGGCATTCCCAAACCTTGACCTCACTCTTTTCAAATACCTGCGCAGTTTCAATATTTTTAAGAAGTGCACGGTATCTCTCCTCGTGATGCTTCTCAATCTCTCCTACTGCCCTGAATTTTGCTGCAAGCTCTGGGAAACCTTCTTCCTCAGCTGTTTTTGCGAAGCCCTCGTACATATCCGTCCACTCGTAATTCTCGCCTTCTGCAGCTGCCGCTAAATTTGCTTTTGTATCGCCGATTCCTGCTAATTCCTTGAACCACATCTTAGCATGCTCTTTCTCGTTATCTGCGGTCTTTAAAAATAACGCCGACATCTGCTCATAGCCTTCCTTTTTTGCCACAGAGGCAAAATAGGTATACTTATTTCTTGCCTGTGATTCTCCTGCAAATGCCTCCTGTAAATTTTTCTCCGTCAGTGTTCCTGCGTATTTGTTTGCAGCCATTTCCTTTACCTCCGTGTCCTTTACTGTTCTTTACTATTTTCCCTGCATTTTGGGCAAATTCCTTTAAATGAAATACCATAATCCAGAAATTCAACTCCGTGAGTGTCATGAATTCCTTCCAGCAAGTCCGGTATTTCATTCATATCCACATCTGATACCTCACCGCATTTTACACATCTGACATGATAATGATTTTTCAGCGTAAAATCGAACCGGTTCGGTCCATCCGGAACTTCAACCTTTCTTAGGGCACCTTCTTCTGCCAATATGTCAAGATTTCTGTATACAGTTCCTCTTCCGATGGTAGGATATGCTTCCTTTATAAAATCATACACCTCATTTGCTGTAACATGTCTTTTCATCTCATATACAGCATTCCTTACCAAATCTTTCTGAATGGTATTTCGTCTACTCGTCATTCGCTCTCCTTGTTAGGATTTATTCCAATAGGGATTGTATATCGTATTTGATCTGTTGTCAAGAATTCCATCCAAAAAAACGATACTGTACAGACTTTCCATCTATACAATATCGTCTTTTTACCTGCAATTATATTTTTAATCTATCACTTTTTCATAAAAATTACAGTCTGCCGCCGTATACCGGGAAGCTGCTGCTGCTTCCGTAGCTTTCGATCTTTTTAAAATGCCTGAGTGCTTCCATATCCTCGGCGCTGATCTCAAAATCAACCTCGGCATTTGTCTGCATGTGCGCCGGGTTGCCGGTCTTTGGAAGGGAGATCAGTCCAAGCTGCAGGGTATAACGGATGCAAAGTTGTGGAACGCTCACACCATACTTATCTGCCATTGCGATAATCTCCGGCTGATGCAGGATCTCGCCGTGCGCGATCGGGGAATATGCCTCAACCGATCGCCTTTAACTTGCCCTCGTTGTAAGCCTCCTCAAGTGCTCTCCACGCCTGACGGTTGCCCTCCTTGTAGCGGTTCTCACTCTGGTTTGCCTCAGCCCATGGTTGCGGGGAATGAATGATCATCATGTCCAGATAGTCTAGTCCCATCTTGCGAAGCGTCTCATCGATGCCAGCCTTCGCCTCGTCGTAGGTCTTGTGCTCAGCGGCTACCTTTGACACGACAAAAAGCTCTTCTCTCGGTATTCCGCAGGTGCGGATGCCCTCGCCAACTCCGCGCTCGTAAGCATATTGTCAAGTGTAGATGTCAGATTTTATATTTAAAATAGAAAAAAGCTGCTACTCCCAAAAGAATAACAGCCATTCTTACTATATCAGCCTTTTGGAATTTGACCATCGACATACAGAATGTGATTAACTAACCACTCTGTGAGATATTTTAAAATTCCCATAATCTGTTCAT
>JALEKN010000052.1 GCA_022769125.1 Agathobacter sp.
CAGCTTCCTTCAGATTCCATCTCACGATGGACACCCTTGCCTTCGGCTATATCCTTCCCACTACCGGGCGGATTCGGGACTTTAACCCGTTAGAAACGTGCGCCGCTAGGCGCACAACAAAAGAGGCAGTCGCTGTATCAAACAGCAACTGCCTTACTTTTTTTGTGAAGCACATACCAATACGATCCCATCAAAAACAGCCATGCGCCGACCCATGCGGCAACTTCGGACAGTGCAATTCCACGGTAGCTTAACACGCCTACCGTCACACCGAAGATCAGCCTCATTAATACCTCGATCAAACCGGAAAACATCGGAAGCACTGTATTTCCGAGTCCCTGAAGAGAACAGCGGTACACATACAGGTATCCGAGTGCAAACAATCCGACTCCTGTAATTGGCAGAAACTGTGTGCTGTAAGCGATTGGATCTGCACCATTTAACATGATGCTTACAAGTAATCCCGGAATAAAAATTTCCGCGAGAGCCAGCGGTATATTGACGATTGTTGCCATAAGAACACCTTTTCTTACTCCCACACGGATACGGTCTATTTTTCCCGCACCGAGATTCTGTCCAACGAATGTCAGCATAGTCATTCCAACCGCAATACTGCTCTGCTCAAAAAGTGTAAGTATCTTCATGCAGGCAGCATATGCTGCAACATAATCGCTTCCCATGCGATTGACAATGGTCTGCAGGATCAGACAACCACCTGCCGTGATTGCATTCATGATTGCTACCGGAAATCCTGTTCCGAGCAAAGCTCCGGCAACCTTCCATGAGAAGCAAAAGTCTTCCTTCTTCAGCCGCAGTTCATCTATCTTAAGTATCGTTCGCAGGCAGATCAGTCCTGCAATGAGCTGTGAGACTACTGTTGCAATGGCTGCGCCTTCCACTCCCATGCGAAGCGGAATAACCAAAGCATAATCCAGAACAATATTAATCACAGAAGATACAACGGTAGCGATCAAAGGTGTCCGGCTGTTACCAACTGCGCGCAAGATCGTATATGCAAGATTGCACAAAAGTGAAATCAGTATTCCATATAATATGATGCGGAAATATGCCAGCGCATCTTCCAAAATGTCAAGCGGTGTATCCACCAGCAGAAATACCGGACGAATCACGCACAGACATGCTATCGTTGATACTACCCCGATTACAACACTTAATATAAGTGCAACACTGATCTGCCCCCTCAGGTGCCTGAAATCCCCTGCTCCAAAGCTCTGGCTCATATGTATTCCGAATCCACCTGTCAACCCGAATATAAAGCCCAATAGCAAAAAATTGATCAGACCGGTTGCTCCGACTGCTGCAAGTGCATCATCTCCGATTCCCTTCCCGACAATAACGCTATCCACCATGCTATATGCCTGTTGGAACAGATTTCCAAGAAAAATCGGCATAAAAAAGAGTAGGAGCAGACGGAAAATGCTCCCCTCCGTCATATTGCTTGTCTTATTATTCAAATTCATTTACCTGCTCTCTATTATTTCAGAAGATGTTTTATCTCTCCCGGCTTGATTTCTACCGGCTCTCCGTTTACACAAAGCCATACCGGCAGGGCCGATGGATTTTTTACTGTGGTGTGCTGTGCATTATAAATCAGCCGGCGAACAGCATTCTCATATTCACAGACTTCACCATTTGTCGCATACCAGGTATCCTCCCGCCTGGAAAGCGTCTTTAATGTTTCTTCCATCTTATTCCAGCTTTCATTGCCATCCAATTCATAGGAATGTCCCCAGATATAAAAAAGCTGACGTGTCTGATACGGCTGTCTCTCGGCATCGTCATTAAGAAACCGGCCGATCAGTTCCGTCATGACTTCATCCCCGAAATGACAGCTTGGATGCCACATCAGGAAATCACGCGGAATTGCAAACGAGTTCGTTGACTGTACCGTGCGGCTATATGAAATACCACATTCTTTCATAACCGCCAGCACCGTGTCATCATATGGTCCATAAGGGTATGCCATTCCTGTTACCGGATAGTCCACCAGTTTCTCAAGGTTCTTACGATCCTGTCCTATCTCATAGCGGATTGCTTCCCGATCCAGAAATACAAGATTCGGATGTGACACCGTATGCACTGCAATCTCATGTCCCGCGTACAGCTTTGCTACTTCCCCCGCTTCGATCTTATTATGTGTTGCTTCCCGGATAAATGACGGATCACTGACCATTCCATCTCTTCCGAAGCATCCGGAATTTAAGTTAAAGGTTGCACGTACCTCATATTTATTGAATAGTTCAACCAGACGGCGGTCCTGCGTTACCCCATCGTCATAACTGAATGTCACACACTTTGTTTTTCCCCCAAAGAATAATGCTTCCATCTCACATACCTCCTGTATTTTTTTCGGGCGCCCGCCACAGCTAAGCGCCCTCCCATATGCTATAATCCGTAATTTACCACCTGCTATCTGCCATGTCAAGCATCCACTTTTTCCTGCTGTACACCGCTTTCTCCTGCCCGTACTTTGATACGGTCGTAGCGCTGGTCAATCTCTGCCTGTATGGTATTTACGAGGGCTGCATACTGTGGTTGTGTTAGATGGGAGGTTCTGCCCATCATGGAGAAAAATTCAAGAATTGGAATCTTCTTATTAATTTTGTCAGGTAACACTGAGAGTGTAGTCTTCCCCCGTTCGATTTCATACAGTGGAAAATAGCAGGAATTGACTGCTGCCTCGATGACCTTTTCCTCATGTTCCGGATTATCATTCCAGTTCAGCGGGCAGGCGGAAAGCGCCTTGATATATGCGGTGCCCTCATTTTTTGCATACCAGGCTGCTTTCGCCGCCTTTTTTATAAAATCTGCCGGATGTGATTCGGCGACAGTTGCTACATAGGGAATTCCTGTAGCAGCCATGATCTGTGCCATATCCTTCTGGAAAAAACTCTTTCCGTACTGTTCCTTCCCCACATGCGAGGTTGCGCTTTTTGCCCCTTTGGGCGTTGCATAAGACAACTGGTATCCGGTATTCATATATCCACCGTTATCATATTCGAAGATTAAAAGACGGTGCCCGCGAATCGCAGTTGCAAGCGCACATCCCATTCCGATATCCATGCCACCATCGCCTGTCACCATCACAAACACAATGTCTCCCGGCGGCAATTCTCCTTTTTTCTGTTTCCGGTAACACATTTCTGCAAGTCCGCTTAGTGTTGCCGCACCATTCTGGAAGAGATTGTGGATATACGGCACTTTAAAGCACGTCTTGGGATATGGAGTAGTTACGATCATTGCACACCCGGTCTGGAAAAGAAGCACCACAGGGTCTTCGATTGCCCTCAGTAACAGATTTAAGTTTACCACGATCCCGCATCCCGGGCAGGCTCCATGTCCCGGTGCAAGGCGCTTCGGCATTCTCACGGAATCATTCAGGCTGGCGCTATTTACTATCAGTCTTCCATTTTCTTCCTGCACCCGGGTCACTCCGATTCTTGTTGTTTCCGGTAGAAGCGGTGCAAAATAAGGTTTAAGGATTTCTTCCTTCTGATCTGCCCCCTCACAGATACCATAATAACCAAGGTCTCCTGCTGGCGCGCCCTCATGCAGCTTTCTCTTTGGCGTTCCGCTGTGATACGGATCCCCGGATTGGCTGCGTCCTTCCTGCAATACCCGCTCAAACAATTTCTGAATATCTTCCGGGAACAGGTCCTGCCCTCCAAGTCCATAAACAATATTATATACGCTTGCCAATATCCCATACCGCTGCAGCGCCGCCCGAACCTCAATAGAGAATGCACCGCCTCCTGCGCCGTAACTATCCTGACGATCGGCAACCAATATCGTACCGGCATCCCGACAGGCCGCCGCAAGTTCTTCCGCAGGAAATGGTCTCAGACAATGAACGGTTAAAATACCGCAAGGCGTACCTTTTCTGTTCTGTGCATCGACTGCCTCTTTTGCAGTCTCATATGACGAGCCTAAAAACAACAGCAACACCTTAGCGGCCTTTGCCCCATATGTTTCCACAGCCGGGCATCCTCTTCCCGACAGTTCTTCATATGAAGCACTTATCTCAGGCAGTTCCCTGCGCACCTGTTCCATCGCACTGTGCAGTTCATATCGGTTTTGCATGATGTCCGCACTATCCATATAAGCCCCGATACTGATTGGATTGGCAAAGTCAAAAAGGGAACGGCTCCACTGCTTTTTCCCAACAAATTGCTGTACTGTCATCTCGGATTCGAACCGATAGCAGCGCTTTTTCTGGTGGCTTGTAAAAAAGCCATCATATGCCACAACAACCGGCAGCTGCACCCGTTCTGCCAATTTCAATGCAATAATATTAAAGTCATACACTTGCTGCGCCGTATTGGCAAAAAGAATCGGCCAGCCTGCACTAAGCAGGTACATCAAGTCACTATGATCGCCCTTAATAGAAAGCGGCCCGGAAACCGTTCTGCACACCACATTCATAACCATCGGAATCCTTGTTCCGGACTGCACCGGAAGCTGTTCCATCGCGTATAACAGTCCATTTGCACTTGTTGCATTAAATACCCTTCCGCCTCCCGCTGCTGCACCATAGCAGATGCCTGCCGCAGAGTGTTCACCTTCAGCCGGGATCATGCAAAGGTCAGTCTTTCCCTCTGCCCGCAGCGCATCAAGGCCTTCCGCTATCTGTGTGGATGGGGTAATCGGGTAGTATCCCATCAGATCATAGCCGATCTGCTTTACTGCGAATACTGCCATCTCATTCCCGGACGCATATTCAATTGTCTGTTTTTCCATTTTATAATTCCCCTCCGTCTACACGTTTTTCCGTCAAAAAGGACTCTGACGTTATATAGCCGTCCATCCCACAGGCATCATAGTATGCCGGTCTTTGCAACATCTCCTGATTCGGTATGAAATATGGTTTATCCGGATATTCGCTTTCCTTCGCCGCCACCAATGCGTTTACCGGACATATCGTTACGCATCTCATACATCCCTTGCAGTGGTAATAGTCCAGCCCCTTGTTGATCATCATGGTTTTTCCCTTATAAGTTCCTTCCTGAAACTGAAACACCATATCCGGGCAGGTGGCATCACACCTTGCACACTGAATACACCTTTCCGGCAGAAACAATGGAAAATATCCCTGTCTGGATGGCGACAGATCATTGACCACACTGTTTCCAATCCAGGGAATCGCTCCTCCCGGCAGGCTTTTCGTTGCCCGGACATCCTCGTTGGTATCTATCGATTCTTTTTCTATACCATGATTGTCGTTATCCTTTTGTACCGTTCCTTCCATCTGTTCCTGTACTTCATAGAAGCCCCTGTGTATTCCCTCGAGATTTTTCTTCAGAGCAGCCGCATACTTTTTTCCAAGAGTATCCTGACATACTGCATCCGCCTTTTGGCAGTCTCTCAACCCCATCAGACGGCATATTCCACCAAACATGATCATATTGATCCTTGCCCCGCATTCCATTGCTATCTGCTGTGCCGGCACACAATACACGTGGTCCGTGCAAAGGGCATAGTGTCCTCTAAGTTCATCTTCCCGTTTCTCACTGTTTACCAGAACAATCGTATCTCTGGAAATTCCCTCAAGCGCATTCCCCTTTTCCAATAGTGCTTCATGGAACACCGCCAGCAAATGGGGATGTATCACAGGAGAATGCACATGTATCTCCTTCTCCCAACTACAGAGCCGGATATATGCTTTCACCGGGGTTCCGCTCTTTTCTGAACCATAGCTGGAAAAGCCGGCACTATTATGCCCCATATACCGCAGTCCCAGCTCTCCGATCATCTTGCCGCACAGATTTGCCCCCAATCCGCCTATACTCTCCAGACGTATCTCGTAGTACCCATTTTCATTCGTTGCCGGCAAACGTTCTTCCTTCATCTTTTACACTCCTTATCCACGCCCGATTCCAAGGCGGGCTATAATAGAGAGTATCTCCGATTGTGGCGCAGATATGCTTATAGATAAAAGAAGACCAACTGCCGTCATGGTAGTTGGTCTGTGTATTACCGGTCTTCGGAAAGTTTTTTAAGGACTTCATTCCTGCCAAGAAGAACCAATGCATCTCCATCGCGAAGAATTTCTTCAGCAGAAGGATTGATTTCAAGATCGTGGTTACGCTTCACTGCGATCACGTTGATGTGGTACTTGTCGCGGAGTCTGAGTTCCCTTAGATTCCTGCCAACCCATTCGGGCAGCATGGTAACCTCCGCAATCGAATAATCTGCGGTCAGTTCTACAGCATCCAGAAAGTTTCCAAAGGCAAGTGCCTTGGCGAGATGATCTCCCATCTCCCGCTCCGGATATACAATTTCATCTGCACCGACTTTAGTAAGAATCTTTCCCTGTGTATCATCGTAAGCTTTTGCGATTACCTTCGGTACACCTTGTTCCTTCGCCCACATAACACCAAGTACCGCTGCATCCAGACTCTGCCCGATAGCCACGATCGCTCCATCAAAATTGCCTAGTCCAAGCTCCTGAACCGCATCTTCATCGGTTATATCAAGACAAACCGCGCGCGTTACAAACTCAGCGACCAGATTAACATTCTTTTCCTCACGGTCAACCGCTAAGACCATACAGCCGTTTGCCTCCAGATTACGCGCGACGCTTCTTCCGAACCTTCCGAGTCCGATTACGATATATTGTTTTCTCTCCATTTTCATAATGAATGTATTTCCTTCCTATTTCTTCTATCCAATAATTACTTTGCCTTCCGGGTATGATACTGCACTCGTTCCCTTATTGGAGTTAAATGCAAGTGCCAGCGTAATCGGTCCGATTCGTCCCAAATACATAGCAAGCGCTACGATCAGTTTTCCTGCTGTTCCAAGTGTTGCTGTCATTCCCCGGGACAATCCGACGGTTGCGATCGCGGATGTCATCTCATATAAGGTATCCAGAAAATCATATGGCTCTATCGCAAGTAATACGCCTGTCAGCACAAACAACACCGTCAGACTGAAAATAATGATTGCCACGCAGCGCCGGATAATCGTGTCCGTGATCTTTCTATGCATAATAGAAACTTCTTTCTCACCTCTGATGTTTGCAAGGACAGATGCCAACAGCAATGTAACCGTCACAGTCTTAACTCCACCCGCAGTTCCCGCAGGAGATCCCCCGATAAACATCAGTATCAGATACAGCAGGCAGCTTGCGCTGGTAAATCCGCTCTGATCGATTGTTGCAAATCCTGCCGTCCGAAGTGTGACAGATTGGAACATAGATGCCATCAGTTTTTGCGGTAAGGACAGCTTGCCCAATGTTGCCGGATTGTCATATTCCAGAATCATGGTAAATACCGTACCTGCTACAAGCAGAACAATCGTCACCACAATCACCAGACGTGCCTGAAAGCTCATCCTGCTCTCGCCCATTTTCTTTTTGCGCCGCACCTGAAAGCGACGTGCCAATTCCCAATACACAGGAAAACCGAGGCCACCTGCTATGATGAGAAACATTGTCGTAAGGTTTATCCAGACATTGTCCCGATATGCACAAAGACTATTTCCTCCCAACAGATCGATCCCTGCGTTGCAAAACGCGGATACCGCATGGAATACTGCATACCAGATTCCCACCGGACCATATTGCGGTACAAATACAATCGCGTACAGAATCGCACCGATCAGTTCAATTGCCATTGTTGCGCGGACGATGCGGAGTGTCATTTTTACCAGTCCGGATAGTGTATCCAGATTATAAGCATTTTGCATCAGCATCCGGTCCGCAAGCGTTATCCTCTTTTGAAAAGTGACAAATACAAGGGTTGTAAATGTAACAATCCCAAGTCCTCCCATCTGGATCAAAAGCAGGAGAACAACCTGTCCGAACCCGGAGAACGTTGCTCCGATATTAACTGTAGACAGCCCGGTTACACACATGCTTGAAACCGCCACAAATAATGAATCAATATAATCTATTCTTATCCCCTGCCGCAAACTGACCGGTAGATACAGAAGCAGAGAACCTAACATTGCTCCCAAAAAGAAACCCAGCATAATCACGCGGGTAGTCGTCATTAATTTTCTTTTCATTGATTGTCCTTTCGGGCATCATCTATGCTTCTTTGGGGAATAGCGTCCCTTTTCAAGCGAAAACGGATTTTCTATTCCTGCGACGCCCATCTATAGACAATATTAAGATTTCCAACACTTAATGTCAACAAAAGAGCACCGGAATATCCGGTGCTCCTTGTGCCGCGGCTTACCGGGTTTATGCAGCCGGTAAGATCAAAGTTTATTCTAATTCTTATGTGAATCCAAAATCTCTTTTAATGCGGCAAGAGTCTCTCTTACATCCGCTTCATTTGCATTTTCTCCCATATGTCCGATCCGAAGAAGCTTTCCTGCGAATACATCAAAGCTTCCTGCAATCATAATATGGTACTTTTCGCGAAATGTATGAAGGATCTCCTCCGCTGTAAATCCATCCGGAACATAAAATACCGTCACGGTATTGGAATAGCCATTCTTGCCATACAGCTTAAGTCCATACCCTGTCACAGTATCACGGACAAGCCTTGCAAGCTTCGCGTGCCGTTCATATATATCCTTATCGCCCTCCACATTATCAAGTGCCTGTCTGAGTCCGTAAATATCACTGATCGGCATTGTGTAAGGGAACCACTTCTGCTCATAGTAACCTTTAAAGGCAAGAATGTTTGCATAGAAAGAGGCAATTGGTGTTTTGCGGTTCTCCATGGCCTCCATCGCCTTTTTGCTTACCGTCACAAAGGTCAGTCCCGGAGGCGCGGATAAGGCTTTCTGCGATCCGCCGCAGACAATATCAATCTGCCCTCTATCCACATCAAGCGGCTCTCCAAACATCGCAGATACCGAATCAACTACTGTCATGATTCCATACTCATGGAGCAGGCAGCTAAGCTCCTCAACCGGATTCAGCATACCGCTCGGCGTATCACAGTGTACCAATGTTGCATATTTAAAGTTGTGATGTTCCTTTAGATATTCCCGGAGATCATCCGCGGAAAGTGCCTCATCATACGGTGATTCATAGTACGTCACCCTGCCGCCATACATGGTCACGAAGTCGCCAAATCCCTTGCCATATATTCCATTGTCGAGAACAAGTACTTCGTCCCCCGGCTCTGTCAGTGAGGCACATGCCGCCTCAAGGCCGAGGATGCCCTCACCATCCAAGATATATGCCTCATTTTTTGTGTGAAGCAAACGGCTTATCTGCTCGCAGGTCTCTTTGTAAAACTCTACAAATTCCTCGTCCAGATCCGGATTTGTGCATTCTAAGCTTCTTGCCATGCGAACATTCTCGCGAACCTGTGTCGGTCCCGGTGTCATCAGCTTGTACTTCATAAGTCCACCTTCCTTAACTACCCGATTTCTTATTGATTTCTAAGGATTTTCTTTAATGCCAGGATCAGAGGAAGTGCGATCACACCCCCGACAACAACCTGAATAATGTTACCCGGAATAGATGTAACAGGAGCAAGCCAGTTACCATAGAGGATAACCTCTGCAATATAATAACCTGCGACCTTGACCACAAGAGCAACTGCCATGCTAAGAACGATCCAGCCGACCTTTTTGTGCTTCTCTGTGATAAGTCCTACCAGAAATCCCATCAGTCCTACAATTACGAATGTAAATGGCGCCCATGCTGTCCAGCCGCTTGTAAGGTCAAACAATGCCATACCAACTCCGCCCGCAATAGCTCCGGTCTTCTTGCCAAACAATACTGCTGCAATGAAAAGTGCGGTGTTACCAAGATGGATCAGTCCACCGTTCGCCTGAATCGGAAGTCTTACATTGATAAATGCGGTTGCGACATAGGTAAGTGCAATGCACATTGCCGCGATCGTCATTGACTTAATCTGTTCTCCTGAGATAGCTGCTGTTTCCTTTTTTGTGTTCTCCATATCCTTGTTCTCCTAACCTTATTATATGTGTTCCTGATCAGTTAGTCGTATCTTAATACTGATCTGATATCATTCATATAACCAATTTATTTTGTTTTGATAATACCAGTTTGAAGAACAGGTCTATAAAACTTGCATATTATATTTCAAAATTGCGGATATTTTTCTCCAATATATCTGCCGTTCCGCGAAGATTTGCTGCGGATTGCTCCACCTCACGGAAACGTGCTGACACATCTGTTATGACGCTGCTGGTCTCCTGTGTATTTGTCACATTGCTCTGTGCAATGCCGGACAATCCCTCGATCATACCGATGATCTCATTTCTTGCCATCTCAAGTTCTTTTGTTTTGCCCTCGATACTGCGGATATTCTCAATTGAGGTATGGATTTCCTCCACTACCTCACTGACCGAAGTCTCAGTACTTACAATATACTGGTTCTGCCTGCCGATAACTTCCTGCATCTGCTGCATTGCAGCTACCACATTCTCCGAGCTCCCGATCAACGTATTGACGATTTGATCAATCCTGCCGCTTGCCCCATTTGACTGCTCCGCGAGCTTTTGAATTTCATCTGCAACAACTGCAAAGCCTCTTCCTGCCTCTCCTGCCCTTGCTGCTTCTATGCTTGCATTCAAGGAAAGTAAGTTCGTCTGACCCGCAATATCAGAGATCAGTCCGGCGGCCTTGCGGATCGTCTGGGCGGATTCATTCGTCTGTTCCGTCAGCTCAGCGATCATGTTAACTGCTTTTCCAACCTCTTCGTTGATCGTCTTTAACTCAACAATCGTAGCACTAGTCTTGTCACTGGAAACAAGCATATGGTCGGCACTGCTGTTAAGTGCTGCTGCCTCGCTGCCTGTTTCCGTAATCAGCTCTCCCATTTTTGAAATGTTATCTGATGCGTTTTTGATATTTTCCGCCTGGCTTGCGGCTCCGGTTGTGATCGTATCCACAGACTGCATCACATGATCCATGTCGCTAAAAGTCTGGTGCGAAGTCTGCTCAAGAGCATCCGATGCATCAATCAGACGATTCGTGCTATCACTGATTCCACCGATAATGCTCTGAAGATCTGACTTTAACTTTCCGATTGCACGGGTCAGGTCTCCGACCTCGTCCCTGCGTTTCATATGCTTGCGGTTTAGCGTGACATTAAGCTTTCCGGTCGCGAGATCTTCCACACACGCAATCTCCGCATTGAGTGCTCTTGAGATGGAACTCGCAACAAGTCCTGCACTTACGATGCCGATTACTGCAACCGCTATGACAATAATTATCATAAAAAATACAATGCTTAATACACTGCTTAAGGTCTGGTTCTTATTTACCCCGGCAAAAACCATTCCGATTGGTGTTGTATTGTCCCCATTCTGAAATACCGGAACATAATAACCAAAATATATCTCTCCATCCACAGAGACATTTTTGCTGAAATATTCTCTTCCCCCGGTAAGTACTTCCTGCTCAACGCGTGATCCTGCCGGGCTTCCGAGGATACGATCCCCGTTTGCATCCACAAGTGATGTCATAATACGCTTTGTCCCATAGAAAAAGGTAACGTCCATCCCGGACTTTTCCTTGATTGCGTCTAACATTTTCTCTGATCTTGAAATATTATAACCGCCTTTCCAGATATCTCCGTTTGCGGCCACAAGATACGATCCGGAATTCTGGTCATAAGCGGCAAGCGTTGCAGCTGCAGTTCCCCGCAAGGAGCTCTCCACCTGACGGATAATCGAGTTTTTTAGAGAGGTTGCTGACATAAAAATAATGATACTGCCTAAAATGCCAATCGGCAGGAATACACATAAAAGCATTTTGTTACGAATGGTTATTTTCATTGCACTTTCCTCCTGTTACTCGACAACAACGACATTCTCATAGTACCAGTCGATATTACCCTTGATCGTTGCATCATCTAACGTCTGCCCGGCTGTTCCAACCGTTGTTCCGGCATTTGTCTGCAGCACGCCATCAAATACATTACAGCTTCCGTTTAAGAGATTTGCGGTTGCCTCGGATACTTTATCCTGCGTTCCATCCGCACAAAATGATGCAAGTTCCGTAATGTCCACCAGCCCCTCACTCATACCGCCGTAATAATTGTCACCTGTCCATGTTCCCTGAATGACAGAGTCTACAGCAACGGTATAATATGCGCTCCAGTTCCAGATAACACTGCAAAGGCAGGCCTGTGGGACTTCCTTGCTCATGTCCGAATTGTAACCGATACCATACACACCATACTCTTGTGCAAGCAGCATCGGGTAGGCGGTATCACAATGCTGTGTCATCACATCACACCCCATATCCAGAAGCTTTCGGGAAGCAACTTCCTCTTTTTCCGGGTCATACCAGCTGTTTGTGACCGCAACATAGATCTTTGCATCCGGATTAACCGAAGCCACGCCGATTGCAAATGCATCGATGCCTCCCGTAACCTCCGAATTGGAGCTGTCCTGCGCTGCAACATAACCGATCTTATTGCTGGTTGTATTCATTCCTGCTACAATTCCGCTTAGATATCTCGCCTGATAGATACGTCCGAAGTAGTTGTTGAAATTGGTTCCGTTGGACATATAGCCGGTTCCGTGCGAAAAATAGACATCCGGATATTCTTCTGCCATCTCGGCAGTTACCTCCATATACCCCCAGCTTGTGGTAAAAATGATATTGCAGCCATCATCAATACATTCTGTGATTGCCTCTCTTGTTGCGTCTGCATCAGAGTCATCTACGATCTTGCGCTCAATCTGGTCATCGGAAAGCCCAAGGTTACTCTGCATTCCAAGGATTCCAAGGTCATGTGTATACGAATATCCGCCACCCTCTGCGGGGTCCGAAATATATAGTACCCCTACCTTGACATCTTCCTTGGCAATCGCATCTGAGGTATCTGATGCCGCAGAATCACCACTTGCCGCCACGGTTGTCTCATACCCCGCATTCGTTGCATAGTCATCCGGTTCCAATGTACTCTCCCCACATCCGGACAATCCTCCTACACACAATAACCCTGCAAGAGCAAATCCAAGTATTCTCTTTTTCATCCTCTCCCGTTCCTTTCTCCTGTATCTGTTAAAACGTACCTCTATTCCTTATTATTTTTCTACTCCCCAGTAGAATGTTTCCGTGTCTCGGTTATTACAATTATAGCATTACATTGTCGATTTTGGAAGAAAAAAGGCGAAAAAACCTCCATGCCATGTAAGAACGGAGGTTTTCCCTTCTATATATTTAATTACATCACACGCTCAAATACCGGAATGTATTCAAGCGGTGCTTCCGCGGTGATCCATCGGCCGCCTGCAAGCTCCTGCTTTCGGTTGTGAGTATCGATCCATTTTCCCTGCGGCAGATATACCCGGCGCTCCCGCTGCCCCGCTTCAAGGATTGGTGCAACCAGATATTTTGCACCAAACATGTATTGATCTTCCAGCTTCCAGCACTCCGCCTCCTGTGGGAACTCATAGAACATGGTTCTCAAAAGCGGTGCGCCCGTCTCGGAAGTCTCCCGCATCAGAGATTCCAGATACGGCTTTAATTCCCATCTGCGCTCCAGATTCTCTTTGAGGATTGCAAATACCTCTTCGCCGTAACTCCACAGCTCATTGGAATGCCCGGTAAACAGGTACCCACCACCCCACTCAAGATCAGACAACGGATCAATATTATGCGGTCCGCGGTCTCCGTGCATACGCAGGATCGGTGTAAACACCGCATACTCAAACCAACGGATCAGTAGTTCATGAAATGCCGGATCATCGACATCATCGGTCATAAAACCTCCGATATCCGTATTCCACCACGGGATTCCCGCAAGCCCCATGTTAAGTCCTGCCGCTACCTGATCACGCAGAGATTCAAAGGTGCTGTTTATGTCACCCGACCAGAGCAACGTACCGTATTTCTGGCTGCCGACCCATCCACAGCGGATCAGATGGCAGATATCTTTTTCCTTTCCATCTGCTTTCAGCCCGTCATAGAAAGTCTTTGCCAGCATCTTCGGATACAGGTTGCTGACCTCGAGTCCTGTGCCAAGGTAGTAGCGGTAATTGCTATAATCATACACGCCAAAATCCGGTTCAGAATTATCCAGCCAGAACATATCGATTCCAAGGTCAGCATAGTTCTTCTTGCAGGTTTTCCATAAGTATTCCTGCGCTTTCGGATTGGTCACATCAATGGAGATGCAATCGCCCTGATAGTCATATGTCTGCATGCTGCCGTGCTCTGTGCGGATCAAAAGCCCGAGGTCTAGCATTTCCTGGAAATGCTCGCTCTTTCTATCCACGTTCGGCCACACAGATACCACGACCTTCGTTCCCATCGCGTGAAGCTCATCACACATCGCCTTCGGGTCCGGCCAGTATACCGGGTCAAAATGCCAGTCGCCCTGTCTCGTCCAATGGAAAAAGTCGATGATGATCACATCCAGCTTGATTCCGAGCCGCTTATACTCTCTTGCGACACCAAGCACTTCCTCCTGTGTGCGATATCTGAGCTTGCACTGCCATAATCCGAGCAGTCCGTCCGGGAGCATCGGTGCACGTCCTACAACCTCTGTGTAGTTCTGTACAAGCTCAGCCGGCCGGTCTGCCACCGTGATCCAATAGTCCATCTCCTTTGTTGCGTCTGCTTTCCACTCTGTATAATTCTTTCCGAATGTGGCAGTGCCAACACCCGGATGATTCCATAAAAATCCATATCCGAGACTAGATACCGCAAATGGAATTGATACCTGTGAATTGCGCTGTGCAAGTTCTAAGGTACACCCCTTCAGGTCCAGATACGGCTGCTGATACTGTCCCATTCCGAAGAACTGCTCGCCGTCATTGCTCTCAAATCTCACGGTCAGTCCGTAGTGGCCTCCGATGATCGGCTGGTAGTGCCGCCCCACAAATTTAAGGCAGATGCTCTCCTTTGAAACTGTACCGTCATAGTTGCGGTGATACTCCTGCAAAAACTGCTTTCCATCTTTAAAGAACCGCAGCACTCCGTTTGGGTTTATCGTTATCATTAAACGTCCGTTGGTGATCTGCGCGGTATGCTCTGTCTCATTGATCTCTACTTCCGCCTGCCTGCCGCTCTGTGGCACTTCCTCGTCCAATGCCCAATTTTCCCCCGTAAACTGTGGATAGCGTGTTGCGCGCACGCGAAACGCATTTTTCCCCCACGGCTCGATTAGAAGAAGTTCTCCCTGATGGCTCATCTGTAATCCGTTGTCTGTTTTTGTGAATTGCATATAGTAGCCCTCCTTTTGTTTGTTGTGATGTTTTGTGTCTGGCTTTTTTCCGTTTGAGGACGCTTCCCCAGACACATTCTTTTGTTATTAAAGTGATTGATGTGTCGGTGTCCTTTGGCGTATCTTGCATCTATCTTTTTATGGTATTATAATGCCTATATGAGCTGATTTCTTGAACAGTTTTAGCATATAGTAACACAATATTCACATTTAGGAGATTTTATGGAACAGTACCCAATTCTCTTGGAAGAACAGATTGCACATGGAAATGCCATTTTTCCCTGTGCCGTGTATCAGGTTGACGCAGCCATTGATACAGCCGAAAAAATATACTGCCATTGGCATCACGAGCTTGAATTGCTATTTATCTTAGAAGGAAATGCTGTGCTTCACATTGGAGATCATTCTCATCCGATCCATTCCGGAGACTTTGCGTGGATTCCATCCAATGCGGTACATATGGTACTTGGGGAAACAAACACCCCATTCCGTTTTATTGCGATCGTTTTTCACCCTGAGCTGATCCAGAGCTTTGGTAATGATGCCGTTCAGGACAAATATCTGACGCCGTTGTTCAAATGGCAGTTTCATCATCCATGCGTCCTGTCTGCCGCCAGCGTGTACCTGCCGCGGATTCTTGACATTGTTGCTGCTTATCAGGAAAAAACTGCCGGGTACGAGCTTTTTATCAAGACGCGCTTGTTAGAGATCTGCAGCCTTGTGTACGGTCAGGTATGCAAATTTCAGGTCTCAAAATCCACGTCCAAGAATTACCGGACATCCCTCATCAAGGATATGATGCTCTATCTGCAGGCGCAGTACAATAAGGCAGTCACCCTGTCGCAGATGGCAGCGCATTTTCATATCAGTAAGGGGCACCTATGCCGTTTTTTCAAGGAAATGACGAATATGTCCCCTTTTGACTACCTCAACTATTTCCGCGTCAGCAAAAGTGCGCGCCTGCTGCGTGAGACGGATCTTTCTGTCAGCACGATTGCCGGTCAGACCGGTTTTAACAACATCAGTTACTACAACCGGACCTTTCGCAAATATATGCACATGACACCGGGTGAATACCGCCGAAGTGTGGGGTAACAATATAAAGGACCGAACGGCTACCCCATGAAATAATTCTTTATAATTGCTTCTATTTCCATTGTCCCCAATGTAGTTGTTGAGGTTTCTTCCGTAATGATCAAGTTGCTCCCCAGCCAGATATTACTTTTCTCATAGTCCTTTATCCTCTGGACTGCATGCTTTGCATAAGCCCTGTCGTCCATCATTCCTCGATGTTCCCAATACACGTTGTTTCTGGTCGCCTTATTTAAAATCGTAAAATCTGGATAAATAGTCTCACCATTTTTCAATTTCAATGGACATTCGTACCGATACGGAATCCCATACTTGTGCAGCGCATTTGCGATATTCAATTCTGATTTTGAGCGGACGATTTCCCCCATATCCGTATGGTACTGCTGTGTGTCTGCCCGTATTTCCTTCCCCACATACTCGAAGCTACACCATTGCTTTACATAATCCTCCGTTGAGCAGTCAACCGGCTCTATGCACTTTTTGATTGATTCTGGATTTGAAGAATATAACTGCTGTATCTGAGAAACAGTATCCTGGGATTTACTTAGAAAGGACTCCAGATTTTTAATTTCTTTGCTGATTACCTTGATAACTTTTTCACTGTAAGCCTTTTGAACATATTTTTTGATCTTACCGCTGTCTGACTTTTTAAGATATGTTCCGCTTTTGTCACCCGTGTTCTCACGTAAGTAAAACTGAACACGATTTTTCGACTGCACAATGTGTATCTTTCCTGCGGGCATCCGCCTTAGCTCCTGCTCCTTCTCTGCATATATCTGTTGCAGCTCCGCAAGGCGTTTTTGAGCATCCTTGTATAAATTGGTTGGATTCAGCTTCATCTAATAGGCTCTCCTTTGTAATTATTTTATATGTTGGGGTTTGGGATTGGAAGAATTGCATCGGAATTTGTTTATTTTCGTTGCTTCGATGCAGGGGATGAATTGTTTTTATGGGTTGGGCATCGAGATTGCATTTATTTAGCGATTTCGATGCTGGATATGCGCTGTTTTTGTGAACTCGGCATCGGAATCGGATTTATTTAACGCTTTCGATGCCGAAAATGAGCTATTTACGCGAGCGAAGCATCGGAATGAACTTTTTTTAAACTTTCCGATGCTAAAAATTGTCTAAATAGGGAAAAATCGCATCGGAATAGATTGTAAGAGCACTTTCCGATGCATAAGCACAATTATAAGAGCTGAGAAAGCATCGGATATCATTGCAGATAATAAATTCGATGCAGCCATTCATAAATCACGCTGGGGGAATTGTAACAGATTGAATTTCACTTTCAAGCTGAGGCTTTCGATGCACTATGTATGGGGTACTATTGGGGATAGCGTGTTTTTATTATATATGAAGCAGACTACTTTTAGCAACGTGTTTGTATAAAATTTAAAGTTCTATTTTTCAGCCCAACGATTTTAACAATGAGCAATTTGCTAAACTCCCCAGCACAAAAGTCCCACACCACAAAAATGTGATGCGGGACTTTCTTAAACTTAACACCCTTGGTTTTGATATTGTAATGCATTGATATGTTATATCTCTACATATAACGCAACAGCACCAGCAGCAGAGACAACAGCAAAGCTGAAATCCACTCCCGTCAATTAATCCGCCTTTTCGGAGTTGGACTTACTGTTGACAAGGCTCTTGGTAGAGTTGACCACGATAACAAGTCCGAGTGCGATCAGAAGCACTGCGATGATAAGCTGGAGACCATTTGCAATAAATACGGCGCCCCATGTTGTCTCGCCTGCCGGGATCGTAACTGCTGCTGCATTCTGGATTGCCTTTACCATCGCCATAAAACGCTGTACCAATGCGGTGAAAGTTACGCAGAACATGATGATAAGTGGTGGGAACAGCATCTTGTTGCTGCGTCCGGTAACCTTTAAGAATACACAAAGTGTAAGAAGTACCAATGCGCTGAGCAGCTGGTTTGCTGATCCAAACAGTGGCCAGATATTAGCATATCCGATCTTAGTCAATACATAACCGCAAAGCAATGTAACGATCGTTGAGAAGTATGTATTGCAGAACAGCTTTCTCCAAGGAGCAGCATGTTCCATATCATCTACACTGAAGAGCTCCTGGAAGCTCATACGTCCGATACGTGCTACTGCATCAAGGCTTGTAAGCGCAAGTGCGGATACGCACATCGTCATAAATGCGGTTGCAACATATACCGGAACACCGAACATTTCAAAGAATCCTGCAACACCGCGGCTGAAAATCTGGAATGGAGTTCCAACTGCTGCAGTGCCATCGGATGCTGCTGCGGCACCTGCAACACAAAGGGCGATGACTGCTAAAAGGCTCTCAAGAACCATTGCGCCATATCCAACCTTTAACATATCCTTCTCGTTCTCAACGGTCTTAGAAGAAGTCTCGGAAGAAACCAGACTGTGGAATCCGGATACTGCACCACAGGCAACTGTTACAAAAAGGATTGGGAAAAGATTTCCAAGCTTATCGTTTGTAAATCCGGTAAATACCGGAAGGTTCATTGTCGGATGTGCAACAAACAATCCAATTACCGCACCGGCGATCATACCGCCAAACATAAATGTTGTCATGTAGTCACGAGGCTGCTTTAAGAGCCACATCGGAAGAACCGCTGCGAAGAAAATGTATACGAATGTGATGTAACTCCAGGTCTCCTTTGTGAAAGTCAGTGGGAAGTTCATACCAACTACAAAAGAAACAACGATACATGCAAGACCAAATACAACTTCCTTCCATCCGGAAATATTAAATTTCTTCTTTGCAAGACCAAATACAACTGCACAGACCATAAACATGATGGAAATCATTCCGGCTGCACCGTTGGTAGTTGCGGATTCGGATAATTGGGTAACGCCGTCAACAACCTCGTATGCATTGAACGTGCCTGCAACCATATCTGCGAATGCTGCGATAACCAGCAGAGTAAATAGCCAGCAGAACAATAAGAAAATCTTCCGTCCGAACTTACCAATATATTTTTCGATAAGCATTCCGATGGACTTTCCGTCATTCTTTACGGAAGCATACAGGGCACCAAAGTCTGTGACTGCACCAAAGAATACACCACCGATTAAGATCCAAAGAAGTACAGGAAGCCATCCAAAAGCTGCTGCCTGAATTGCTCCGGTAACAGGCCCCGCTCCTGCGATAGAAGAAAACTGGTGGCAGAAAACTGTCCAGCCGTTTGTCGGTACGTAATCCTTTCCATCTTCAAGTCTTACTGCAGGGGTCTTTGCCGTCGGGTCAATTCCCCATTTCTTTGCCAGCCAGCGTCCGTAAAACGCATACGCTGCGATCAGTACAACTGCTGCGATCAGTACAATAACTAGTGTGTTCATAAGATATCTCCTCTTTTCTTTTTTTCAGTCAAATCCTACTTATCTCTTCCTGTGATTTTGTTCCCATATGTACCGGAAAATGGATTAGCGGCTTGAACCGAAATTTCTTACGGAATCTTCGGTAATAAAAAAGGCTTTCGTCCCTGCACATTTCTGTGCAAAGACGAAAGCCATTTGCCTCCGCGTTACCACTTTGCTTGCCAAAAATAAATTTGACCTCTCTCCCACCACCTAACGCATATGCTTCAGAGGGTGTGCCCTTTTAACGGTGGAAACCGGTTCCGACTACTAGGCAGAACATTCAAAACTGTCTTTCATCTGAACAGCTCGCAGGTGAGGGCTTATCCATTCCTTGCTGCCGGTTCTCATCATTCCGGCTCTCTGTAAACGGTGCTACGGGAAGTCATTTCCTGTTCTTCGCATTTGACTGTTGAATTGAGTATACAATAGTCTTTTGCTTTTGATTTGTCAACGTCATTTTTTAATCAATTTAATTGATATTTTTTAATATTTAGTTATGTGCGGAAAAAACTGCATCGCGTAGCCTCCGGTAAATGTCTTGCCTGCCGGCAGTTCATTTGTGTACTTGCGCATGGAGATATCCCCTGTAAAGTCGGCTGCGTCGCATCTGCCGTACCACGGCTCGATGCAGAGGAACGGTGCATTTTTCTTCTCCGGGGACCAGATCGCAAACAGCGGTGTGTCAAACATGACACGGACGACCGGGTTGCCCTCTTCATCCTCAAGACCGACGCACTTTGTCTGATTGCCCTCGACCATGTACGTGCAGCGGTCGAAAAAGTCCTCTGTAATCGTTACCCGGTGATTCTGTAACTGCAGCACAAGATCCTCGTCGAGAGACATACCGGTTACAACATCATTGCCGTGATGATGGATTTCATCCACGCCCTCAAAATAGAGCTTATATCCCGCCTTGGAGCCTTGCAACGATGTGCCATCTGTGGTCTTTGTCCTGTGCGTTGGGCATAAAAATGCCGGATGTGCACCTATGGAAAAATACATTGTCTCATCCGCCGGGTTCTCAACCTTCCAAGTCACACGGACAGTATCCTGCGCAAGTGTGTACCCAATCATAAGCCGGAATGCAAACGGATAGACCTTCATTGTCTCGTCGTTTGAAGAGAAGGAAAACCAGATGGCATCCTCCGTCTGCTCCACAAGCTCAAACTCGTTGTCTCTCGCAAAGCCATGCTGCCCCATCGGGTACTCCTTGCCCTTCCATGTGTACTTCTTATCCTTTAAGCTTCCGACAAACGGGAACAGCACCGGTGAGGTTCTTCCCCAGAATTTTGGATTACCGTACCACATATACTCGCGGTTGTTTTCCTTGGACATCACCGATTTGATCTCGGCACCGAACGTATCAATCTCAACCTTAAGAAATGCATTTTCCAGAAATTTTCTCATAGCTTACCCCTCCACACTTAAGCTCTGCACATCGCAGATCTTCATTTTTTCCGGTGTCATCAGAGACACCTCATCGATAAAAAGATCACGGAATGTCATCGTTCCGCCACCACGGGCTTCTGTTTTTGCAGCGGCCAGCTCGCCTGCGATTCCCACAAAAGCGCAACAGGCCGCCGCACTGCATACAGAAGCATCCACACTTAGAAATGCCCCCAGCATAACGGAGGACATACAACCGCTTCCGGTTATCTTTGCCATCTTCGGGTCACCATTGTGGCAGATGTATGTATGTCCACCATCTGTAATGATATCCGTCTCCCCGGAAGCTGCAAGGATCACATGGTATTGTCTGCAGTACTGCTTCATGGCATCTATATCCAGTGTCCTATCCCCGGAATCCACGCCTGTGACCGTGCTGCAATGCATCATCAGAGCGCGGATCTCGGAATAATTGCCACGTATACAGGTCGGGTGTATCTTTTCAATCAAGGCCTGACACTTTTCGCGCCGGTAGGTCGAGCCCGATACTCCAACCGGATCGATCACGATGGCATGTCCCAATCTTTCAGCCACTTTACCCGCCTTTTCCATCGCTTCATAATCCGCGATTGCACCGAAATTGCAGACAAGTGCCTTCGTCCCTGCCGTGATCTCTTCCACCTCAAGCGGATGATGTGCCATCGTCGGGGATGCCCCGGCGGCAAGCAGAATATTCGCGCAGTCATTCACCGTCACCGCATTTGTGATACAGTGGATGATTGGGCGCTGTGCCTGTATTTGATTGTAAATCTCCGTGATCCTGCCGGCCGTAACTTCCATTTTCTGTGTCTTACTCCTCCAAGCTTTCTTTCATTCTACCAAGTAAGCCGGATTTTTTCAAAGGTAAAGTAATGATAATTGCAATAAGTGTTCCTCCACATGTACTGATCAAGAACGGAACAACAAAGGTAAACAAAGCTGCTGCCTCGTTACCCATAATAAAATACGCCACCGGATAGGAAAGCATACCTCCGATGATACCGGTTCCTACGACTTCGCCAATATAGGCAAACGGCAGTTTTTTGCCATACTTATAGAACAGACCGCCAAGCAATGCACCACACATACTTCCAGGGAAAGCAAGCGGGCTTCCGAGTCCTAACAGATTACGGATCAAGGATGCGATAAATGCTTGTGCAAGCCCCCACCACGGGCCTACCGTCACAGCACACAGTACATTTACAAGATGCTGTACCGGTGCACACTTTGATCCGAATACCGGGAAGGAAAACATGCTTCCCACCACTGCTACTGCTGCCAAAAGGGCAGTGACTGTCAATTTCTTTACATACGTTTTTTTCAATTTTTTATCCTCTTTTTCCGGAGTCCGCTGCATTCCGGTCCCGAAAAGGGAGGATGACAACAGCTCCTATTTTTGTTTTACTGCTTCAGCAACTTTTTCTACAATCAGGCAGAGGATGACTGTGATCACCATATCCGGCAAGGTATTTCCAACCGGAGTATCCACATGCATCAGCACACGGTAGATTGCAAAGCCGGCGAGCCAGACGAGCAGATTGCGCCACTGAAACGCCTTTTCTGCAGAGTCTGCTTTCTTAAGGATGAAGTAATCTGCAATCTGCACCGCGATCATCGGCGCAAATACAGAGCCGATCAGATACAGGAAATCCGTGATGTTGTCCATCGGATAAATAATCGCTGCGATGGTTCCGATCACCGTGACAACGATCGCCGCCCATTTTTCCTTAAGCTTTGCGGAGATGGAAACACTCGAAACTCCTGCGGAATAAGCATCCAGAAACGTGGTCGTAACCGTGGAAAATACGATGATAAGAAGTCCCACCACACCAAGTCCTGTCTTTAACATGATCTGTGCGATGTCGTACTCTCCGGTAAAAATAGCTGCGCCCATACCGATCATATACATAAAAATGCTGACAAGGCTGTAAACCACAACACTAGCAAGCGTTGCCGCAAACGGCTTTTCGGCTTCTCTGGTATAGTCGCTGATGAGTGGCAGCCAGGAAAGCGGCATTGCGACCGCAAGCTCCACGGCAGCGCCGAAGGTCAGGCTTCCATCATCCACGATCGGAGCTGCACTTCCCGCTCCAAAGAAGATGACCTTGAAAAGGATGAGCGACAATAGAAAGAGCGCGGTCATCGCGATGGTGTTCAGCTTTCCAAGGTTCGTCAGCCCGACAAAAATCCATACAACGATCAGCGCTCCGATGATCAGCGCCCATACCCAGATTCCGGTATGCAGGATGCCGTCCGCAGCGAGTGCGCCGTCATAAATCATGATTGCGGTCCAGCCTACAAGCTGTAAGACATTCAGCACGGCAAAGAGAAGGCTTCCCTTCTCGCCAAAGCTCATTTTTACTGTCTCCATTGCGCTTTTACGCTCTTTTGCGCCAATCATCCCAGCAGCAAACATCATAAGTCCGCCGATCAGGTGTCCCAGCAGTATCGCTGCCATTGCTTTTGTAAAGCCAAGCGGTGCAAAATATGTACCGGTCAATATCTCAGCGAGGGATACGCCCGCACCAAACCAGATCAGTCCGTTTGAAAAAACGGAGGTTCTTTTCTCATTCATCCTTTGTATTCTCCTTCGATTGCAAATGCGTGGTTCATAGGTCCGCTTCCTTTGCCGAGATCAAGCATATCAGCGAGTGCTCCGGAAATGTAGTTTTTCGCGTATCGGACGGAAGTTTCCAGATTACGTCCCTTCGCGAGGTTCGATGCGATTGCGGAGGAAAGCGTACAGCCGGTTCCATGGGTGTTCGGGTTATCGATCCGCTTGCCGTGGAACCATACAGGATCCTTTCCCTTTTGGAACAAAAGGTCATTGGCATCATTTAGCTGATGCCCGCCCTTTAGCAGAACCGCACAGCCTAAAGAATCACAAATGATTTCTGCTGCTTTTTCCATATCAGCTTCTGTTTTTATCTCCATCTCGGAAAGCACTTCCGCCTCCGGGATATTAGGGGTGATAACAGTTGCAAGAGGCAATAATTTTGTTTTCAATGTGCCGATGGCATCCTCGCTTATGAGCCTTGCCCCGCTGGTTGCCACCATGACAGGGTCTACCACGATATTTCTTGCGTGATATTCTGTCAGTTTGTCCGCAATCGTCTCGATCAGTTCACTGGATGAGACCATTCCGGTCTTGATTGCATCCGGATGGATATCCGTAAAAATACTATCCAGCTCCTCTGCCAAAAATTTTGGAGTTACCTCCATAATGTCTGTTACGCCGGTCGTATTTTGGGCAGTCAAAGCCGTGATCGCACTCATCGCGTATACGCGGTTTGCGGTCATCGTCTTAATATCTGCCTGAATGCCGGCGCCTCCGCTGGAATCACTTCCGGCGATTGTTAATGCTGTGTACATAAATGTTCTCCTTTTGCATTAATTTTGTATAGCGACCTAAGGTGGTGCCCCCGATCTGCCGCTTTTTATATAAAAGCTGCTTTGCAGTTTTATATCAGTTATAAAATTGTTTCTACCCTGGCAAGGAGCGCTCTTGTTCCTGCCTCGATATCCTTGCATGCGAAAATGCCGCTGACAACGGCAACGCCTGCCAGTTTACTCCCTTTTAGGGCAAGCACGTTGTCTGCGTTAATGCCGCCGATCGCGACAACCGGAATCTGCACACTCTCACAGATTTCCCGGAACAGTGACAGCTCCATCGGCTTTGCATCGGTCTTGGTGCTGCTTCCAAAAACAGCTCCGCTTCCCAGATAATCTGCACCTGCCGCCTCTGCCTTTTTTGCCTGCTCAACGGTCTTTGCAGTCACACCGATGATCTTGTCTGCTCCAAGCACTTTTCTTGCGTTTTCCAATTCCATGTCGGACTGTCCGATATGAACGCCGTCCGCATTTATCCTGGCGGCTAATGCCACGTTGTCGTTTATGATCAATGGCACGTGATAGCGGTGGCAAAGCTCTAACAGTTCTTTGGCTTCCTTTTCAAATTCATCCTCTGCCAGATGCTTTTCGCGAAGCTGCACAAGTGTTACACCGCCCTTTAGTGCTTCTTCAACCTGCTCGTACAGGGTCTTATGTCCCAGCCAGCTTCTATCCGTGACAGCATACAGTTTTAATTGTTCCCGGTCTATGTTCATTTCGTCTCCTATTTTGCGTATAAAATAATATAGTGGGTTCAAAAGGCCCCAGCTACAAGCCAGTCTGGTATGAGCATAAAAAATGCAGGAACCCAACAAAAGATTCCTGCACACAAAACACACTTGTGATCCATTATCTCCCTACGTTGGCATTATCCAAATCAGGTTCCGGGTTAAAGCATCCGCTTACTCTCAGCCCGCCTGTGCGAGCACCCCATTTTATGATTGCATCACTTGCGTGATGGCTATTGTTCTAACAACAGTTCCATTATACACTTCGCCCCAGAAAAGACAAGGGAAATATTATCCCCTGTACTTCTACAGGACCATGATAAGTGTTCCGGCACCGATCAGGATACATCCGATCAGGGATTTTGCCGTAAACTGCTCATGCAGGAATACGAATGCCAATATCAGGGTAATAACTACACTTAACTTATCGATTGGAACGACCTTTGATGCCTCTCCTACTTGCAGCGCACGGTAATAGCACAACCACGATGCCCCGGTTGCAAGTCCTGACAATATCAGAAACAGCCAGCTCTTTTTGCTGATCTCTGAAATACCGCTTTGTGCATGGGTAAGAAATACCATTCCCCACGCCATCACAACCACGACCATGGTACGGATAGCCGTTGCCAGATTAGAATTGACCCCATCGATCCCAACTTTTGCCAGAATAGAGGTAAGTGCTGCAAATATTGCAGACAATAATGCAAATACAAACCACATAATGTGATACCTCCAATTTTCATACGTATATAAAAAGTTCTATAAAAATTTATCCAATTCTGTTTCCACAATTGGGTTTATCTTTACCTTAGGCTGGTCGATCCTCTGACCGCGGGCAATCACCATATCCACATGCCGGAGAGCTCTCAGATCTTCGAGTGGGTTTTCCGCCGTGACGATCATATCTGCACATTTTCCTTTTTCGATTGTTCCGGTAATGTTGCCGATTCCTGCCATCTGCGCAGCCTTTGAAGTTGCGGTATACAGTGCAAACGCATTCGATACTCCGACATATTTGTGGAAATAATAAAGTTCTCTCCAGAAATCATACTGCGTGATCCATGGACATCCCACATCGTTACCGAGCACAACCGGGATTCCGTTAGCAAGCGCCTGTTTCGCACACTCGACAATTCCCTCAAATACTACATTGCCATTAAACTGTTCCACTTCCGTCGCATTCGTAATTGATCTGTCAAACAGTGCGTATGGTAATGCAGGGGAAATCGTTGTGCACAAAAATGCACCATGTTCCTTAAACAGCCGGATCATTTCATCATCCATTCTGGCTCCATGCTCAATGGAATCTACTCCGTTTTGCAATGCTACTCGTACGCCCTCTGGGGACTCCACATGCGCCGCGACCTTATAGCCGAGCTCATGCGCTTTTCCACAGACAGCCTTCACCATCTCAGGTGCCATCTTAAGTTCGCCCGGAACGCCTTTCTCCTTTGCGTCCATAACGCCACCTGTGATCATCAGCTTGATGATGTCTACATTTTCCTTTTGTGACTCTTCTACATGCAGAACAGCTTCCTCTATACTTCCTGCTGCGATTGCGACAGAACCTGCCATATGTCCCCCTGGCACCGAGATTCCCTCATTTGCTGCAAGTATCCTTGGTCCAATCTTCCTTCCAGTCTTGATTTCGTCGCGCAGCTTTGTATCAAATGCCCCAAGACCACCAACCGTCCGTATTGTGGTCACGCCGCTTAATAGCTCTGTCCTAGCGAAATCCGCTACCACCTTATACGCAACCGCTCTTGAAAGAGCTGTTCCCATCAACGTCTTTACGAGTTTTTCATTATCACGCTGTTTTTTCTGCGGTTTGCCGTTTCCGGCAAGATGAACATGCATGTTGATCAGTCCCGGCATAATGTATCTGCCCTGAAGATCAATCACCTGATATTCTTCTATGCCGGTCTGATCCGGCACGATATCCGTGATCTTATCACCATCCGTCAGAATGATATACCCCTCCTGTGCCTGCATGTCTCTTGCTCCGTTCAGGATTTTTCCATTTTTATAAGCATATTTCATAGAGTCTCCCCTTCCGTCTCCCAGTCATAGAAACCTTATACAACCAGACAATCCTGCATTTGTTCCCTGTGCTGTACTTACTTGTATTCATTATACATCTTTTTTAGCAAAAAGAAAGCAGGCAATCTGATCGACTGCCTGCCTAGAGTTGTCCTCCGTATGCTGTGCCCGGCACGTGCATGCCATTGGGCGGTGCGTGCGCCAATGAGCCATGCGTGTGACAATGGGCGATGCATGTGTCAATGGTCCATGCGTGTGCCAATGGGCGATGCATGTGCCAAAAGGAACGTCCCTACTGAATACCGGTTACGGTGTAATCCTGGTCGGTAACTGCCTTCGTAAGAACATCATCAGCGACATCCTCACTTAATGTTACGACTGCGGTATTGGTGGTGTGATCCGCAACTGCCTCCGCAACACCCGGAATTGCTTCAAGGGCCTTCTTTACTCTTGCCTCGCAATGTCCGCACATCATACCTTCAATGTTCATTGTCTTTACCATTTCTTTGTTCTCCTTCTGCTTAATTTTAATTTTTTTATCTTTTCTCGTGTCATACATTGCAAACAGATTCAGTCTGAGTGCATTTGTGACTACGCAAAAGCTCGATAAGCTCATTGCTGCCGCTGCAAACATCGGATTTAACTTCCAATGGAAAAGCGGGTAGTACAGCCCGGCTGCCAGCGGGATTCCGATTACATTGTAGAAAAATGCCCAGAACAGGTTCTCGTGGATATTGCGGAGCGTTGCACGGCTCAAACGTACCGCAGCTGCCACATCGGATAGTCTGCTCTTCATAAGGACAACGTCCGCCGCGTCGATCGCGACATCCGTTCCCGCACCGATTGCAATACCGATATCCGCTCTGGTCAGTGCCGGGGCATCATTGATGCCGTCGCCGACCATTGCAACTCTTTCGTATTTCTTTTTGAGACTTCTTATCACACTCTCCTTGCCATCCGGAAGCACTCCGGCGATGACCTCATCCACTCCTGCTTCCCTTCCAATTGCCTTGGCGGTGCGCTCATTGTCTCCGGTCAGCATAACCACATGGATTCCCATGTTTTGAAGTTCTCTGACTGCCTGCGCACTGTCCTCCTTCATCACATCGGCAACTGCGATAATTCCGGCAAGTACGCCATCCTCCGCGAAGAAAAGTGGTGTCTTTCCTGCCTCTGCAAGCTGCTCGGACTGCTGCTGCAAATTCCAGTTGCCCCCGGTCTGTGTGAGAATAAATTTCAGGTTACCGCCGGCAAGCCGCCTGCCATTCCATACAGCGGTCAGCCCATTGCCCGGAAGTGCCTCAAATTCGGATACCTCGTCCACCTTCAGTCCATCTTCCTTCGCCTTGCTAAGGATTGCCTTGGCAAGTGGGTGCTCGCTCTTCTGCTCTAACGCATACGCAAGTTCCATCAAACGCTGTCCGCTCCATCCTTCTGCCGGAAGGATATCGGTCACTCTCGGCTCTCCGGATGTGATCGTACCTGTCTTATCTAATGCAACCGCCTGTACCTTGCCTGTCTGTTCCAGGGAAACAGCGGTCTTGAACAGGATACCATTCTTGGCACCCTTGCCGTTGCCAACCATGATTGCAACCGGAGTTGCAAGTCCGAGCGCGCAAGGGCAGCTGATAACCAATACAGAGATTCCTCTCGCAAGTGCAAATCCAAAAGTCTGTCCTGCGAGCAGCCAGCC
>JALEKN010000058.1 GCA_022769125.1 Agathobacter sp.
GGCATGATGGCAGTCTCTCAACCGGACATGCCAATTCCAGCAGAGATATATTGTCGAGACTAGAGATGATGGTTCTCATGGGTATGGACCTTCCACTTAATGCAATCCGCAGGCAGATCGTCTCCGGAGTAGACATCATTATCCATCTCGGACGTCTCAGGGATAAAAGCCGCAGGGTTCTTGAAATCGCAGAAGTAGACGGGCTGAAGGACGGAGAGATCCAGCTTAACCCGCTGTACCGCTTCGAGGAGGCCGGGGTGTCCGAAGGAAAAATTATCGGCAACCTGCAAAAGAAAAATGCGCTGCGCGGCACGCAAAAACTCTTAGCGGCCGGATATGAACCATTAGAATGAAAGGAGCAGACTTGGATTATAGGAAGTATACACTATCTGCGCGTGATTTCGTGGTCATCATGGGTAAGGCAGCAGGAATTACAGGTTGTGTGGCATGGCTGTTCTACGAAAGTTTATGGGCGGTGATCCTCTTTCCGCTTGCTGCGGTTATTCTGGCAAAGAGCCGGAAGCGGGAACAGCAGCAAAAACGGCAGATAAGGCTGGAAACGGAATTTCTGGATGCACTGCGTGCGGTAAGTGCATCCTTGTGTGGCGGATATTCCATGGAAAACGCGTGGAAAGAAGCACAAAAGGAGATCAGGATGCTGCATGGTGACAACTGCGATATGTATCGGGAACTAGCGGAAATCAACCGCAGTGTCACGCTGAGTGTCCCTCTTGAAAAATTGCTGGCAGAATTCGGTGCCAGATCCGGGGCTGAGGATATTGAAAGTTTTGCGGAGGTATTTGCATTTGCCAAAAGAAGTGGGGGCAATTTTCTGCAAATGATTGAGACGACAACGGAGCATATACGAATCCGGCAGGAGACAAGCCGTGAAATTGCAGTTGCGGTTGCGTCAAGAGAATTGGAACAGAAAGTGATGAATGTTATCCCTATGTTCATTCTGGCATATCTACGTATCGGAATGGGCGATTATCTGGATCCATTGTATCACAACGCATTTGGAGTCGTGTTCATGACAGTCTGCCTGGCAGTATATGCGTTTGCTGTATTTTTATCCGGCCGCATTATGGCAATACGCATGTAGGAGGTTTTCATGACAAAAAAACAGATTGTAGAAATTCTAATCGTGTTTGCCCTTTTAGCAGCAGGTGCTTTTTATATGGAGCATGGCGACAAGGAGATAGGAACCGGGGGCATCGTGCAGAGAAATGCATACGGAGATGGAAGCCGGGAGATTGATCTATTGGTCAATGCTGATGGAATCCTGGAGGATTACAGCTACACGCTCACTGTTGAGGAGAGAAATTTACCGGAAGAAGAGGCAAAGGAATATTTCGAGAGAGCAAAGAGAGAAATCGATGCTTCCTTCTGCTGTGAAGGACAGAACATTGACCATGTCAGCAGACAGGTAAACATAGAAACTGCATATGCACAGAATATGGTAAAGGCAGATTGGCAGTTTTCGGATTATTTCTATATTGATGAGGATGGAGTGCTGGCGGACGATAATTTAAGCCCGCAAGGAACCCTGATTGACGTCGAGGCAGAGCTAAGCTGTGGAACTTATCGGGAATCTTATTGTTTCTCATTTATGGCATACCCGGAAACGCTTGAAGGGGAACAGTTATTGATCAAACAGATCGATACCTATGTAAATAAGCAGCAGTCAGAAGAGGAAACCGATTATCTGACGCTGCCGGATAGCGTGGGTGGGGTAAAGCTCTCCTGGAGCGAAAAAAAGGAGCATCTTGTCTTAAAAGTCTTACTGCTTGAAGGATTTCTGCTCTTTCTGTTTCCACTTATCCAAAGGAGCAGACAGCGGGATGCCAGAAAGAAGTATGAAAGCAGTCTACTGCTCGATTACCCAGAAATGGTCAGTAAATTCAATGTTCTTGTGGGTGCCGGAATGACGATCAAGCAGGCCTGGAATATAATTTCCGCGCAATATCTCGACAAAAGGAAGAAAAATGCAATCCCGGAAATGCCGGCATTTGAGGAGATGGCAAGAACCTGGCGCGAAATTTGCGACGGAGAAAGTGAGAAAATTGCGTATCAGAGATTTGCGGATCGAATTAGAATGGCACCCTATCATCGGTTCGTCCGCCTGCTTATCAACAATCTGCAAAAAGGAAATAGTGGTCTTTGCATGTTGCTAGAGCAGGAATCAGAGCGTGCATTTGCGGAACGCCGGATGCATGCAAAGAAACTTGGGGAAGAGGCATCCACAAAGCTTCTTTTCCCGATGATCCTTATGCTTGGAATCGTGATGGCAATAACAATGGTTCCTGCAATAAGCGAATTTAAAATGTGAAAGGAGAAAATTATGTTTGGATTTAAGAATTTTATTATGGAAGAAGATGGAATCGGAGTAGTGGAACTAATACTGATTCTGGTGGTTTTGATTGGTCTGGTTCTGATTTTTAAGAAGAAACTTACCTCTCTTGTGTCAGATATCTTCACGGCAATTACAGATCAGGCAGGGAGCATCTATAAATGAAAAAGGATGTCCGAAAAAAGAAAATTCCTGCAGGCGAAAGAAAGAAGCTTGCAGGAAAAGAAAAAAGGTCTGCAGAGGAACCTGTTAATCCTGTCAGGGGAAGTCTGACGGTATTTGCAGCCCTCAGTATAATGCTGATCGCATCATTTTTGTTTGTTTTGCTGGAAGCTACACATCAACAGCAAGTCCGGCGGGTGGCGAAGCTGAATACCTCGCTGGTGATGGAATCGGTTTTTTCCAATTATTGCAGTCCCCTGTGGGAGAAATACCGGATATTGGCATTTGATAATGGAATGTCCGAGGCACAGGAGCCGTTTGCGGCATGGGAATACTACGCGGCAGAGCTTTCAAAGAAGAACCTAAGCACCGGTGGAGCTGCCGGCATAAATCATTTGCGTATGGATACAAATGGTGCAGAGTTTGTGGCGTACCGGTTTCTGACAGACGATGGGGGAAAGGCATATAGAAAGACGATATCTGATTATATGCGAAATACGATCGACCAGCAGATGATCGACAGACTGTCGGATGCGTACCGGCAGTTTGCAGGAATGGATATCTCCGATCAACCGGATGGCTCTGCGATCAGCGGAGCAGATGACGCAATCGCAGCGGCAAAAGAAGAAGCCAGAAGAGCAGAAGAAGAGGCAAAGCGAAAGGAAGAGGAAGCAAAAAAAGCAGAGAAGGAAGCGAAAGAGGCAGCTAAGAAAGCCGAAAAGGAGGCGAAGGAGGCAGTCAAGAAGGCCGAGAAGGAAGCGAAAGAAGCAGCCAAGAAAGCCCAAAAGGAGGAAAAAGAGGCAGCCAAGAAGGCCAAGAAAGAACAGAAGGAGACCAAGAAAAACGAGAAGAAAGCATCCGGGCAGGAGAAAAAGATACAGGGAGTTGCCGGGTTAAAAGCAACAACCATCAAAGCTGCGAAAACGCAGACAGGCGAGAGCAAAGAGCCGGAAAAACAGGTGATAGAGATAGAAGAAAATCCTTTGGAGATCATAAAAAGCCTATGGAGTCAGGGAACGCTTTCACTTGTTCTTAGGGATGCTAAGTCAGTCTCCAAGATGAAAGAGGATTGGTCGGATGATATAGCCAGGAGAAAGAAGTGCGAAGGGACAGGAATGGAAGCGTTACAGACTGACGCAACGGACACGCTTCTTTTTACAGAGTACCTTCTCGGGCAGTTTGCCTGTTACACCGAAGGGGAACCGTTGGGGACGCTTGCATACGAATTGGAGTATCTTCTCTGCGGAAATGAGAAAGATCAGGACAATTTAAGTGAGACGGTGCAACGTCTTATAGCTGCACGTGAAGCAGCAAATCTGTTATATCTTGCAACCGACGCCTCCAAGCAGGAAACAGCGTACTCTGTTGCTGTGGCACTGGCCGGGGTGACGGCAAATCCGGCCATCATATATGCCGTCAAGTGTGGTTTACTTGCTGCGTGGGCGCTTGCGGAAAGTATATTGGATGTAAGGGCACTGCTATCGGGGGATAAGATTGCAATTATGAAGAATAGCTCGCAATGGACGTCAGATCTGCTTCATCTGGGAAGTGTTTTTTCATCCTTCGGGCAGGCGGTAGACTGTAAAAATGGGCTTTCTTACCAGCGTTATCTCGGGTTTCTTCTGATGCTTCAGGAGGAGAAAGCCAGCTTCCGTGCCATGAATCTTCAGGAACATGTCATACGTAAAACAGAAGGATTTGAGGATTTCTGTATGGATCATCTGGTGATAGACGCAACGCTTGTGATGGATTATAGCTGCCGCACAATTTTTATGGGAATGGAACCGGTTACCCGTAATAAGAGGCAGAAATCTGCCATATCCGTGCAACAGACATTTTCATATCGAAAGGCAGGTGTGTAGGGGTGCCTCTTTGTGCTCTTTTAAACTTAAATCTTACAAAATATAAATCTCTCCCTAAAAGCGCAAATAGAAAAATGTCCAAAATTATGTTCAAGGAGGTACCCTTACACACCTGCCGGGGGATAAAGCGTGCATCTTTTACATTGGAAGCCGCTTGTATTATTCCACTTGCTGCCGCTTTTTTTGCTTTTATTTTATTTTTTTTCAACGTAATGACAGTGGAGACAGAGGTGTATGCGGCGTTAAATTATGCGGGAAGGCAGGCGGCGGCAATGGGGAAAACCGCCGAGAATGATCTTGTCGGGCTTGCCGTAGCGGAGGGATTTTTTATCTCAAAATTAAAAGAGGCTGACACAGCAGGAAAATATTTGTCCGGAGCGGATGCACTGCTTGCAATTTCCGGGTCAAGACAAAATGATGAGTATTTTATATTGTCGGCTGACTATCGTATAAAACTGCCGGTTCCGTTTTTTCTTATCCGGGAGATACCGGTGCATCAGGAGATAAAAAGCCGGAAGTGGATTGGAACGAATACTTTGGGTGGGGAGAACGCTTATGTGTATGTTACAGAAACAGGAAGCGTGTACCATGTGACAAAAAAATGTTCCTATCTTGATCTTAGTATCCAGGAGATTAATGCCGCAGAAATAGCGGGATTGCGGAATAAAAATGGACATAAATACTACGAATGCGAGCGGTGCGCGGCAAAAAATAAAGCCGCGGAACATTGGTATATTACAGATTATGGAGACTGCTTTCACAGCAGCCTGCAATGCAGCGGGCTGAAACGAACCGTTATGGTTGTGCTGAAAGAGGATGCCGGTAAGCGTCCTTGCTCGAAATGTGCAAAGGAGTAAAAACAAAGGAGAAGTATGGCGATACAGACAGAATTGGCAAGGTGGATCATAGTGATCATGGGATTGGCAGAAAATAGCGTCATGGATTTGCGGCGCAAGGAGATTTCTTTGATGGTGACGGCAGCGTGCGGTGTGAGCGGGGGGATACTCCGCATGGTGGAAGGATTGGCGTGGAAAGACTTTTTTCTTGCACTTGTTCCGGGGGTTATATGCCTGATGCTGGTGTTTGCTACAAAGGAACAGGTTGGCTTCGGAGATGCGTGGGTGCTGCTGGCAACTGGCTGCTGTGTCAATGCCTCCGATCTATTCACGGCGATGTGGCTGTCGATGACAGGCTTAAGTCTTGTCGCATTGTTTTTATACGTTGTGTTGCAGAAAAACGGCAGATTCGAAATCCCTTTCGTTCCATTTATATTAGCGGGTATTCTTTGCGCAAGGAGTATAGGCGTATGAATCTACGAAAGGGAAGTTACACGGTAGAGGCGGCACTTACAATTCCGCTGCTGCTCTTTGTATTTGCATTTGCAATGCAGCTGGCGGTTAGTTTCTATCAGGAGGGCAGGATCGACGAAAAAGGATATTACGAGGATGATACCTGGATTGTCAAGAATTTTTATAGGGACGAATTTGTAGGAGGGATGATAGGTGAAGCAAAGACAGATACTTTTTGAACGGACATTAGCCGGAAGCTATATGAAGATAGAGGCCGGGGAGGTGTCAAAGTTCGATGAACAAATGTTACAGAGGATGAAGCTTCCGGGACTGCTTCCGATGGAAAAGTGTTATGTAGATGGCGGTATATGGTATTGGTATGATATATCAGGAAAGCAGTCATTGGATACTTTTTGCAGAATCAAACCGCTTGGGGAGTCCTTTTTAAAGCAGATGCTATGCAGTGTGTGCGCACAGATGGAGATATTAGAGCAGCATCTGATCTACAGCCGCTGTCTGCGGATGGATCCTGAACTTATTTATATTGTAAACAGTTCCCGGGAAATTGTATTTACGGCATTGCCGGGAGCAGATGGAGAACTTACACATGGCTTTGGAGAATTGATGGAATATCTGCTCACAAAAATTGACCACAAGGATGCAAAAGCAGTCCGGCTTGCCTATGAGATATACGAGATGACGCTTCAGGAGGGATATCGGATTCACGACATCCGGAATACTATTTTTGCGGTGTCAGGGAGTCCGGACAGGGACGTCTGCATAAAGCAGGAAGAGCTCCCCGCAGAGATGCTGGATTGCCAGATGCCGGATAATCCGGACATACGGGAAAACAAGAGCAGACAGCCGAAACAGAAGGCGGCGAAAGAAAATAAGACGGAAAAGAGACCCTGGGTTTCGGAACACGCCGGGAAATGCAAATTGATCTTTGAACAGATGACAAGAATCTGGGATGAATGGAAGAAAAAGATGAAATCGGATCGGGATGAGGAAGAGGATTGGCGCATTGTCCGTCCGGAGGATAATATCCCGGAATTTTTGCCGGAACAGCAGCATGAAAGTGTTCATCCGACAATCTGTCTGACGGATTACAGGGAACATCCGGAGGGGTTGCTGTTATATGAAGGATACGAGCGCTTTGAGAATATCCGTCTGGAGGAAAGGTCAGTGCAGGTGGGACAGAGTGAGGAATCAGATATTAAAATTGCGAAGGATACAATAAGCCGCATGCATGCAAGGATTGAGTACCGGGAGGAGGAATATTATCTGGAAGATCTCAATTCAACAAATGGAACCTTTGTAAATGACGAGCAACTGTCTTATAAACAAGCGAGGCAGTTAAAAACAAACGATATTGTACGTTTTGCGGATGTAAAATATCGTTTTGTGTGATGTGGGAAACATTGCATTTCAGGCAGAAAAACTCTATAATACGATATTATGGATCAGAATTTTGAAAATGTACCGGATAGAAAAAATAAATATGTGGAAGCCTTTTGCGCAAGCTGGGTAACATATACGCTTATTGCGGTCAATATCATTGTATTCCTTGTGCTTGAGATAATGGGAGATACGGAGAATGCGGAGTTTATGTATCTCCATGGCGCTTCATATCCGAGAGCAATTTATGAGGATGGAGAGTATTGGAGATTTTTCACTGCAGCCTTTTTGCATTTCGGGTTTGAACATCTGTTTAACAATATGATAGGTCTTGGATGCGCAGGGCATTTCCTTGAGGAAGCACTTGGACATGGAAAGTATCTGGTTCTTTATCTGCTGGCGGCGGTCGGCAGCAACTTTGTCTCCTATGAACAGATGTGCCACAGCAATGAGTATGCGGTTTCCGCAGGGGCGTCAGGAGCAATTTTTGCAGTGATCGGAGGTCTTTTGTGGGTTGTGATCCGGCACAAGGGAAAGTATGAGTCTTTGACGACACGGGGAATGTTTTTCATGATAGCCCTGTGTCTGTATTACGGAATCAGTACGGCGGGAGTTGATAACTGGAGCCATCTGGGAGGTCTTGTTATCGGCTTTATCCTCAGTATTATTTTATATCGCCCGAGAAGGAAAGTTATTGATTTGGATACCGAATATCCATATACTTAAATGGTAGAACTGATGATAAAATTATAGACAAATCTGATTTGGAGAAAATGCGATGAACATTAATATCTATTATGGTGGACGGGGCCTGCTTGATGATCCGACACTCTATGTCTTAAATAAAATGGAAGAAGTACTTAAGGAACTTCGCGTAGAAGTAAAGCGTTATAATATTTATGAGCATAAGAATGAGATCGCGACACTTCCGCAAACGTTTAAGGAAGCGGAGGGAATCATTCTTGCGACAACGGTGGAATGGCTTGGCATCGGCGGGTATATGCAGCAGTTTCTGGATGCCTGCTGGCTGTATGGAGACAAAGAGAAGATCAGTACGACGTATATGCAGCCGATCGTTATGTCGACAACATACGGAGAGCGTGAGGGAGAGCTTACGCTGATGAATGCGTGGGAGATTTTAGGAGGTCTTCCGTGCGCCGGTTTCTGCGGATATGTGGATGATCTTGTGACCTTTGAGATGAACAAGGATTATAATCTTATTATAGAGAAAAAGGCTGAGAACCTATATCGGACGATTTCTCAAAAGATGAAGAGCCTTCCGACAAGCAATCTTGCAATCAAACAAAGCGTTTTGCGCACACAGCAGTTAAACCTTACACCGCAGGAGAGTGAACAATTATCGGAATATGTATCGGATGACAGCTATGTAAAGAAGCAGAAGGAAGACATTGAGGAGCTGGCCTCTATGTTCAAAGATCTGTTGGGACAGGAGCAGAAGTCTGAGGAAGTACCTTTTATCACGGATCTGCAGTCAAGGTTTGTTGCGCAGGACGATTTTAGCGCAAGCTATTCATTCCAGATCGAAGGGATGGCGAAGCCTCTGTATATTGCCGTGTCAGATAAGGATTTAACGATTCATTATGGTCAGGAAGAAAATATTGATGTGTATGCAAAGCTTCCGGAGGAAGTGATGAGGTCCATCGTTGATGGGCGAATGACATTCCAAAGGGCGTTTATGACAGGAGAGATGTCTGCAAAGGGTAACTTTAAGACTTTACGGATGCTGGATCAGATATTCCCGCTGGCATAGTTAATCCACTGGCAGAAAAATAGTAATGGTAGTGCCTTTGGCAAGCTCTGATTCAATTGTAAGAGTGCCGCCATGGCTTTCAACGATTCCTTTGGAGATGGGGAGGCCAAGACCGCTTTTCCCGCTTTTGGAACCAAAGAAAGGCTGGAAGATCTGTGGGAGCGCATCTTTGGCGATTCCGCGTCCGTTATCCCTTATTTGAAATACAATCCCATTTTCCCGGGAATAGACGCGAAGGAGCACAACGCCGTCCTCATAGAGAGCATCAAAGGCGTTATCGAGAATTTTAAGGAGTGCATGCTGGATGCGGGCCGGATCAAAATAGCCTTCCGTCAGTCCTTTTTCAATGTCAATGACGAGCGGATGTCCGGATGTGCCGGCTGCAGGGCAGGCAGATTTAACTTCATTGAGAAAGGCTTCAAGATTGACGGACTCTTTCTTGGGGTGGGAGCTGAGCTGTGTATTGGATACATCAACTAAAAGTGTGCGAAGACTTGTCAGATCAGAAGTGGTGTCCTGCCAAAAGGCGTAGTCCGAGACTTCCGGATGACTTCGCTCGATGAGCTGTAATGAGCAGCTTATGACGCATACAGCGTTTTTTATTTCATGTAATAGACGCTCATAGTCCTGATTTTTTAGCATAATTACCCTCCACAGACAAGTGTAGCATTTCGTAGACTTTATGGCAACGAAAAAATTTAAAGGAGAATATATGATGAAAAAAGACGATTGCATTTTTTGCAAATTAGCAAATGGGGATATTCCCACAAATTCGATCTATGAGGATGATGATTTTAACGTGATTCTGGATGCAAGTCCTGCCACAAAGGGACATGCACTGATTCTGCCAAAGCAGCATTATGCGAATATCTATGAGATCGATCCGGAGGTACTTTCAAAGGCAGCGCTTCTTGCGCAGAAAGTGATCAAACACGAGACCCCGATTTTGAAATGCGATGGATATAATATTGTTCAAAACAACGGGGAAACCGCAGGCCAGACGGTTTTCCACTTCCATATGCATCTGATCCCAAGATATGCTGCTGACAACAGACCGGAAGATGTCAGCTGGGGTCATAAGGAGTTTTCAAGCGAGGAATTTACAGAAATCTGTAATGATATGAAGCTCTAGCAGATATTGTTTCACAGCAAAATAGCGCCTGTGCACGGCAGAATCCGGCATAGGCGCATAATGAAAAAGAGGTCCTATTTACTTTCTTTTTTGATCAAATTTACGATGGTTCCGATAGAGTCCATCTGTCCGCTTTCTTCCATTGCCTTGCGATAAGAAACGCGATTCGCGTAAACATCCTGCACCGCATTCAACAGAATATCTCCGGTCAGGCTCTCTTCTTCAAGAACATAGGAGAAGCCCTGCTTTTTAAATGAATTTGCATTTAAAATCTGATCTCCTCTGCTTGCAGCCGCAGAGAGTGGAATCAGGATATTTGGCTTATGAAGTGCAAGGAGCTCGCAGATGGAATTGGCACCGGCTCTTGAGATTACAAGGTCTGCAAGCGCAAAAATGTCGGGAAGCTCTTCGCTGGCATATTCCATCTGGGTATAACCGGCACGATCATTTAAGGAGGTATCGAGGTTCCCTTTGCCGCACAGATGAATGATGTTAAAACGTTCCAAGAGCTGAGGAAGCACCTGCCGTACCGCATCGTTGATTACCCTTGAACCGCTGCTGCCACCAACGATAAGAAGCACCGGCTTGGCAGTATCGGTGAAATTGCAAAGCGCTCTTGCCGCTGCGGCATCGCCGTGGAACAATTCCTGACGGATTGGAGAACCGGTCAATACGGCTTTTCCCTGCGGAAGATATTTCATGGTTTCCGGAAAATTGCAGCACACTTTCTGTGCACCACGAATCGCTATTTTATTTGCAAGTCCCGGAGTGATATCCGATTCATGGATGATTGCCGGAACATGGCAGTATTTTGCAGCAAGAACAACAGGAACGGATACAAAACCACCCTTGGAGAAAACAATATCCGGCTTTAACTTTTTCATAAGTCTGATGGCCTCGCCAAATCCCTTCAGAACTTTAAACGGATCTGTGAAGTTCTTCAGATCAAAATAGCGGCGGAGCTTTCCGGAGGAAATGCCATAGTACGGAATTCCCTGAGCTTCAACCAAGCCCTTCTCCATTCCCTGATAGGAACCAATATATGTAATTTCATAACCGGCATCTTTGAGCGCCGGCATAAGTGCGATATTTGGTGTGACATGACCTGCAGTGCCGCCTCCGGTCATAATGATCCTTTTCATAGCTGTATCCTCTTTTCTAAACAATTGGTCTCTTCTATATTATACTCCAAAGCTAAAAAGTCAAGAAACAAAGATTTCGCAAATTTCGCAGAAAATACTGTAATATTGTGTCGAAACTTGCGATGAAAAGAAGGACCTGTCCACTTTTGCAGAGAGTAAAATCCGTTTATAATAGGAGACATGGGGTGCAGTGAATCTGCAATCATCCAGCAAAATAAAGTAAACGGAAAGGAGCGGACATTTATGGAAGAACTGGTTCGTGAACTGATGCAAAACGGCAGGGAGGATCTGCTGCTCGCCGGACTTGCAGTAGCAATTATTCTGTTGATGGCACAATTACATAAGATAAATAAAGCAAATAAGAAGATAGACGCGATTGTCAAATCGGTGGAAGGTTATCTGAGTGTGATTCTCGAGGAGGATGAGAACCGGGAGGCGGAGCAGCCTCAGAACGTAAAATGCTTGAAAGCAGACTCCGACGATAAAAAGGTGGAATCGGAAGAGCAGAATCGTCTAATCTCGGCGGTATTGCAAGAGATTTTTCCTTGATAAAAGAGCACTTTAAATATAACCGATTTATTAAGAAAAATATGTATTTTTTAACAAGAGAAGAAGGCTGCAAAATCAACGTAAACCCGCTGATTATGCGGCTTTTTTTGATTTTGAATATCAGAAAATTTCATACTATTTTTGGAAAAACAAGGCAAAATTTGACAAATCACAAACGCTATGCTAGAATATGCGCGTAATAAAGCGTAATAAATATGTAACATTTGAAATATAATATTAAAAATATCAGGTAAGAAATAGATGTTGCATATGACGTATGGAGGATTCTATGAATAAAAAAATGATTGTGGCAGGAAGTGCAATGATGCTTGCAATTGTTATTGCATTTTCTGTCACAGCAACGCATACGGATGATAACAAAGAGACAGTTGCGGCAAGTAATTCTTCTGCATCTGATTCTGCCAAGAAGAGTGTTACAGCCGGTGTTGCAGGAGCATTTGAGAACATTGAACTTCTTACAGCGGACGAAATGGACGCGTTGGTTACGATTGAGGCCGGCGAGACTGAGCGTGTGGCAGCAATGATGGAGACAGCAGATGAGGACATCATAAGCGCAGACCTTGCAGCGCAGGCAGATAATACAGAAGACAGTGAAGCAGCCACCACCGAAAATGATGACAGCGCGCAGCCGGAGGCAGCCACCACTGAAAGCGGTGACACAACCCTGCCGGAAACAGACAGCATCGAAAACACCGATGACAGTGCTCAGCCGGAAACAGACACTACCGAAAACAGTGACGCCACATCCGAGCCGGAAGCAGACACGGATGACACAAACTCCGGGGAACCGGTCACATATATGCAGGAGATCGTAAGCGAGAGACCACAGGCACTTACCGCAGAGGAGATTGAGTGGTCCGATTACCTCATGGCAGATGTCAAGAATGCATTGAATGTCCGTGAATCCGCATCTGAGGACGCAGACGTTGTCGGAAAGCTTTCTAAGGGTGACCGTGCAGCCATTCTTGAGCGTGGGGAGAATTGGACGAAGATCTCTTCCGGAAATCTTGAAGGATATGTAAAAAACGATATGTGCGTATTTGGCACAGACGCATTGAACTATGCAAAGGCAACCTGTGATACCGTTGCGGTCAGTACAATCGATGGGCTGCGCATCCGCAAGGAAGCAAGCCTTGACGGAGCGGTTGCAAAGAAGCTGGATAAAGGCGAGAAGATCACGGTTGACACCGCCGCAGAGACAGTCGATGGCTGGGTAGCGGTTTCCTATAACGGTGCAACCTGCTATGTGAGTGCTGATTATGTGGAGATAAGCCTGAAGACAGGAAAGGGCATGACACTTGAGGAGATTGCCGCTGCAGAAGCTGCAAAAAAGGCAGCAAAGAGCTCGTCTGGCTCTTCGAAAAAGGCTTGTAAGCTTGCTTCCGAGGTGGACGATGTAACACTTCTTGCCGCAATTATTGAGTGTGAAGCGAACGGACAGAGCTATGATGCACTCCTTGCAGTTGGTGCGGTTATTATGAACCGTGTAGACAGCAGCCATTACCCGGATACGATCTACGGTGTTATCCACCAGAAGGGTCAGTTCCCACCGGCAACTAGCGGAAAGCTTGAAAAGTGGCTTAAGAAGGGACCGGGCAAAAAGGCAATCAAAGCGGCAAAGGCTGCGATGGAAGGCGATGACAATACAGGCGGGCTGACGAATTTTAATTCTGTCCATAGTGGAATATCGGGACTTGTTATCGGGGATAATGTATTTTATGACTAAAAGCTTCCCCTAAAGCGAAAAAATGATCAAAGGGCTGTGATATACAGCCCTTTTTTCTTGTTTTCTCGAAACAAATGGGGTACAATGACTTCATTCTAAGCTGCAAAATATTGGTAAATCGTATAAATAAGGCAGCAATACGGGAGCAATCCGAATCGAGGAGGACGACAAATGGAACTGAAAGGGCGTAATTTTTTAAAGTTGATGGACTATACTCCGGACGAGATCCGCTATCTCATCGAACTGGCAGCGGAGCTTAAGAGACAGAAGAAGCAGGGCATTGCTCACGACACATTAAAGGGCAAAAATATTGCGTTGATCTTTGAAAAGACCAGTACACGTACCCGCTGTTCCTTTGAAGTCGCAGCACATGATCTCGGTATGTATGTAACCTATCTCGACCCAAGTGGTTCACAGATCGGAAAGAAGGAGAGCATTGCGGATACTGCGCGCGTGCTCGGCCGTATGTATGACGGAATCGAGTACCGTGGATACGGACAGGAAATCGTGGAAGAACTTGCGGAATATGCAGGGGTTCCGGTATGGAACGGACTGACGAACGAGTTCCATCCGACACAGATGATTGCAGATATGCTTACGATTTCCGAAAAACTTGGGCATCTTGAGGGCGTGAAGTTTGTATATATGGGCGATGCCCGCTACAACATGGGCAATTCCCTGATGGTAACCTGCGCAAAGCTCAGCATGGACTTTGTGGCATGTACCAACAAGAAATATTTTCCGAACGAGGAGCTTGTCTCCTATTGCAAGAAGGTTGCGGCAGAGACCGGAGCAAGCATTACCCTTACCGAAGACGTTGCCGAGGCAACAAAGGGTGCAGATGTCATTTATACCGATGTGTGGGTTTCCATGGGAGAACCGGAGGAGGTATGGGCAGAACGTATCAACGACCTGAAGCCATATCAGGTAAATAAAGAGGCGTTCTCACTCGCAAAAGACAGCGCGATCTTTATGCATTGCCTGCCTGCATTCCACGACCTTAAGACTACGATCGGAAAGCAGGTTTACGAAAAATTTGGTCTGTCTGAGCTTGAGGTGACAGATGAGGTATTTGAGAGTGAGCGATCTGTTGTCTTTGACGAGGCAGAGAACCGTATGCATTCAATCAAGGCAATCATGAAGGCGACACTTGAATAAAACGCGTGCAAAGGAGAACCATATGAAAGCGGAAATCCTTGCCATGTTGCGTGAATCCGATGGCTATGTCTCCGGACAGGAGCTTTGTAATAAGTTCGGTGTATCGAGAACCGCAATATGGAAAGCAATCAATCAATTAAAAGAGATGGGCTATAAGTTTGAGGCGGTATCCAACAAAGGCTATCACCTTGTATCTGCGCCGGATGTCATGAATGAAGCGGAGATCAAAAGCCTGCTCCATACCGAGTGGGCGGGACAGGAGCTTTTTTGCTTTGACGAGATCGACTCAACGAACACGAAGGCCAAAGAACTCGCGGAGCAAGGCTATCCAAGCGGAACGCTTGTTGTTGCCGACCGGCAGATTGCAGGCCGGGGCAGACGAGGCAGAAGCTGGGATTCCCCGGCAGGAATCGGAATTTTCATGACGCTTATGCTAAAACCCGATATCAATCCGAACAATGCCTCCATGCTGACCCTTGTCACCGCACTTGCGACTGCGCAGGCAATCTCGGATGTTACAGGAGCGGACGCCAGGATCAAATGGCCGAACGATATCGTGATAAACGGCAAAAAGGTCTGTGGAATCCTGACAGAAATGAGCGCGCAGTTTGATTATATCAACCATATTGTGATCGGAATCGGAATCAATGTGCATAATGAGAGCTTTCCGGAAGAAATCCGGGAAACGGCAAGTTCACTTTTCTTAGAGAGTGGCAGGCACATACACAGGGCAGACCTGATCGTGCGCTTTTTGGAGCGGTTTGAGGCAAATTATGCGATTTTTCTGCAGACAGAGGACCTGGAAGGGCTCATGCGGGATTACAATGCGCTTTTGGTAAATATCCAGAAACAGGTGCGCATTCTTGATCCGAAGGAGCCGTTCGAGGGCAAGGCAATCGGAATAACAAAGAGAGGGGAACTGATCGTGGACACCTGGGAATCAAGGAAGCTGGTGTCTAGCGGCGAGGTTTCCGTGAGAGGAATATACGGATATGTATAATGAGGACAAGGTTGTGCTTTGCGCGGCCAACGCATACAAACAGAAGTACTATTTAAACAGCAACTTTAACGAACTGCCGGAATACATCAAGGATGAACTGCAGATCCTCTGCGTCATGTTCACGGAGGACGTGGGTGGAGTACTTGAACTTGTATTCAACGAGGATGGAGATCTTGAGTTTGAGACGTCTTACGAGGAGGGCGATTTCTTCTATGACGAGATCGGAAGTGTGTTAAAGATCAAACAGTACCGCAATGAAAAACGTGATCTGTTTGAAGCTCTTGAGACATATTACAAGGTTCGTTTCCTTGGAGAGGGATTTGAGGAGGAATAAAATGATACTTACAATCGATGTGGGCAATACCAACATTACCTGTGGCATATTTGAGAGGGAAGAGATCGCAGCGTCTTTCCGCATTACGACCAAGATTCCAAGAACCTCCGACGAATATGGAATGATCATCAGCAATTTGCTGGAGAGAAACAGCTTGAATCCGAAGGATGTGGAGGATGCGATCATCTGCTCCGTTGTCCCGAATGTCATGCACTCGCTCGAGGGCGCACTTATCAAGTATTTTAACATCAAGCCGATCATCGTGGAAGCAGGGGTCAAGACCGGAATAAAGATCGTAACACCGAATCCGCAGCAGATCGGTGCCGATCGTATTGTGGATGCGGTGGCAGGATATGAGCTGTACGGCGGCCCGGTCATCGTTATCGACTTTGGAACGGCAACTACATACGACTATGTGGATGAAAATGGCGCATTTTTGGGCGGTGTGACAGCACCGGGTATCCGGATCTCCGCAAAAGCGCTGTGGGAGGATGCAGCAAAGCTGCCGGAGATTGAGATCAAGAAACCGGAAAATGTACTCGGCAAAGACACAATCAGCAGCATGCAATCCGGTCTTGTGTACGGGCAGATCGGACAGACCGAATATATCATCAAGCGCGCGAAGGAAGAAATGGGAAGAGAGGACGCGAAGGTGGTTGTAACCGGCGGTCTCGGACGTATCATTGCCAATGAGACAAGCTATGTGGATGTGTACGATCCGAATCTTACCCTGAAAGGAATTTTCCTCGTATATAAAAAGAATCGCACCATAAAATAGAAAGTGAAAGGTAACTGGCCAGGAACTGAACAGTTACAGTAAAAGATGGGACAGACAACTGTAAAACCGCTTACGATAGGAAGCGTAACTTTACCCAACAACTTAATATTAGCACCTATGGCAGGAGTAACCGACCTGCCATTTCGTTTACTATGCAAAGAGCAGGGAGCAGGACTGCTGTGCATGGAGATGGTCAGCGCGAAGGCGATCATGTACAAAAACCGCAATACGCAGGCACTTCTTACGATCGACCCGAAGGAACCACCGGTGTCTCTGCAGCTGTTTGGCAGTGAACCGGACGTGATTGCGGAGGTCGCAAAACAGATTGAAGAGAGGCCGTTTGATATTTTGGATATCAATATGGGATGTCCGGTTCCGAAGATCGTAAATAACGGTGAAGGCTCAGCACTGATGAAGAATCCGGTGCTTGCCGGGGAAATCATTGAAAAAACGGTTCGTGCGATCAGAAAACCTGTCACGGTAAAGATCCGTAAAGGATTCGATGAAAATCATGTCAATGCCGTGGAGATGGCGAGGGTGGCACAGGAGTCCGGCGCGGCTGCAGTTGCCGTGCATGGGCGGACCCGTGAGCAGTTTTACTCCGGGAAAGCGGATTGGGAGATCATCCGGGCGGTCAAAGAAAGTGTCCATATCCCGGTGATCGGAAACGGCGATCTGCTGTGCGCAGAGGATGTAATTGCCATGCAGGAGCAGACCGGATGTGACGGTTTTATGATTGGGCGTGGCGCGCAGGGAAATCCGTGGATCTTTAAACAGGTATTACACTTTTTCGAGACAGGACAGCCGCTTGCAAAGCCATCAACCGATGAGGTGGCGGCAATGATCCTGCGTCATGCACAGATGATGGAAGCATACAAGGGAGAGTATATCGGAATCCGGGAGATACGAAAGCATGCCGCATGGTATACCGCGGGCTATCCGAACTCCGCGAGACTGCGTGAGCTGATCAACGGAGTCGAGTCATATAGCGCGCTTGAGGAGCTGCTGATGTGCTGGGTGAACGGTGAGGTATTTTAGAGGAACGATCGGATGCCGCCCGAAGCGCGAAAAAGCGCTACTTGACAGTATGTCGACGATTCGCTATAATACCATAGTTAAATTAGGCGTATTATATAGTAAAATCACATAGCAAATGCTAAAAAATAAAGAGAAGGGCAGAAAACATGGATAAGAAAAACATTTTGACCTATGAGGGTCTCAAAAAGCTTGAGGATGAATTAGAGGATTTAAAGGTTGTAAAGCGTAAAGAGGTTTCCCAGAAGATTAAGGAAGCCCGTGAGCAGGGTGACCTTTCCGAGAACGCAGAGTACGATGCAGCAAAGGATGAACAGCGTGACATTGAGGCCCGTATTGAGCAGATTGAGAAGATCTTAAAGAATGCTGAGGTTGTTGTTGAGGAAGAGGTTGACCTTGAGAAGATCAGCATCGGCTGCAAGATCAAGATCTTAGACTGCGAATATGATGAGGAACTTGAATATAAGATTGTTGGATCAACCGAGGCAAACAGCTTAAAGGGCAAGATCTCCAATGAGTCACCGGTCGGAAAAGCACTGATCGGAAAGAAAGTCGGAGATACCGTTACTGTTGAGACACAGGCCGGAGAACTTACCTACAAGGTACTTGAGATTCAGAGATCCGTAGAAGAATAAGAGGAAGAAAAATTGGCAGAGAATACGAATACACAGAACAACGGCGCTCAGCAGGATGTAAATCAGCTTCTGAAGGTCCGCCGTGAAAAGCTGCAGACATTGCAGGAAAATGGCAAAGATCCATTTGTCATCACAAAGTATGATGTGACTCATCATTCCGATGAGGTTAGAGAGAACTACATCAAGCATGAAGCTGAGCTTCTTGCAGGACATGTCACCCCGAGTGTAGAGGGACTTGACGAGGCAGCGGCAAAGGAAGTGCTTGGTAACGATTACAACGAGAGACGCGCGATCATGGATGCCTCACCGATTCCGGTAAGCATTGCCGGACGTATGATGTTCAAGCGTGTCATGGGAAAAGCATCTTTCTGCAATATTCAGGACTTAAAGGGCAAGATCCAGGTATACGTTGCGCGTGATGCAATCGGCGAGGATGCCTATGCGGATTTCAAGAAGTCTGATATCGGTGATATCTTTGGCGTAAAGGGGTACGCATTCCGCACCAAGACCGGCGAGATTTCCATTCACGCAGAAGAACTTACGCTTCTTTCCAAGAGCCTTCAGGTGCTTCCGGAGAAGTTCCACGGACTGACCGATACAGACGCACGTTATCGTCAGAGATATGTTGACCTTATTATGAATGAGGATAGCAAGAACGTATTTATCAAGCGTTCCCAGATCGTGCGCGAGATCCGTAACTTCCTTGCAGGAAGAGACTTCATCGAGGTTGAAACACCTACCCTTGTTTCCAACGCGGGCGGTGCTGCGGCAAGACCTTTTGAGACACATTACAATGCGTTGAACGAAGATGTAAAGCTTCGTATTTCTCTCGAGCTTTACTTGAAGAGACTGATTGTCGGCGGACTCGAGCGTGTATTCGAGATTGGCCGTGTATATCGCAACGAGGGTGTTGATACCCGGCATAATCCGGAATTTACACTTATGGAGCTGTATCAGGCATATACCGATTACTACGGTATGATGGAGCTGACAGAGTCCATGTTCAAATATCTTGCGGAAAAGGTAAACGGATCTTCCGTGATTACCTACAACGGTGTCGAGATTGACTTTGGAAAGCCATTCGAGCGTATCACCATGACAGAAGCTGTCAAGAAGTATGCAGGTATCGACTTTGACGATCCGGCACAGGTGCCGGACGATGCGGCAGCTAAGGCTCTCTCAAAAGAATGAGGCATCGAGTACGAGGAGCGCCACAAGAAGGGTGATATCTTAAATCTCTTCTTTGAGGAGTATGCAGAGCACAACCTCGTTCAGCCGACCTTCGTTATGGACCATCCAATCGAGATCTCTCCACTGACCAAGAAGAAGCCGTCCGATCCGACCAAGGTAGAGCGTTTCGAGCTGTTCTGCAACGGCTGGGAGATGTGCAACGCATACTCTGAGCTTAATGATCCGATCGACCAGCGTGAGCGTTTCGCCCAGCAGGATGCCAACGCTGCAGCAGGTGATGACGAGGCAGAGCACACGGATGAGGACTTCCTCAACGCACTTGAGATCGGTATGCCGCCAACAGGTGGTATCGGATATGGTATCGACAGACTTGTCATGCTGCTGACAGATTCACCGGCGATCAGGGATGTACTGCTGTTCCCGACGATGAAGTCCTTGGATAAGTAAAAATCGAGAAAAACCCAGTAAAATAGGCACTTTCCAATGATGGAGAGTGCCTTTGCTTTTGCTTACTACTACTTGTACTACTACTTTTGAGATATTAGCAATTCTAAGATATCTTTTCTTATTTTCTGAAATTGCTTGATAGAATAACGTTTTACTTGCTCTTCTTTCTCAAGCTGAATATATGCTATTGATTGAGTATATACAGTTATTCTTTCGTCATTATATCCGTAAAAAGAAATCTTGAAGTCTAAAGAACGAATGAAGCTCAATAGGCTTGTATCTATACCTTGCTCTTGAAGCTGTTCTCGTCTGATATCCCTTATATATTTTTTGTGTGCATCAAATAAATACTGATATTCTTTTTTATCTTCTGGAG
>JALEKN010000005.1 GCA_022769125.1 Agathobacter sp.
ATAATAACTTAGCATCTGGTAAAACTTAAGATAACTAATAAGAAAGGCTACCCCTGAAGTGGTTATGGTCAAGTAAATCACTTGACTGCGTCAAGCTGAGTGACAAGTAAAGGAAAATAGCATAAAAAATGAGGGCATTTCACACCTAACTACATGATGTGAAAAGCCCTCTAAATGACCGTTTTTAAGCCATTCTATTAAAATTTACCAGCTTTTGCCGCCTCCTCAACAAGTACTGCAACAGCTACAGTTGCACCAACCATTGGGTTGTTACCCATTCCGATAAGACCCATCATCTCTACGTGAGCCGGTACTGAAGATGATCCTGCGAACTGTGCATCAGAGTGCATACGTCCTAATGTATCAGTCATACCGTAAGAAGCCGGACCTGCTGCCATGTTGTCCGGGTGAAGGGTACGTCCTGTACCACCGCCGGATGCAACGGAGAAGTATTTCTTACCCTGCTCGATGCATTCCTTCTTGTATGTACCTGCAACCGGATGCTGGAAACGAGTCGGGTTGGTAGAGTTACCGGTGATGGAAACACCAACGTTCTCGTGATGCATGATTGCAACACCTTCCTGAACATCATCTGCGCCGTAGCACTTAACGGTTGCACGAAGTCCATCTGAGTATGGCTTCTCCTATACAACATTAAGCTTAGCTGCCTTGTAATCGTACTTGGTCTCAACATAGGTAAATCCGTTGATACGGGAAATGATCTGTGCTGCGTCCTTTCCAAGTCCGTTTAAGATAACACGAAGCGGCTTCTGGCGAACGCGGTTTGCCTTCTCAGCGATACCGATTGCTCCTTCTGCTGCTGCGAATGACTCATGTCCTGCTAAGAAGCAGAAGCACTCTGTCTCTTCTTCCAAAAGCATCTTTCCAAGGTTACCATGTCCAAGACCTACCTTACGATGATCTGCAACAGAACCCGGAATACAGAATGCCTGAAGTCCCTCTCCGATTGCTGCTGCTGCGTCTGCTGCTCTTGTGCATCCCTTCTTGATCGCGATAGCTGCACCTACAACATATGCCCAGCATGCATTCTCAAAACAGATTGGCTGAATCTTCTTAACCTGGTCATACACGTCAAGTCCAGCATCCTTTGTAATCTTCTCAGCTTCTTCGATGGAGCTGATACCATAGCTGTTAAGAACAGCATTAATCTGGTCAATTCTTCTTTCATATGATTCAAATAAAGCCATTGTATTTCGTTCTCCTTTCGTTATTTTCCCGACTACTCTTGTCTCGGGTCGATGATCTTAACTGCATCAGCAACACGACCGTACTGGCCCTTTGCCTTCTCCCATGCGGTGTTCGGATCATCACCCTTCTTGATGAAGTCAGTCATCTTTCCAAGGGAAACGAACTGATATCCGATAACTTCGTTATTCTCATCCAAAGCAATTCCGGTTACATAACCTTCTGCCATCTCAAGGTAACGAACACCCTTCTCCTTGGTTGCATACATGGTACCAACCTGAGAACGAAGTCCCTTTCCGAGATCCTCAAGTCCTGCTCCTACTGCAAGACCGTCATCGGAAAATGCACTCTGTGTACGTCCGTATACGATCTGAAGGAACAGCTCTCTCATTGCTGTATTGATTGCATCACATACAAGGTCAGTATTAAGAGCTTCGAGAATGGTCTTTCCCTGAAGGATTTCTGCTGCCATAGCTGCAGAATGTGTCATACCTGAGCATCCGATCGTCTCAACGAGTGCCTCTTCAATAACACCATTCTTAACATTCAGTGAAAGCTTGCAGGCACCCTGCTGTGGTGCACACCAGCCTACACCATGTGTAAAGCCTGAAATGTCCTCAATCTTTTTTGCATGTACCCATTTTCCCTCTTCCGGGATTGGAGCTGGCTCATGCTTTGCGCCCTTAGCTACAGGACACATGTTCTGAACTTCTTTCGTGTAAATCATTATAAGACTCCTTTCAAGAATAATTATTCTATCGTGTCAAATTTTGCTCGACACACTGCATTTATTTTCGCACATTTTTTTTCATAAGTCTAGTACTATTGATATTCTTTTTTCATTTTTGTTAATTATTTATCAAAACGCCTCCACAGGCGTTTTCTCCACCTGAAAAATGCACATTATCGGTTCTTTAAAATGGAATTTTCCCAAAATCCACATTAATGTTTTTTTACCACATGCTGCGCATCCTTAAAAATTGAGCCGGCCGGAATCACACCCCTGACGCGTGAAAGTGGATATACATTGGAGTGAGGGCCGATGACAGTTCCCGGGTTTAAGACAGAATTGCAGCCAACCTCCACATAGTCTCCAAGCATTGCGCCAAACTTCTTTCTTCCAGTTGCGATTTCTTCCTTCGTATCATAAATATCCTTTACGACAACGAGCGTTTTGTCGGATTTCACATTGGAGGTGATTGATCCCGCTCCCATATGCGATTTGTAACCCAAGATAGAATCTCCCACATAATTGTAATGCGGAACCTGCACGCTGTTAAAGATGATCACATTCTTAAGTTCCGTCGAGTTTCCTACAACAGATCCCTTTCCAACGATCGCATTGCCGCGAATGAATGCACAGTGGCGGATTTCTGCTTCCTCATCAATAATAAGCGGTCCGTGAAGATATGCGCTCTCAAATACAGTTGCATTTTTTGCTACCCAGATGTCTTCTCCTCTCTGCTCGTAGATATCCGGGTCAAGCGTTGGGCCAAGCTTGCGGATAAAATCTCCGATTCCGTTCAATGCCTCCCACGGATATGTAAACTGTGCCAGATACTCTCCGGCGATGCTTTCCTCTAATGTGTAGAGGTTCTTAATCTCTGCTGTCTGCATGTCATTGTTCCTTTCTATTTTTTAATCATCTATTGTTGTCCTGCTGAGCACTATCTGCCGCTCCTGCTGTGTCTGGGTCTGCCACAGGTTCATCCTTACGGTCAAAGTCAAACTTTATCGTATCATCCTCATACTTTAAGTACGCATCAAAAACATTGCCCGCCTTTGACGTAAATCCACTGATTTTTTCTCTGGATTTTCCTTCCTCCAACAAGGTAAGGATTGTCTCCTCCGAAAGTGGAACCTTCGCCACCGTATGCCACAGCTTAAAGCCACATTCGCATTCGTACTGCCATTGTCCACGCTTCATCAGTGCATGGCACTTCGGGCAAGGCACATTCGAATCCTGCGGTTTAGGCTTTTCCGGAAAATCAAATTCAACATTGCCTTCCTCCGTCAGTTTAAGCGGAGCCTCAAACATCATACCTGTTTTTGCGACAAATCCCGGGATCGGGCCAAGTTTCTTCTTTGTAAGAAGTTCGCGGACCTGATTTTCTTTGAGTTTTACGCCCGCAATCGGGCCAAGCACAAACTTGCAGCTGTTCTCATCATCCTTGACATAGTTAATGCACCGGTACCCATACGGTGTGATCACGATCCTGCCCTTGCACAACGGGCATTCGGCATCCTTTAACGTAAGAGGTTCAAGGTCTTCAAAATCGAACTTTAACCCCGTCACCTTTCCTGCTTCGTCCTTCGCGAGCATTACGCGGGCATCAAATTTCTTGCCGGATTTTGACTTGAATCCCCGTATCGTCTCTGTACGTCCATCGGTAAGGAGCTGTTTTACCTGGGATTCCGTGAGTGATTTTTCCGCCATCTTCCCGATTGCGAAACGGCAGCTGTCCGGATCATCCTTTTTGTAATTGGCACAGCCGAACCCAAATGGTGTTGCAACGATCTCTCCCTGACAGATCGGACAGACAACTCCGGCAACTTTCTTCGCCTCAACGTGTTCAAAATCAAACTGGATGCTCGGCTTTCCGTTCTCATCCTCTGCAAGAATCAGACACGCATCAAATTTCTTCTTGTTTTTTGACTTAAACCCACGGATCGTATCCGTCTTTTTTTCCGTCAGCAGTTGTTTGACATTTGCCGCGGTAAGACTCTTTCCTGCAATCTGTCCGATAGAAAAACGGCAACTGTCCGGATCGTCCTTTTTAAAATTGACACATCCGAAACCAAACGGGGTCTTCCTGATCTGTCCCCCGCAGATCGGACAGACAACATCCGGCAGGATCTCCGGCTCCACATCCGCAAAATCAAATACTATTCGCATCGAACGCTTAGCATCATTTTCCTCCGCTGTGGCAGATTCCGTCTCTAACTTTAAGATCGCGTTAAAGCGCTTTCCTGACTTGGACTTAAAGCCCTTAATTACATCCGTATGCCGCTCCTCACCAAGAAGAAGCTTTACCTGTTCTTCCGGCACGATCATTCCGGCGATCTCTCCGATATTAAAATTACATCCAGATTTATCTTTTTTATAATTTGCACATCCATACCCAAATGGGGTGGTCACGATCTCGCCGCCACACACCGGACATTTCGCGCCGATCTTTCTTCTCGCGCCTGCTCCTCTGGCATCTCTTCCTGCATAGTCACTGATCCGTTCTGCAAGCACACCGCGAATATCCTGCTGGATCATGGAGAGTGTCTCTTTGCGGATAAAGTCCTCCAATTTGTTGCGATAATCCCAGAAATCTACGGTTCCCTGTGTGATTCCGTCGAGTCCCTTCTCCCATGAGGCAGTCATCTTCGGATTAAGAAGTGCCGGGACCGTCATGTTCACCACCTCAAAGACCATTTCTCCAAGGTTTTCAGGGCTTAAGATCTGTGTCTTCTTATTTAAGTTAAGATAACCGATACGGACCAGCTTCTGAATGATTTCAGCTCGGGTTGCCGAAGTTCCGATTCCGGAACCTTTAATCTGTTCACGAAGTTCTTCATCTTCAATCAACTGACCGGCATTTTCCATTGCAAGTACCATGGAACCGGATGTATACCGCTTCGGTGGCGAAGTTTTTCCGAACTTGATGCTATATCCGTTCACATCAACTTCATCCTCTTTCTTAAGTGTATCTGCAAGTTCAAGCAGAACCTTTGGATTAACAACCGGCTCTGCATTTTCAGAATCATCACTGTCCGCATCCGAAAGCGACTGCCCTCCAAGGATTCTTGCATTTTCCTCCTCAAAAGATTTCTTCTTCGGCGGCGTGGCAACCTCAAGGAATCCTGGTTTCTTCAAAACCTTTGTTCCCGCGAAAAATTGCTCTGTCTTTTCGCCACAATTAACCCCCACAATAAGCTTTACATTTTCATATTCTGCAGGCGGATAAAAGATACTTAAAAACCGGCGTACGATTACATCAAACACCGCCCTCTGTAGGGAGTTCAGACTGTTAAGTTCTGTAAGCTGTCCGGTTGGAATAATTGCATAATGATCCGTAACTTTGCTATCATCCGTATATTGTGTATTAATTATATTTGCATATAACTTCTTCTCAAGTATCTGTTCTACGTAGGAAGTAGTTGGTTCGTAGTTTCTAAGCTTGCTGATATTCTTAGATATTTCTTTTGCGATTGCTGACGAGAGAACCCTTGCATCCGTTCTCGGATAAGTCGTCAGTTTCTTTTCATACAAATCCTGCGCGATCTGCAAGGTCTCATCCGGGCTGATTTTAAACCGTTTGGCGCACTCCGCCTGTAATTCGGCAAGATTAAACAATAGCGGCGCGCGTTTCTTTGTAACCCCCTTCTCTATCGAGAGTACCTTTGCCGGCTTTCCTTCCAGCGATTCCATGAATGCGATTGCATCTTTTTCTTCCCGGAATCCATTTTCCTTATATAGGAGCGGCGAATCAAGATACCCGGAAGTATCTGTTGTCTTCCACTCCCCCTCAACGCCCGCTTTCGTGAAGTTACCTACCACACGATAAAATGGTATCTCCTTGAAATTGCGGATCTCCCGCTCCCGGATAACAACCATTCCCAGCACACAGGTCATTACTCGTCCTACCGCAATCGCCGTGTAAGATTTTGTTCCTGCGGCATCATTTAAGAGATTCCCGTATTTGACCGACATTACACGCGAAAAATTAATTCCCATCGCGTAATCCTCGATGGTCCTCATAATGCCTGATTTTCCTAAGTTAGCATAATCCTCCATCGGGCGTGCCTGCCGGATTCCACGCAAGATTTCCTCTTCCGTCTGTGAATCGATCCAGACACGAAGTTCTTCCATTCCTTTGCGGACACCACCGTAATTGCGGATATTTTCCTCAATCGTCTGTCCTTCTTTTCCGGCATCGCCTGCCCAATACACACGGTCGATATCTTCTCTTTGAAGCATTCCATGCACAATATCATATTGACTTTTAACTTCTTTGATCACATCATATTTGTAATCCTTCGGCAAAAATGGCAAATCTTCCAGCCGCCACTTTTTGTATTTTGCATCGTAGGCCTCCGGATACACCATTCCGACAAGATGTCCGACGCACCAGGTGATCACATACTCCTGGTTCTCTATGTAACCATTCTGCCGTCCGTTTACATGAAGCACATTTGCGAATTCCCGTGCAACGGAAGGTTTCTCGGTTATAATTAAAGATTTTCCCATACTTACTCTCGCTTACAGTTCATTCATATCAATCAGGACAAAACGCTGATCCATTGTTACATATTTCTTCAATTCCGGTTCAAAATCAGTGGCAGAAAACAGATAATAGTGATTGGAATCCAGCTTTGCCTGTTCCATTGCCGTAGCCATATCCTCACACATCTGCATGGTCATAAGCGGCTGATCCCAATTGCAGAATCCAATAATATTTTGTCGATCCGTACTCTGTGCAATAATGTCAATATTTCCGGTCTTACCAACCCAGGTTCCGACCTTATGTATGCTAAGTGGAAGTTTACCCATCTGGTTTAATATCATCAGATATTCGGTACATACATCCCTGAAATAGCGCTTCAGATATGCATCAAGCTCCGGCGCAATATATGTATCATAAAACTGTTCCGGGCTCATCAGATATAGGTCAGATTGGTTCGGGTATACAAATTTAAACCAAAAATTAACAAATGTATCTTTAATCTGGTAAACACCTTTTTTGGAATTTTCCCAACCACCGGTCTCGAAGGATACCAGCTTTTCTATAATGTCAAAGTGACTTAGATTCTTCATATATACGCTGATCTTCGCGCGCGAGAATCCTGTCATATGAAACAGATCGTTCAATTTATTATCTCCGCGGGCGATGGTCGCAAGAATCGTATTATATACGGAAAGTTCTCTCAGTTCTGCTGAAATAACATCTTCCGCCTCCGTAAACAAAGCTCCATCAGGACTCAGGATCAGCCGGCAGATATTTGCCCGGATATCTTCAGATTCATCCCAGCGATCCATATATGCCGGAACGCCACCAAGCACTCCGTAAATCTTAATGCAGTCACGCACGCTCGTCTTTGGAAATGCGCGGACCGCCTCAAGAAAGTTGTAATTGTCAATCGCGATCTGCCCATCAATCCGTTTAGCGTTCTCACCAAATGCAGACAGAGCTTCCTGTCTTGCCCATACAAGTGATGATGTCACAAGAAGGATCAGCACCGGTCCCGGATATAATCGCTTCATGCGAAGTTTTACAATGCTTTCAATGAACTCCGGATCTTTTTTGATGACATACTGAGCCTCATCAATCACTACGACCAATTTACTTGGGTCTCCTGATTTGATCCGGTTGAAGTATTCATCATATGTATCCTTCTGCAGCTTTGCATCAAACTGTCCTGCAATCTCTCTCCCCATCATCTTGCGCTGTTCAAGTGCAGATGCCTGACGGCACCGATAGTAAAAATGTTTTTTGTCTTTTACAAATTCCCGGATCAGCTCCTCTTTCTGACAGCCTCTTCTTCCATATAGCAAAAGCATCTGGTTGCCGGATTTTTCGTAGTAGCTTTCTAGTTTCTTTAAATCGGTTGTTCTCGCTTTCATCTTTTTCTCCTGTAGTTACCTTGTGTCTTCCTTGTGCCGGCAGCTCGAAACGCTTCGCTTTTCTCGCTGTACCGGCAGTCGCCCTATCAGCCGAAAAATAAGAACCGCATGCCTTGTGCAAGCACAGGCTACGGCTCTTATTTTTCGGCTGGCACTGCTCGTTGCTATACATATCATATCACGATTGAATTTTTGTAGCAATAAAGGTTTTCAAAAAAAGCTGTTTTCCTACGCATTCAGGAAAACAGCTTTCATTTGTTCTGATATTAACTTTTCTGTGCTTTATTTCTTTGTGATATATCCCTGTGCCTTTAACAGTTCCGCGCACAATACAGCACCGCCTGCAGCGCCACGGACCGTGTTATGTGAAAGACCGACAAACTTCCAATCATATACAGTATCTTCTCTGAGTCTTCCGACAGAGATTCCCATACCATGTTCAAAGTTGACGTCCAAAGAAATCTGTGGACGGTTGTCTTCTTCAAGATACTGGATAAACTGCTTTGGTGCGCTTGGAAGTTCAAGCTGCTGCGGAACTCCTGAGTAATTGACAAGTGCCTCGATGAGCTGTTCCTTTGTAGGTTTCTTCTTGAACTTTACGAATACAGCTGCTGTATGTCCGTTAAGTACCGGAACACGGATGCACTGGCAGGTGATAACCGGGCTTTCTGCCGGAACAATGCACTTCTTTTCATCATCCACATGTCCCCAGATACGAAGTGGCTCTTTCTCGGATTTTTCTTCTTCGCCACCGATGTATGGGATGATGTTGCCTACCATCTCCGGCCAATCCTTGAAGGTCTTTCCCGCTCCGGAAATTGCCTGATAGGTCGTAGCAACTACTTCGTATGGCTCAAACTCTTTCCATGCGGTAAGAACCGGTGCATAAGACTGGATTGAGCAATTAGGCTTAACTGCAACAAATCCTCTTGTTGTGCCAAGACGCTCTTTCTGATATTTGATTACTTCCATATGCTCCGGGTTGATTTCCGGAACTACCATCGGAACATCCGGTGTCCAGCGGTGTGCGCTGTTATTGGAAACAACCGGAGTCTCGGTCTTCGCATAAGCTTCCTCAATCTTCTTGATCTCATCCTTTGTCATATCCACAGCGGAAAAAACGAAATCAACTTCGGCAGCTACGCTCTCTACTTCATTTACATTCTTAACAACAATATTCTTGACAGCTTCCGGCATTGGAGTATCCATTTTCCAGCGATCACCGACTGCCTCAGCATATGTCTTGCCTGCACTTCTCGGGCTGGCAGCAATTGTTGTAACTTCGAACCAAGGATGATTCTCCAATAAAGAGATGAATCTCTGTCCAACCATTCCGGTTCCGCCCAAAATACCAACTTTTAACTTCTCGCTCATGTTATGAATTCTCCTATTCTCTTCTGCCGCGAGTCCTATTTGTCCGTCTCTCGCAAACATTTGTCTTTGTATTAAAAATATTACTTGACTTTGTTAAAAATTACAATTCACAAACCTTATTAAATTACCAATTTATTTTACTATTTATTGTAACATATGCACAAACCGGTGCAAAATTACTCATTTTCTTCATCCATCGAGATGTCATCTTCTTCCGGATCATCCTCATCTTCTGCCGTATCGTCCTCCCAGCCCGGAATCTCCCAGTCCTTCGCAAGATACTCTTCCTCGATTGCAATGACTTTCTCCATTGCTTCCTTGCCAGGCGCACCGATCGTCAAACGCTTATTTACGCAGGTTTCCATTGAGATTGCATCATAGATATCCTCCTCGAATACATCTGAGAATTTTTTCAATTCCTCAAGGCTCATATCATCGATTGCAATCTTCTTGTCGATACAGTAGAGAACAATCTGCCCGATAATTCCGTGTGCATCGCGAAACGGAATTCCATGATTGACCAGATAATCTGCCGCATCTGTCGCATTGGTGAATCCGTTGTTTGCACTTTTTCTCATAACATCCTTATTAAAACGAAGCGTCTTAAGCATTCCGTTAAACAAAGCAATACATCCCTTCGCGGTGTCAAACGCATCGAAGGAAAGCTCCTTATCTTCCTGCATATCTTTATTATATGCAAGCGGAATTCCCTTCATGGTCGTAAGGAGCGACATCAGTGCGCCATACACCCGTCCAGTCTTTCCACGCACCAGCTCTGCGATATCCGGATTCTTTTTCTGAGGCATAATGCTGCTTCCGGTGCTGTATGCATCGTCAATCTCCACAAACTGGTATTCATTTGAATTCCAGATGATGATTTCCTCTGAGAAACGGGAAAGATGCATCATGATCGTCGAAAGTGCTGCCAGAAACTCAATCAGGTAATCACGATCGGAAACACCATCCATACTGTTAAGGGTTGGTCCGAAAAATCCCATCAAATCCGCTGTATATTCGCGGTCGAGCGGATATGTAGTCCCTGCAAGTGCGCCGGAGCCGAGCGGACAATAGTTCATACGCATAAAAATGTCGTACAATCTGGAACGATCCCTTTTAAACATTTCAAAATATGCGCCCATGTGATGTGCAAGTGTAATCGGCTGAGCTTTCTGCAAATGGGTAAATCCCGGCATGATCGTCTGTGTGTTTTCCTTCATAATAGAAAGGATTGTCCCAAGCAGTTCCTTAAGAAGCTCGTCTGTCTCGAGTACCTGAAGGCGGGTGAACAGACGCATATCCAAAGCAACCTGGTCGTTTCTGCTGCGTCCGGTATGAAGTTTTTTCCCGGTGTCCCCGAGGCGGTCGATCAGATTTGCTTCCACAAAGCTATGGATATCTTCATACTCATCTGTGATCACAAGCTTTCCGCTGTCCACATCCTGTTTAATCTCATCTAAGCATGCAACAATCTGCTGCATTTCTTCATTCGTGAGAATTCCCTGTTTTCCAAGCATGCACACATGCGCGATGCTGCCCTCAATATCCTGTGCGTAAAACTTCTGGTCGAATGAAATGGACGCATTAAAGTTGTATACCAGCTTATCCGTCTCCTTGGTAAAACGTCCTCCCCATAATTGTGCCATAACTATATCCTGCCTTTCTTTCCTGTATGGATTTTATAATGGTGCTTCACTTTGTTCTTTCTGTCTGATTTCTGCGTCTCTTTGTGCCTTTGAATACACACAGCCACAGTAATATTGGCGATACATTCCGTATTCCCGTGACAGTTCCGTTGACTTCTTATATCCGTCCCTCTTCTTAAAATCGGAGAACAGATAAGGAATATCGTACTCCTCTGCCAGCCGTCCCCCGATTTCATTGAGTTTCTGTGCATTCTTCATCGGGCTGATTGAAAGAGTTGTCGTAAAGTAATCAAAGCCGTTTTTCTTCGCATACTCCGCTGTCTCCCTAAGCCGCAGTTCATAGCAGGCAAAGCAGCGCTCCCCGCCCTCAGGCAGTTGTTCCATGCCACGGACAGTCTCATAAAAACGCTCTGTATCGTAACTCCCCTCCATAAATTCTACCGGGTATTTTGTCGGGAATTCTTTTGTGAAACGTTCCTGTTCACGTGCACGTAGCGCGTACTCCTCCGGCGGATATATGTTGGGATCATAATAAAATACTGTTATTTTAAAATACTCCGACAGGTATTGCAGACAGTAAGAACTGCACGGTCCGCAGCAGCTGTGTAGCAAAAGCCGCGGTACTTCCCCCTCGGAGCATATGTTTTTGATGGTATCTTCCATCATTTTTTGATAATTGATCTTGTTCATATTGGATTTCTATTTGTCCAAACGGCTTCCCAGCTGTAATGCGCCGATTGCAAGGACATATAACACTACGCACAGAATCATAAGGGCGATCCGCTGAATGCATACCCCTGCAGCAATCTGAAGGATCACTGCCACACCATGTACCCAGAGTTCTGCGTTGTGAAGCATTACGGCAATTCCCGCCTCAAGAATAATGATAAGGCATACAGGAACCACCGGTTCTCCGAGTCCAAGCACGCCGATAAGTATAAGTGCCAGAGCCAGAATTCCAAAGCCAATCATCACATCCAGCTTCTTATTTTCTTTGAAGAATGTACCGATGCCCGTAAATGCACTTTGCATGGAATCATTCTTTTTTGTATTTGTATTTTTTGTTGTCTTTTCGTTCTTGCTCATATTCTCTACCTCTCTGCACAATTCATAGTCGATTATATCAATTCTGCCGAAAAAGGACAACCTGTTTCACAAAAAAAGGTTGATTTTCGAATAGGAATTTGTTATTATAGTTCTTGCTTGCAAGAGCACGCCGATATGGCTCAGTCGGTAGAGCGACGCACTCGTAATGCGTAGGTCAGGGGTTCGATTCCCCTTATCGGCTCTGGCACGGAACACTTTTTGTTCCGTGTTTTCTTTTATCCCTGCACATTTCGTGCATTTTCCCATTTTTCTTTGTTCCTGACAGACAAAGGAGAAAATATGAATTATCAGGAGTTTTTACACTATATTCAGGCACGGCTGCGAGATAGCCTGGATTCTGACGCCACAGTGGAGGTCCGCACCATCACGAAAAACAATGGGGTTTCCAAAGATGCATTTATCATCACAAGTCCCGGCACCAATCTTGCCCCGACCATCTATATCCCACCCTATTACCATCGTTATCTGGATGGGGTTCCTACGGAAGATATCGTAAGCGATATTCTGACCACGTACCAGCAGGCGCTTCCCTCCTATCATTTTGACACATCTGTTTTTACCGATTACAGCAAAGCGAAGAAAAATATCGTGATGCGTCTGGTCAGCTTTGAGCGCAACAAGGAATTACTTCCACTTGTTCCCCACAAACGTTTTCTGGATTTTGCAGTTCTGTATTACTGCTTACTGCAGGCGGATGACGCCAGACAGGCAAGTATTCTGATCTACGATGAGCATCTGCGTTTTTGGAACATTGATGAGGATGAACTTTATGAGGTGGCGCTGGCAAACACACCGAAGCTGCTGACGCACCGTATTGACAATCTGCAGAATATCCTAAATGAGATTATCTATGACTCTTCCGGCTTTCTTGCAGAGGACACATTTCCAATCTATGTCCTTTCAAATCAGTATCGTACCTATGGCGCATCTGTGCTGTTGTATCCGGATCTGATTGCTTCCCTTGCAGATTCATTTGAAAAAGATCTGGTTATTCTTCCGAGCAGCGTCCATGAACTACTGCTTCTCCCCGTAGATGATACTCCGGATATGGCTTATTACACAGATATGGTACGACAGGTAAATGCATCGCAGCTTGCCGATGATGAGATTCTGTCGGATCATGCTTATCTTTACACCAGGGCAACGCATCTGCTTACCTACGCAGCCGTATCCTAGCAATTTACCTGCGCCCGTGTTGCTTGTGCATTGCTGCAAGGGTGGAGTATCTTTGCATTATTAAAAAAGTTTTTTCCATAATGCAAATAAAAGCGGCATCGTCCAAACGATATGTGTCGGTAATGGTACATATCGGGATAATGCCGCTTATCATTAAATATCATATTCTTTGTAAGCCAGTCACTCGGTCAGGTGGTTGTAAAGTTCTTCGTATTTGCCCGCAGACGCATTCCACGAGAAATTCATGTCCATGCCACGTTCCATAATGCCTTTCCAGCTTTGCCCGTCATTGTCAAAAACCTGCTTTGCATAACGGATCACATGTAACATATCATGTGCATTATAGTTGCGGAAAGAAAAGCCCGTTCCGGTCTGTGTATATTCATTGTATGGCTCTACAGTGTCCTTGAGGCCGCCTGTCTCTCTCACGATTGGCACAGTACCATAGCGCATGGAGATCAGCTGGCTCAATCCACACGGCTCGAAAAGAGATGGCATCAGGAAAGCATCACAGGATGCATAGATCTGATGTGCATTCTCTTCGGAATATCCGATATGTGCATATACCTTGTCCGGATATTTGTTCTGGAAATAGTGGAACATATTCTCATAGCGGGATTCACCGGTTCCAAGAACCGCAAGCTGCACATTCATGGTGCTAAGCATTTCATCCATCACATAAGCAACCAGATCGAAGCCCTTCTGGTCAGTCAGTCTTGATACAATTCCGATCAGCAGTGCATTCTCATCCACCGCAATTTGCGCATTCTCCTGAAACTTTTTCTTGTTGAGCCGCTTTCCCTCAACGGCATCACGCTCAGAAAAATGATAGTCGATATACGGATCCGTCAACGGGTTGTATTCTTCATAATCCAGGCCGTTGATGATACCGGAAAGAACATTTCGTCTTGCAAACATCAGACCATCCAGCCCTTCGCCACCCTCCGGTGTCGTTATGTCATGTGCATAAGTCGGACTGACAGTTGTCACAGCGTCCGCATACACAATTCCACCCTTTAGATAATTCGCCTCCCCATATGCTTCAAGCTCATTGGAATTGAATATCTGCTTTGGAAGTCCTGTAATATCCATGACCTCCCGGATACGCCAGCGCCCCTGAAACTTCATATTATGAATTGAAAAAACGGTCTTAATTCCGGAATAAAACGGATCACTTCCAAAGGATGTATGCAAAAATACCGGCAGAAGTCCGGTCTGCCAATCATTACAGTGAATCACATCCGGATGATACTCCAGGAAAGGAAGTGCACATAAAACTGCCTTGGAAAAATATGCGAATTTTTCTACATCCTCATAGATGTTGTTATAAGGTGATGCACCGGCGAAATAGAATTCATTGTCCACAAAATAAAACGTGATCCCCTTGTACTGTGTCTCAAGAATTCCGGCATATTGCTTGCGCCAATTAAGATCCACATAAAAATGGCATTTAAACTTCAGATCCGGCAAAAAGGACTTGTCCATGCAGGCATACTTCGGAAGAATGACTCTCACATCAAATTCATTCTTATTGATATATCGCGGAAGAGAACCAACCACATCTGCAAGACCACCCGTTTTGATGAATGGAACAGCCTCCGACGAAACGAATAAAATATTCTTCATAAAAACCCTCCAACTCCAATACAATTATTAAGAATATTATATTCCCTTTTCTCTCAATTGGAAACCCTTATTTTCCCACACCAGAAGTAATTCTTACGCGCATCCTGCCGTCTGCTTCATCTGCAGGCGGATCTTGTCCGTGATGAGCGCAATAAATTCTGAATTGGTCGGCTTTCCCTTTCCGTTGTTTACCGTATACCCGAACAGTTCATCAATGGTATCCATTTTTCCCCGGCTCCATGCCACCTCGATTGCATGGCGGATTGCACGTTCCACCCGGCTTGATGTAGTATCAAATTTTTTTGCAATTGTCGGATAAAGCACCTTTGTAATAGAGTTCAGCATATCCATATCGTTTACCGACATCATGATTGCTTCTCTTAAGTACTGATACCCTTTAATATGTGCTGGTACCCCGACTTCATGGATGATTTCCGTAACGATATGTTCTAAATCTTCCGTTCCCTGCTCTTCTATCCGTTCATACGCATTGATCTTGCGCCTGTCCTGATCTGTTTTCATATCGCGCACATGCCGGATTCGGCTTATCACCATGTTATTGTCAAAAGGCTTCATGATAAAATAATCCGCGCCATAGGAGAATGCCTCCTCTGTGATCTTCTCCTGGCCGATCGCGCTGATCATTATAAATGAAGGGTGCGTTGCCATTGATGCGTCTTCACTGATCTGCTTTAGAACTGCCAGTCCATCCAGTTTCGGCATAACAACATCCATCAGCACCACATCCGGTTCCTTCTCCTTGATCAGCTTGTACGCCTGTTCCCCATCTTTTGCGGCTCCCACTACTTCAAAATCATCTTCCCCGGAAACAATCGCTCCAAGTAACTGTAGCATTCTTTCGTTGTCATCTGCAATCACACATTTTAGTGTTTCCATATCTGCCTCCAATGCTTGTCACGTTTATCATTGTAACTATATATAAACCTAATTGGGGCAATTTGTCAAAATTTGTCGACAGTGGGGACGTTCCCACTGCTACTGCAACATATTCTCGATAAAAATCCCATATCCACGCTTCGGGTCATTTACCAGCACGTGTGTCACCGCGCCGATGATCCTGCCGTCCTGTATGATCGGGCTGCCACTCATTCCCTGCACGATTCCTCCGGTCAACTCTAGGAGTTTTGGATCATCCACATGGAACTGTATTCCTTTGTTGGTGTCAGTTGCCTGATAATTTACGCTGTCGATTGAGATCTCATAGTATGCTGTCTCACCGCTGATATCGGACAAAATATACGCTTTGTCGCAGACGATCTGCTGCATATATCCAATCTCAAAGCATTCATCCAACGCCTTATATCCAGCCAGACATTTTTCATCCAATTCACCGTAAATTCCCATACTGCTGTTTGTCCGGATGCTTCCGAGATAGTTTTCACTTCCATAGTAAATAATTCCTTCCAACTCACCCGGAGCCCCATTTTCACCTTTTTGAATACCAAGCAGACGCATATTATATAAGCGCCCTTCCGCGATCGTCAGAAGTTCCCCCGTCTCACCATCGCCGATTCCATGTCCGAGCGCACCAAAATTTCCCTCCCTGGTGTAATAAGTCATGGTTCCGATGCCCGCCATGTCATCTTTTACCCAGATGCCAAGCAGGTACTTATTCTCCTGCGTGCAGACCGGTTTCACCGCAACATCAATGGATTTTCCTTTTCGTTCCAATGTCAGTACAAGTTTTTCTTTCTCGTTTTGCTGCACCGCTTCAATAAGCTCTTCCTTTGTTCCAATCGGTACTCCGTTTGCAGCGCAGATATAGTCGCCCGGCAGCACTTTATTCTCTGCAGGACTGATCAGTGTTCCCTCCTCATCCAGCACCTCTGACGTCTTAAGTACAAGCACTCCATCCGTCTGTCCGTAAATACCGATCACACGCCCTGAGGCATACACGGATTGCGCTGAGATTACGCTGACCTTTACCTCCTTGATCGGGATAATTCCAAAGAGCTTACACGTTATAATCTGTTCTGCAATGCCGTTTTTGACCGCAGTTACAGCCTCTTCCTGTGCGCGCTGTTCCTGCAGTGCAGCCGCACTTTTTAGCAAAGCCTTCTGTTCTATCCGAACAGGCACCCGCAGATTCAGTTCCGGCGCTTTCCCCTCACACACATAGATATGGTCCGGGATTGCCTCAAGCAAGGTTGTATAGGAAAAGCAAAACACAATACTGCAATATATCACTACTACATTTTTATAAAAACGTGCACAAAAAAATCGCATACCATTACTCCAGAAATCTTTTGTAATAGTATGCGATAAAATTACTTTTTCATGTAAGCCATCTGCTTCATTTCCTGTGCACTCTTGTAAACCGTCTCCGTGATCTCAACACCGCCGAGCATTCTTGCAAGTTCACCGATGCACTCTTTGTCATCAAGCTTTCGTATACGTGATACGGTTGCCTGATTCTCCACTTCTTTTTCAATCAGGAAATGCGTATCGGCCATTGCGGCAATCTGCGGCAGATGTGTAATACAGATAACCTGATGGCTCTTCCCAAGCACGTTAAGTTTCTCGGAAACCATCTGTGCCGTGCGGCCACTGATCCCACTATCAATCTCATCAAAGATCAGTGTGCCGATATCATCCCCCTCAGCCATCACTGTCTTGATCGCGAGCATAATACGTGAAAGTTCACCGCCGGACGCTACCTTTCCGAGCGGCTTTGTCGGCTCTCCCGGATTTGTCGCTATCCAAAACTCTGCATCGTCCACACCATTTGCAGTGTAACCGGTAGTCCTCTCAAACTGCATTTCAAACCTCACATCTAGGAAGTTCAGTTCCTTTAATGCTTCTGTGACCGTACCACACAATTGAAGCGCATATTTCTTTCGGATTTCAGAGATCTCATCCGATAGTTCCTGTACTTTCTTTTCCTGCTTTGCAATGCGTGCTGCAAGATCCGCAAGATAATTTTCATAGTCGGAGAGCTTTGCAATCCGCTCTTCCTTTTCCCTGCAGGAAGACAAAATCTCCTCAATCGTATTTCCATATTTCGATTTCAGATGATTGATGGCATCCAGACGTTTTTCCGTTTCATAGAATGTCTCCTCATCAAATTCTGCGGAAGATATGTAATTACTTATCTCATGATTAAAATCGGACAACAGATTGTCTATCTCGACCAGCTGCTGTTCCAGATCTTCAATCGGCTTATCAAATCCACTGACGTTTCCGAGTTCACGCACTGCACGGTCGATCAGCTCCGATGCGCTCTCCATCTCCCCACCGGTTGCCTCGTATGCACTTCCAAGGCATTCCATGATCTTCTTGCCATTGGAAAAACGGCGGAAAGCTGCTTCAAGTTCTTCGTCTTCCCCGGCAATCGGCGCTGCTTCTGTTATCTCATGCACCTCATATTCCAGCAAAGACAATTCCCGTTTCTGCTCCTCCGTATCGAGGTTTGCAGACTCCCACTCTTCCTTTAACTTGCGATACTCCTTGTATTCAAAGGCAAGCGATTGTTTCTTATCTGCCAAGGCATCCTTCGCATATTCATCCAGAATTTCAAGATGTTTCTTCTTCGACAACAGGGTATGGCTTTCCTGCTGTCCGCAGATGTCAATCAAAAGTGCTGCGACCTCTTTCATCCGGGAAACGGATACAGTTTCTCCATTGATACGTCCAACCGCTCTTGCACCGGATATTTTTCTGGTCAGGATGACCATGTCATCCTCCAGTTCGACATCAAGAGCACGAAGTGCTTCCTTTGTCTGTTCGTTATCCACCTGAAAAATAAGTTCAACCAGCGCTGTATCATCGTTGTTCCGCAGCATCTCCTTAGGAACCTTCTCCCCAAGGGCAAGATTCATGGAGCCAATGATAATGGACTTGCCGGCACCTGTCTCTCCGGTCAGAATATTCAGCCCTTCGGTAAACTCCACATCTGCCTCGTCAATCAGCGCAAGGTTCTTCACATGCAGGTTCTGTAACATAAAACTCTCCTTCTACTCTCCCATCCGGCGCATTTTATTTCTGTTCGATGATCTTGCGGAGATGTACCATGATATCCGATGTTTCCTCCACAGTGCGGATTGCACACATGATCGTGTCATCTCCCGCAATCGAACCGACAATTCCCGGGATATGCATTGCATCAATTGCTGCACACACAGCGCCCGCCATACCGGAAACCGTCTTAATCACAAGGATATTCTGTGCCATGTCCATGGATAAAAATCCGGCACGGAGTACCCTGACATACTTTTCTGCCATCTGTTCCCTTGCTTCATTCAGGACGGCATATTTCTGTTTTCCATTATTCATAGGAATCTTTGTCAGCTTCAACTCACGGATATCACGGGATACGGTTGCCTGTGTGGTTGTATATCCTTCCTTTTCAAGGTAAGCAGACAATTCCTCCTGCGTTTCAATCTCATATTTTTGCACAAGCTCAAGGATCTTTGATTGACGTTTTGTTTTCATGTCCCCCTCCTATGTATAGGTTTCCATCTTTTTACGAAGCAATTCCAAAAAACTCAGATTATTCAATTTACAGATTTTTGTGATATTTGGTGCTTTGGAAATAACAAAGCGGTCTCCTACCTTAAGTTCTGCGACCTGATCTCCATCAAAGCTGACGCACGCCTCTTCCTCGTGCTCATACCGCCTTCTCGCAACTTCAATGACAATCTCATCCTCACTGTCAAGAACAATACTCTTAGAATTCAGATTATGCGCGTTGATCGGTGTAAGAAGGATCATTTTTGCTTTCGGATCGACAATTGGGCCTCCCGCCGACATATTGTATCCGGTGGATCCGGTCGGTGTCGCGACAATAATTCCATCCGCATGATAGGTGTAGAGTATCTCACCATTTACATATACGATCAGGCTTAGCATCGTAAGGTCGCCTGTCCTGTGAATTACAATATCATTCATCGCAGCCCGGGTCTTGCTCTCACCAGCCAGATGCCCGCACAGCATCATGCGCTCCTCCACGCTGTAATCATCCCTCATCAATCTGTCAATCGCAGGAAAAACCGTGCTCTCCTCCAATTCACACAGGTAGCCAAGCGTTCCGAGATTTACCCCGATAAGTGGAATTCCAAGTGATTGTACGGCAGTTGCCGCACGGATCAGCGTTCCGTCCCCGCCAAGCACAAATATCATCTGTGTCTCCTTCGGAATGTCGCTGACCTGAAATTCCTTAAGCTGCCCGATTGGATTGCTGAGCAACCCAACAGCACTTCCGCCGCGTGCCCGAATGTATTCCTTAACCTGCTCCGTCAGCCGGAGGTCTTTATCCTTATACGCATTTGTGATCAGGGTAAAATGTTTCATGTTATTTGTCTAACTCCTCATGTGCGGCTGCAACAACTGCCATCATATCTACTTTATCCGCCAGATGCGTTTCCTCGGCCTTTTCTAGGTATACCAGATATTCGATATTTCCTTCCGGTCCCTTGATCGGAGAAAATTCAAGATTAAGTACGGAAAATCCATTCGCAAGTGCAAAAGAAAGAATGTTGGAAACAACCTCCTCATGCACCTTAATATCACGCACAACTCCCTTCTTTCCGACCTTTTCTCTCCCGGCTTCAAACTGAGGCTTGATCAGACATACCATCTGACCGTTTGCCGCAAGCAGTTCTCTCGCCGCCGGAAGAACTTTTGTCAGGGAAATAAAAGAAACATCCACCGAAGCAAAATCAAGGACATCCGCAATATCCTGCGGAGTCACATAGCGGATATTTGTCTTCTCCATACATACAACACGTGGGTCCTGTCTTAATTTCCATGCAAACTGTCCATACCCGACATCCACTGCATAAACCTTCTTCGCGCCGTTCTGCAGCATGCAGTCGGTAAAACCTCCCGTTGAGGCTCCGATGTCCATGCATACCTTATCCTCTAAGGTAATGCCAAAATGTGTCATGGCCTTCTCAAGCTTAAGTCCCCCCCGGCTGACATATTTTAAGGTTGTTCCATGGATCTCAATCTGACAATCCTCTGAAAATGTGGAACCGGCCTTGTCCTCCCGGTTATTATTGACAAATACGTTGCCCTCCATGATCATGGTTTTTGCCTTTTCTCTTGAAGGAGCAAGTCCCTTTTTTACTAGTAAAACATCTAAACGTTCTTTCATAACACCTCTAAAATCTTTGCTGTAATCGCCTTGGCATCTATTCCGAGCAGTGCGCGGAGTGCATCAACGTTTCCATGCTCCACAAATTGATCCGGCACAGATACCGGCAGGATGGAAACATCCAGCTTCTCTCTAAGCAGAAAACTTTCGATATGCTCACCCATTCCACCGCTCTTTACGTTCTCTTCCATTGTCACCAAAAGTTTATGCGAACCGGCGAGATTTCGAATCATCGCCTCATCAAACGGCTTTGCAAACCGTGCATTTACAAGTGTGCAGGAATGCCCATCCTCTTTTAGCATGTTTCGCACCTCTTCCGCGATCGGGATCATGCTTCCGAGTGCAAACAGCGCAATCTCCGATTCCTCATAAATCATCTCACTCTTTCCAAGCTCCACCGGCTCCCGGAATTCCTTTAATCCATCGTATGCAAGCCCTCTCGGATAACGCACCGCAACCGGTGCACCAAACGCAACCGCAAATTTCATCATATCGGAAAGCTCCCATTTGTTCTTTGGAGCTAATATTGTCATATTCGGAATCGTGGACAAAAATGACAGATCAAAAATTCCCTGATGCGTCTCCCCATCGCTTCCAACAAGTCCGGCGCGATCAACTGCAAACACAACCGGAAGATTCTGTAAGCATACATCATGCATGATCTGGTCATACGCTCGCTGTAAGAAAGAAGAATACACCGCAAATACAGGGATAAGACCTGCTTTTGCCATTCCTGCTGCAAATGTCACCGCATGTTCTTCCGCTATCCCGACATCAAAAAAGCGCTCCGGATAATTCAAATGAAACCGTTTCAATCCGGTTCCGTCCGCCATTGCTGCAGTTATTGCAACCACCTTTGGGTTCCGCTCCGCAAGCTTTAACATTACCGTTGAAAAAACATCGGTATAGTTTGCCTTCTTCCGTTTGTTGGTCGGAATTCCCGTCTCTATCTCAAATGGTTCGGTTCCGTGGAATCTTGCCGGGTGCCGCTCTGCCGGAAGATAACCAGCCCCCTTCTTTGTCAGCACATGTACAAGCACCGGTCCATCCACACGTTTTGCCTCGTTAAATGTCTTTCTCATCTCCGCAATATTGCTTCCGTCTACCGGTCCAAGATAGATAAGCCCCATCTCTTCAAAGAACATTCCCGGAACAAACAACTGCTTGATTCCGCTCTTTGCATTGTGAATCTTTTGTACCATCTTCTTGCCGACACCCGGTATCTGGCTCAAAGAATTCTTGACGTTTGCTTTTAATCCGCTATAGACATCCGCGGTTCTGAAATTGGACAGGTATCGGTTTAGTCCACCGACATTCTCTGAAATCGACATGTTATTATCGTTCAGCACGATAATAAAGTTTGATTTCAGCTGTGATGCATTATTAAGGGCCTCAAATGCCATCCCGCCTGTCAGTGCGCCATCTCCGATGACAGAGACCACATAGTAGTCTTCGCCAGTCAATTCCCTCGCCTGGGCCATTCCAAGCCCAGCCGAAATGGAGGTTGAGCTGTGTCCGGTATTAAAGCAGTCCGAATCACTTTCAGCCGATTTCGGAAAGCCGCTCATCCCGCCAAGCTGACGCAAGGTAGCAAATCCGTCCTTCCTTCCGGTCAGGAGCTTATGTGTGTAAGACTGATGCCCTACATCCCAGATGATCTTGTCCTTCGGCAGGTCAAACGCAAGGTGTAGTGCCATGGTAAGCTCTATTACTCCGAGATTTGAAGCAAGATGTCCGCCTGTCTTTGAGATAGATTCCACCAGAAATTCCCGGATCTCATCCCTTAAGATATCAAGCTCTTTTGGTGTAAGCGTCTTTATATCATTTTCTTTTTGTATTCGTTCTAAAATCATGTATCCCCTCAACATAAGGCGTAATCTGCCATATGCCTTATCACTTATTTCTATGAACCAAAAAGCGGATCAGTTCCTGCAAAAATGCATCGTCTTTTCCAATGGTTGCAAGAAGCATGGATGCCTCCTTAAGAAGCTGCTCTACATCCTTTGCGGATTGCTCCAGCCCCTCATATGTAACATAAGTGGATTTCTGATTCTTCTCGTCGCTTCCAATCGGTTTGCCAAGTTCCTCAAAAGTACTTGTCACATCCAAAATATCATCCTGTATCTGAAAAGCAAGTCCGATCTTTTCTGCAACCTGTTCCACGCAATCCTGCTCCTCTTTTGTTGCGCCAGCAAGAATCGCCCCGATTTTCATGGAGGCTTCAATCAGAGCGCCCGTTTTTAAATGATAGATAAAATCCAGCTTTTCACGTGCGATCGTTGTCTCACCACGTTTATCTGCCTCAACGTCTACCACCTGTCCGCCAACCATTCCATATACTCCGGCCTTCTGTGCCAGCACCGCAAACGCAATTCCAACAGCCGGCTTTGTATCTATTTGTCCGAGTGCCTTAGAAGCAGTCTCATATGCATAATTAAGCAGTGCATCTCCGGCAAGTATTCCCATTGCCTCTCCATACACCGCATGCGTTGTTTTCTTTCCTCTCCGGTACTCATCATTATCCATTGCCGGAAGATCATCATGTACCAGAGAGTATGTATGAATCATTTCCATCGCCGCCATAAATGGTTCGATCACAGCATCCTGTCCGCCAAACATGCGGTACGTCTCCTGCATAAGCATCGGCCGAAGCCTTTTTCCGCCGGCACGTATACTGTAATTCATCGCCTCAAAGATGGTTTTCTGATACCCTTCCTCTTTCGGAAGGTACCGCTCAATGATCTGATTGATCTCTTCTACGCGCTTTGCGATTTCCTGCTCTATCATCAGAATTCCTCCAATTCGCCGTTTTCATTCAATACAAGCATTGCCTTCTCGATGCGGTCCAGCGAATCATTTGCTGCCTTGATCTCGGTCAGCCCCTTTTTGTATAATTCAAAAGAATCGTCCAAAGAAACTTCTCCCGATTCCATCTGTTCTAAAATCTGTTCTATATTATCAAATCGTTCTTCCAGTGTTATGGATTCATTCTTTTCTTTCATTCTGCCACACCTCCGAAACAGTTGCCCTCATTCCGCCGTCTAACATTTGTACCGTTATCTCATCCTGCAGTCGTATCCGCTTGACAGACCGGATTGTCTTTTGATCCGGTCCCTCCACAAACGCGTACCCCTGACTCAGTTTGCGGATCGGTGAATTGCCCTCCAATTGCTTTGCCAGAAGTCCAAATTGTGTTTTCTTCTGTTCTAATATACGCTCCATCCGCCGGTTCAGACGTTCCTTTACCATGGATGTCCTTGTGCGGTTTTCACTTAACCGCTTTTGCATGCAGGCCGTAAGCTTCTCTTCCAAAGCTGCCGCTCTTGTACGATTTGTGTTCAGCTGATTCTGCGGGCTTACTGTGCCAAGACGCGTCGTATAGTGATTTACCTGTTCTCTCGCCAGCCGAAGCTGCTGCCCGATCACTCGCCGCATACGCTCCTGCTTCTGCTGTAACGCTGCTTCTATGTCACGCACATCGGCTACTGCAAGTTCTGCCGCCGCTGATGGTGTCGGAGCCCGAAGATCTGCTACCATATCCGCAATCGTTGTATCTGTCTCATGTCCGACCGCTGAGATGATCGGTGTTTCGCAGTCAAAGATTGCTCTTGCCACAATCTCTTCATTGAAAGCCCAAAGATCCTCGATTGAGCCTCCTCCTCTTCCAACAATGATTGTATCCACTCCCAGCATATCAAGCGCATGGATTCCGTTTACAATGCTTTCCGCTGCGCCACTCCCCTGTACCAATGCCGGGTACAGAATGAGTTGGACATATGGATTCCTGCGGGTTGCAATGTTACGGATATCCTGTATTGCAGCGCCTGTCGGTGCAGTCACAATGCCAAGCCTGTGAATATATCTTGGGATCGGCTGCTTATATTCCTGTGCAAACATGCCCATTTCTTCCAATTCCCGTTTCAGCTGCTCAAACTTAAGGAACAGATTGCCTGCGCCGTCCGCCTCTATCTGTCTGGCATACATCTGATAGATGCCATCTCGCTCGTAAACCTCTACCGAGCCTGTCACAATCACACGATCCCCTTCCTTCATGTGGAAAGAAAGTCCCTTACGATTTCCCGCAAACATGACTGCGCGCATAGCCCCGGCCGCGTCCTTGATGGTAAAATAGATATGCCCGTTTGTATGGTATTTGCAGTTGGACACTTCGCCCTTTACACTGATCTGATGCAGCATAAAGTCCTGCGAAAACATGTTCTTAATATATAAATTTACCTGCCCGACCGAATAAACATTCTTTGTCATACAAACTTTGCCAATACTCCGTTTACAAAGGAAGAGGATTCATCGGTTCCATACTTCTTTGCAAGCTCTACCGCCTCATTGATGGATACCTTTTCCGGGATCTCGTCTTCGTACCGGATCTCATAGACTGCCAGCCTTAAAATAGCCAGGTCGACTTTGCCCATCCGGCTCGTCTTCCATCCGACCGATTTATCGTTAATCTCCGCATCGATCTCACTTAAATGTGAGAGGATTCCATCTGTCTTTGCAGAAAGGTATTCTTTATCCTCAGCCTTTAAATTCTTTAATTCTTCCTCAAACAGACTAAGCTGCTCCGGCATCTCGCCCTGCTGATGAAATTCCACCCGGAACAACATCTTAAACATATTTTCTCTTAATTCTCTTCTTGTCATTTTTTATCTCCAGAATCATAAATAATAAAGGATGCCCATAGGGCATCCTTTATTATACTACATCTTGGCTTAATTAAAAAGCACAAATTATGCCTGACCGTTCATATCTACGCTTGCGATTCTGACATTGACCTCCGCAACATGGAGCCCCGTCATATTTTCAATTGCGCTTGCAATCTTATCCTGCACTTTTGCAGATACATCCGGAATATTGTAACCATACGCAATATTGATCGCAACGGAAACCTTGATCTCATCATTCTCAACTTCGATCTGAATTCCCTTGGAAAGATTACGCATTCCAAGCTTGCTTACGATTTCGTTCGTAATGTTGCCTGCCATAGAGCTGACACCCTCAACCTCAGTTGCTGCAAGACCTGCAACGATCGCAACTACCTCATCTGCAATCTTGACTTCTCCCAGCTGATCGGATTTGATCTGGATGATATTTCTGTTCTCTGCCATTCTAACTGCCTCCTACTTCTAATAACGAATGCAACATCCGTAGTCTATGCACATTATAGCAAACAATCCATCATTTGCAAATCAAAAATGCAAATTAAACTGTCTGGCGCTTCGATACGAATACCTGATAAGAATCATTTCCGGACAGTGACTTACCGGCTGTAATATGAACATTCTTATCGGTGATAACATACTCCACACTCGCATTTTCATCGATCACGGTATCCTGCATCAGTACACAGTTCTTAACCTTTGCTCCCTTGCCGATCTTAACGCCTCGGAAAAGTACACAGTTTTCAACTTCACCTTCGATCACACATCCATCTGCAACAAGCACATTCTTCGCCTTTGCGCCGGAGATATATCTTGTCGGGTTGTCATCACGGATCTTGGTGTAGATTGGATTTCCTGAGAACAATGCGTTGATGTTCTCTTCTTTGAGCAGACGCATATTCTCCTCAAAGTAGCTCTTCATGTCATGGATATGTGCGACATACCCATCATAGCGGTATGCATGAATATCCAATTTATTCGTCTCGGATGCCAGAAGATCTCTCATAAAGAATGTGTATCCGTGGATATAAGCTTCGTCAATCAGTTCGATCAGCCGTTCTCTTTGAAGTATGTAAATATTAAGTCCAAGGTTCACCTCTCCGTCCTGCGTGGAATTGAGGTAAATCTTGTTAACCCTGTCATTCTCGTCAATGTCAAAGTTGTAATAATATTCATGCATATTGACATTAGACCGCTTAAACACTTCCGGGATCTCACTCTTAAAATAAACAAGTGTTACATCTGCTTTGCTGGCAACATGTGAGTCAATAAGTGCCCTGAAATCAAAGTTGACCGCGAAGTTTGAATCGGTAAGCACAACGTATTCCTCCGGCTGCATCCGCAGGAATCCCTTAATGCTCTCAAGTGCCTCGATCCATCCATTGTATACCTTAACTGATTTCTGCGCATACGGAGGGAAGATATTAAGTCCGCCCTTCTTTCTTGCCAGATCCCATTCGCGTCCGGATCCGAGATGATCCATAAGTGAATGATAATTCTGTCTTACCAGAAGTGAGATATTGCTGATATCACAATGTACCATGCTTGAAATCAAGAAATCGCACAGACGGTAACGGCTTGCAAATGGAATGGAAGCCATAGAACGTTCTGTAACAAGCTCCGGCACCAATGTATCATAACTATTCGGGAAAATAATTCCAAGAGCATCTGCCTTTGCGCTAATCATTATCGAACGCCCCCTTCCTCAACATCATCATATACCATCGCATCCGGGCCGATCTTTGCCCCCGCTCCGATGGTGATGCCCGGTGCAATCGTTGCGACCTTGCCTTTATCCTTCTCGTCCGCCGGCTGTTCGCCGACACAAGCATTCTCACCGATTATCGCTTTTTCTGCGACAATGCAGTGCTTAACGGATGCACCTGATTTGATAACGGTATTACCCATTACAACAGCATCCTCAACTACAGCGCCCTCCTCAACGGTAACACCCGCAAACAGAATGGAATGCTTAACATATCCCTGGATCCTGCAGCCATCGGTGATCATGGAGTTCTCCACAACACCCTTATCTCCAATATAATGTCCTGTCTTGCCGCTGTTACGGCTGTAAATCTTCCACTGCTCATCAAAAAGATCAATTCCGCTGTGCTCCGGATCAAGAACCTCCATATTTGCTTCCCAGAGGGAAGAAATCGTTCCTACATCCTTCCAATATCCATTGAAACGGTATGCATACATCTTGCGGTTATCGCGCAGGAGATTCGGGATGATGTTGTTGCCGAAATCATTCTCTGACTCCGGATCTGCCTCATCCTCCTCAAGGTATTTCTTTAAGATATCCCAATTGAATATGTAAATACCCATGGACGCCAGATTAGACTTCGGGTTCTTCGGCTTCTCCTGGAATTCGGTGATCTTATCATTCTCATCCGTTACCATAAGTCCGAAGCGCCCAGCTTCTTCCCACGGAACCTCCATGACAGCGACAGAGAATTCTGCTCCCTTCTCCTTGTGGAACCGGAGGAAATCACTGTAATCCTGCTTGCAGATCTGGTCGCCGGAAAGAATAATGACATACTTTGGATCATACTGCTCAATAAAAGAAATATTCTGATAAATTGCGTTCGCAGTTCCCTTATACCAATCGGATCCTGATGCTCTCTGATATGGCGGAAGCACATGAACGCCTCCGTACAACCGGTCAAGATCCCACGGCTGGCCGTTGCCGATATATTCATTCAATACGAACGGCTGGTACTGTGTCAGTATACCCACCGTATCAATCCCCGAATTAACGCAGTTAGAAAGTGGAAAATCGATGATTCGATATTTGCCGCCGAACGGAACTGCCGGTTTTGCCAGCTTCTGCGTCAGCGCATAGAGCCGTGAACCCTGTCCCCCGGCCAAAAGCATTGCTACCATTTCTTTAGCCATAAAAACGCCCCCTTAAGTAGTAGTTTTTAGCAAAAACTTTATTAACTTAATCCTATCACATGTTGTCCTTTATGTAAAATAGTTTTTGTGACCATTTTCCCAGAAAAAACGACAGGAAATCCATATCTACTGTTGCTTAGTGCTGTCCGCGAAAGGCCTTATTTTCCAACAATCTCCTCGGTGTTGATAAACTGATAAGGTGTATTCTGATAAACGTAATAATTCAACCAGTTTGAATACAGGATATTGCCGTGTGAGCGCCACTGCAACAGCGGTCTTTGTGTATCGTCATCGTTCGGATAGTAGTTCGCCGGAAGGTCAATTGGAAGCCCCTTCTCCTTATCTCTCTGATACTCCTTCCCAAGTGTCAGCCGATCGTATTCCGGGTGTCCCATCACAAAAATCTGCCCGCCGTCCTTTGCGATTACGAGGAACACGCCAGCCTCATCCGATTCTGCCAGAATCGTAAGATCCGGATTTTTCTCAATATCCGCTTTGAGTATCTCTGTATGGCGCGAATGCGGAGCCATAAAATGATCGTCAAAGCCTCTTACCAGAGGCACCTTACGATTCATGACTTTGTGCTCGTACACACCAAACATTTTTTTGTCCAGAATGTGTTTCTGAATGCCGTAGTGATAGTACAATCCCGCCTGTGCACCCCAGCACAGATGGAGTGTCGATGTTACATGTGTCTTCGTCCACTCCATGATCTGGCAGACCTCCGGCCAATAATCAACCTCCTCATACTCCATCAGCTCTACCGGAGCCCCGGTAATGATGAAGCCATCGAAATTCTGATTCTTTATCTCATCAAATGAAAGATAGAATTTGTTCAGATGATTGGAGGACGTATGGGTTGCCTCATGCGTTGAGGTTGCAACAAACGTGACATTCACCTGAAGCGGTGTATTGGAAAGTGATCTTAAGATCTGTAACTCTGTGTCCTCTTTCAGCGGCATAAGATTTAATATTGCGATGTTGAGCGGACGGATATCCTGATGATTAGCACGGTTTTCATCCATGACAAATATATTTTCCCGCTCTAAGATCTCCTTTGCCGGGAGATCGTTTTGTGTTTTGATTGGCATTACAATTCCTCTTTTCTATCAATTTCCGAACATCTCAATAAACTGATCCTCTGTGATGATCGGCACACCTAATTCTTTTGCTTTCCGGTTCTTGGAAGATTCCGATTCCGCATCATTGTTGACCAGATATGCGGTCTTTTTGGACACGCTTCCCGCAACCTTTCCTCCCTGTGATTCCACATATGACTTAAACGCATCACGGTTCTTAAAGCTGTGTACATCACCGGTAATCACAAAGGTAACACCCGCGCAGCTTCCCTGCGAGGTATCCGCCTGTTCTACCTGTTGTATATCGAGCTCATGCAGCAGATTGGACAATTCAATGCGGTTCTTGTCCTGACTGTACCACTGAAAAATGGATGCGGATTTCTCTGCCCCAATTCCATCAATATCCGAGAAATCATGTCCCTTTTCCAGGCGGTCTAAGAATCCGTCCATCCCGATGTTCCTTACGATCTTCTTTGCTGCATCCAGACCTATCATCGGAATACAAAGCGCATAAATCAGGTTGACCGGATGCACATTGCGGCTTTTTTCAATTGCCGCCGCCATGTTCTGCAACGACTTTTCCCCAAAGCCCTCCATCTGTCCAATAACGTCAAAATGCTCTGACAAATGAAACAGATCGGAAAACTCATGGATAAAGCCTTCATTCATAAACTTTAACATTGTTTGGATGGAAAGTCCATCCATATCCATACCGGATTTGCTGACAAACCTGGTAAACTTCTTGACATGCTTTGCTGTACAATCCGGGTTTGTGCAATGCAGGGTCTTTGTTCCGCTTGCCCTGCTGATACGGATCTGTGTCGGCGCATGGCATACCGGGCACTCCTTCGGGATTTCCACCTCGCCCACAGCATCATGTACCGCGATACACTTCGGGATGATCTTGTTTGCTTTTATAACCTCAAGCGTGCATTCCCTTCCGACTCCAAGGCGCTCAATCTCGCTGATATTGCACAAAGATGCCCTTGATACCGTTGTACCTTCAATCTGCACCGGTTCAAATACCGCTACCGGGGAAATGGTAGAAACTGCACACGACCATTCAATATAGCGCAGTCTGCTCTTTACTGCCTCATCCTGCCACTTAAAAGCATAGCCGGCCCTGGTAGCATGATGGCCTGTCACACTCCCTGTAGAAGCATATGCAGTGTCATCATAAGTAATTACCAGCCCATCTACCGGGATATCCATATGTCCGCTCTCTACGCGCTGTGTCCATTTCTCAATCAGTTCCGGAAGTTTCCCTGCGGTCGCCGGCTCACGGTCAACTACCGTAAATCCCATGTCGGCAAGATATTGCATCCGCTCTCCCCAGGAAATGATCTCCTTTTCCAGATAAACCAGGGTAAACGCATAAAAATGTACTTTTCTTGCCGCGACGACCCCCACATCGTCAAGATTTAATGTACCTGCCGCAAGATTACGCGGGTTAGCATATTTTTCATCTTCATCCTCAATGGTATCATTGATCATATCAAAATCAGTGTAAGAGATTGCTGCTTCTCCGCGCACGACCATATGTCCCTCATACGGAATCTCCTGCGGAAATCCACCGATTGCCTTCTTTAAGTGTGTAATATTCTTACCGATGGTTCCGTTTCCCCTGGTAACAATTTTGGTCAGCGATCCATTGTCATATGTCAAAACCAAAGTCAGGCCGTCCAGTTTCCACGACAACCATATCGGACGTTCTCCCGCCCACGCCTGCAATTCGCTGATCTGCTTCGTCTTTGCAAGTGACAGTGCCGGAAATTCATGCGGTTCCCTGCGTCCTTCATCCGCTACTGTCTCCTCAGATCCAGTCTTTTGTGTCGGACTGTCGGGTAATATCTGTCCGGTTTCTTTTTCCAGTGCCGACAGTTCATCAAACATTGCGTCCCATTCATAGTTCGAAATGAGTTCATCCCTGCCATTGTAATAAGCATCAGACGCCTCATTTAACCGGGCAATCAGCTCTTCCATTCTCTCGATCTTGTCCATTTGCCGTATGCCCCTTTCTACTTTCTGACCGGCTGGTTGGAAGAATTTCGGATCAGCTTCTGCAGCATTTCGTATTCTTCCTTTGTTACCGTCCGGTACTCTCCCGGTTTTAGCTCACCAAGCCGTATATTCATGATCCTGACCCTGACAAGTTTCTCCACACGGTATCCAAAATATTCGCACATACGGCGGATCTGGCGATTTAGCCCCTGTGTCAGGATGATCCTGAATTGTCTTGAGGAAATTTTTTCTACTTTGCATTTTCTGGTTGTCGTCTCTAGTTCCACGAGAGGCACTCCGCCTGCGAGCCCTCTTAAAAACGAGTCCGAAACCGGCCGGTTTACCGTCACAATATATTCCTTTTCATGCCGGTTTCCGGCGCGCATCATCTTATTTACAATGTCCCCGTTGTTTGTCAGAAGTAACAATCCTTCCGAATCTTTATCCAGCCGTCCGACCGGATATACACGTTTCGGATAGTTCAAGAAGTCAATCACATTATTTTTTTCTCTTTTTTCTGCTGTGCACACGATTCCAACCGGCTTGTTCATTGCAAGGAGGATCATTTCTTCTTCCTTTTCCACCCTGTTTCCGTCTACATAGACCACTTCTCCCGGCATCACGCGGTCTCCGGTAGCTGCCACGCGATCCCCGATCCGTACTTCACCGGCCTCGATTCGCCGGTCAGCTTCCCTTCGGGAGCACACCCCCGCTTCACTCAAGTATTTATTTATACGAACTCCGCTTTCTGGCATTTTATCTTTCCTTTACTGTAAAATGCGGAGACTCTGCAAAGCCTCCGCATCTGTTTACTTATTTACTCTGTCACTTCATCCACATAGTCAGACTTAATATATCCGATCTTCCCATTGTAGTCTATTTTGGTCCAGCCGTCTGTCTCTCCCAGCTTTGTGAATGTATCGCCCTTTTCGGCACCGGCAATTACGTCACTCGATGTGCTTGCCTTCTCACGGACCTTTACCGACTTGATATTAACCTTAACCCTGACTTCTTTGTTCTCGTCCGCAGCCGGAGCATCATCCGCAGGTGTCTCATCAGCTACCGCATCATCTGCCGGTGTCTCTTCCGCAGGCGTCTCATCAACCGCTGCATCATCTGCCGGTGTCTCTTCAGCCACCGCATCATCCGCAGGCGCCTCATCTGCCCCTGTATCATCTGCCGGTGTCTCTGTACCATCGGTTGCATCGTCAGTCTCTGTGTCCTCTTTCGGTGCTGTCACACTCTCCATCCATGCCGTCATTGCATCCGGAATCGTTGTCGAAAGCATTGTGGCAAGATCCACGTCACTAGCTACCGCTTCGGAGTATGCACTCTCTACCTCTTCGCGGAGTTTGACCACATCATCCTGCTGTTCAAACTGTAAAATCACAGCATAAACATTCGGATCTAAACTGTTCTCCGTGCGGTTCAGATTGTAAGGACTGTACAGATTGTTAATGTAAAGGCTTCCATCCTCTTTGGTCTCTACATAGAAGAAATCCAACCCCGGAGCCATTGTCTCCACTCCGTAGAATTTCAGGTCAAAATATGCAGACACAAGGTAAGAATCATCTGTCAGTCCACGCTTGGTATAACATGCAATATTCTCATAAGATTCTATGTATTCACCAAACACCTGAATGTAGCTCTTTTCATTGTCACTGATCGGAGAAGCAATTGTCTCAAGCGTCTCAATATCAGCGGATGCATATGCGGCAAAATAGTTCTGGATCAGTGCATTGACATCCTCATGGGCGTCCTTCTCAAAATCAGCATCAAGTGTAAAGTCAGCCGTCTGGCTGCTCTCCGTTGCCGTCTGACCGTCATTGTTCTTTTTATCATCGGACTGTTTTTTTGCATTCGGTCCGGTACACGCATACAGCACCACCAATAACACAAGAAACAGCAGTACCGCAAGAAAATAACGCCTATGTCCGACACACCAATCTGTTACCTTTTTTATCTTTTCTTTTTGAAAAAAATCTTTTATTTTATTTAAAAATGCTTTCATTGCAATAAGTCCTTTTCTAACCCGGTCTATCAGTCTGTACCTTAGCGTCTGCCTTAAAAACGCTTTAATAAAAATAGCATAATGCCACAACATTGTCAATGTCAGGCCCATGGGGAAACAATTGGAAAATCCGAAAATATCTCCAATTGAAGCGTTGACATTCTGATTCGATTATGCTAACTTATAGGATGTTATCCGCAACCGTAGTTTAATGGATAAAATGCAGGACTCCGACTCCTGTGATGTGGGTTCGATTCCCGTCGGTTGCATACAAAAGCTGCTTTTTTAAGCAGCTTTTTTCTATTTACAAAAGACAGATATATTGTTAAAATAGTTGCAAACATATGTTCGTTTTTTGTAAGAGGTTATATTGTATGTCTAACACATCTCATACCTATATTGCAATTGATTTAAAATCATTCTACGCTTCTGTCGAGTGTGTTTCCCTCGGCTTAGACCCGCTCACTGCCAATCTCGTTGTTGCAGACCCAAGCCGCACCGAGAAGACAATCTGTCTTGCAGTCTCCCCTTCCCTGAAGGCGTTCGGCATTCCCGGGCGTGCCCGTCTGTTCGAAGTCTATCAGAAGCTTAATGAGTACAAACGACGCACCGGCATTACGGTTGACTTTACGATTGCTCCGCCGCGCATGGCCACCTATATTGATGTTTCCGCCCGGATTTACAGTATCTATCTAAAGTATATCAGTCCGGATGACATTCATGTCTATAGCATTGATGAGTGCTTCATGGATGTGACGCATTACCTCGAGCTGTACCACATGTCTGCGCAGGAATTGGCACGGACCATGATTCTTGATGTTCTTTCCCAGACAGGCATCACTGCGACCGCAGGTATCGGCACGAACCTGTATCTTAGCAAGATTGCCATGGATATCGTTGCCAAGCACGTTGCGCCGGACGCTTCCGGGGTCCGCATCGCCTCACTTGACGAGATGAGCTATCGCAGGCTTCTGTGGTCACATAAGCCTCTTACCGACTTTTGGCGTATCGGTCCCGGTATTGCCCGCCGTCTTGAGCAGAATGGCATGTATACACTTGGAGACATTGCACGCCGCTCTGTCTACGACGAAGATTCCATTTACCGGCTCTTTGGCATTGATGCAGAGCTTCTGATCGATCATGCCTGGGGATACGAGCCCTGTAGCATGAAAGATATTAAAAATTACCGTCCAAGCACTAGTTGTGTTTCCTCCGGCCAGGTTCTTTCCTGCCCCTACACCACCGCCAAAGCCCGCATCATCGTACAGGAAATGACTGATCTCATGGTTCTCGATCTTGTAGATCAAAAGCTCGCAACCGATTCTGTCACACTTACGATCGGCTATGACCGATGTACGATCGATGAAGGTTCCTATCACGGTTCAACGGTAACAGACCGCTACGGCCGGAAAGTTCCGCTGCACGCGCACGGCACGGCAAGCTTTGGCTCTCCTACCAACAGCACTCAAAAGATTCTTACCGAAGTTCTTGCACTCTATGACCGTATCGTTGACCCATCACTTATGGTGCGCCGCGTCACGGTAAATGCAAACAATCTGACCGAAGAAGGCTTTGAACAGTTTGACCTTTTTACGGATCCCGTTGCCCGCGCCAAGGAGCGCAAGCTTCAGGAGGCGATGCTCTCTATCAAGAAGAGATACGGTAAAAATGCCATCTTAAAGGGAACCAATCTTGAAGAAGGTGCCAACACCATCGAACGCAATAACCAGATTGGCGGACACCATAAATAAAAAAGGAGGCTATCCATCCAATGACAGCCACACATGAATATGACGAAATTATAGAAATGAAGTATCCGCTTGAAACTACCGACACCCAAAAGCATCCGCGCATGTCACGTGCAGATCGTGCCAAGATCTTTTCGCCGTTTGCAGCATTAAAAGGCTATGAGGAAGCAATCGCTGCCAAACAGGCAGAAAGCATGCAGACAGCTCCGGATAATGACAGTTCCATGTATGACGATTTCTTTCAGGAACCATAAACGACAATTACTTCTGATCACCTTTTCCCATAAATGCATCCAACACGTTTACACTTGCTGCCATTCTTTTTAAGGTTGCAAGTTCCTGTTTCATGTAGAGTTGAAGCTGAAGTACTTCATCTTCTGTAAAACCACTATTGGAGTAAATTATGCAGTCCGGTATCTTTCCCTCCGCAGTTCTCTTTCCATCTGTAAAGGACACATATGCGATCCTTTTTCCTTCTTTCTGGCAAATCGGTGACACCGACATTTTAAGTTCTTCCGCAGCCATTATCTGCTCCCCCTTTTCTGGCTATTACACATTGTTGCAATCATTTCCGTCGCAGCAAAAATTACAGCCTTCACCACCGCCAATGCAGTTCCTGCAATCACGCCCCTGTGGCAGAAGCCCCAAAGAGCTTAACAGGTAAATACCCGTCAGGCTCATTTGCGGATGCATGCAGCCCTTATCCCATGTGACCTCAATCTGCTGTGCATCCAGAGCATCCAATAATACCGGCACATCCTCCAGTTTCATTCCGTAAAACCCCGGTCCAAATGACCTGCTGCACACACATGGCAGCTCTCCGCTATGCCTTTGCTGCAGGTGCTTTCTGATCCATGCTCTTGTCACATCCATACATGCGACCTGAAACGCCTCTATATAATATTGCTGTAAAAGAGACTGTGGATTTTCATATGCCGCTTTCGTTTCAGGTACACGCAGCGCATACAGATATCCACCGCTTATCTGCTTCCGGTCCACTTTCTTTAGCACATCGCATACAACTTTATCCTTCCCGAACAGAAAGAAACCATCCCTGATGCATTCCACCGAAAATGGCCGCAGCAAGATGTGCATACAATATGTATGGTCATATTCTTCCCATATTTTCTGTATACAGGCATATGCGATTTTTCTCTGCTGTTTGGCCATTTCTTCTTCCATCTGGTTCCAGCAGGCAATCTCAGCCACTCTTTCATAGACCTTTTCTTTGAGCAGTGCCATATCAAGAGATACTATCTCAGTCTGCTTTTGCAACCCTTCCCCGGAAAAAATATCACTATTCTTCATAGATTTACCTTTCCAATAATATCGTTTCAAGATCTCCGTCATTTACCAAAGAGCCATCTGTTTTTTTCAAATCAATATTCAACGTCATATGTCCGAGATTATGAATTACAGAGTTTTCCAATCTCACCTTATTTTCCGGAAGTCCGTCTATCTCCAAAATTCCATTGTTTTGAAGCAGACATTGATTCTCCAATGTAAGATCCGTATACCGTGCCTGACATTCTGTCGTGCTGTCAATTGTGACTTCACACGCGTCCAGGTGCGATTTCTGCCCAAAGATCTGCAGATAGCTTTTATTCTCTGCCTGTATCTTTGCTCCCTGAAACGCTATGCTGTTGCTGCAGACAAAACGTGATTCGTCCATACAAATTGACCATTCATCTGCCGTTGTTTCGTTCTTTACAGGAAGGGAGATCACCGATTTCTCTTCCATGGAAATATTGCTTTCGGAAAAGGTCATTTTCCCATCCAATGCCGCAATTGCAGATCCATCTTTCATGGTTATCTTTGCACGGACAAGTTCCAATTGTCCTTCTCTCTCCACAATAAGTGAATTGTCCATTACGAGGTTCCGGGTGTCGACAGACGCCTTGTCGCACAGAAGAATCATATATGTATTCTTAAGTTCCACACAGTTATCTGTCTTGCAGCGGATAGGCGCACTGACAAATACCGGTTTGGTTATGGTAATGTCATTCTGTATTGTAATCGGAGTTTCCACATATATTGCCATCACCTCGGCATCATCCATTGCGGCAGCAAGTTCTTCTTCCGACGTAACGTTCTGATACTGATCTGTTTCTCTCCAGTCCAGGGTCTTCCACACTGCAATATTGGTTATTCCATTCATACGGAACTCACCTTTGCCAAAATATATTCCACTTTTCTCATCCAATGTGGAAGAAAATCCACTCTCAAAATAATTGCGGTTGTAAAATATGTTATTGTCCATTCTTGCATCATTTTCAACCACAAATTCCCCGGCGTTTTCAATCCAGCCGTCATTTATGACAAGTGCATTCTCCTGTGCGGTAAATGTGCCGTAATTATAAAGGTTTCCGCCGTTTTCCACAGAGAATGCACCGTCACCTTCCTTTGCATTAATCTGTCCATAATTAAGAATACAACCCTCCCGCAAAAGAAAATCGGAAGCATTTACCGTTCCTATGTTAAAGAGCGCGCTCCCCCTATAATGAAAGTTTCCTGTAATTTCTCCGTAATTGACAACAGTCTCCCCATCAAAGCAAAGTGTTCCCGTATTCTGGGTGCAAAGAGAAACGCCTGCTCCGATACAAAGTGGCGTCTTAATTTCAATGCTGTCCGTTAAAACAATATCGTTCTCAATCCGGATTGGCAATCCACTCTTAGCAGCCTTTATCAGTTCAGCTTCCGTCTGAACCCCAACTGCGGACTCAAACAGTTCGTCGTCTATCCGGCTGTCGTCATTCTCTAAAATCTTACCTGTTTCGGAAACACTTATATTCTCTTTTCCTCCCTTAAGGTCCAATATGCCATTTCGAATGTCAAGAGTGCCCTCAACGTTGACCCGGCCATTTTCACCGATTTCCAGATAACCGGCTTCCAATACTCCGCCCTGTTCAATGATAAGTTCTTTTTGTAAATAACAGCTTCCGAGTACTACATAAACATCTCTTGGAACGACAATCGTATGGATATCACTTTGTGCTAAAAGTTCTTCTATATTATCCTGACCGGTGATCCGACCATATCCTGCCGGAAGAGCCTCCATGGCATCCTGTGACGGTTTTACCTGTGGAAGGATTCTGTCCAACGCAAAAATGCCTCCCCCGATCAATACAACTGCACACAAGACAGCCCCGATGCCTAATTTCTTTTTCTGTACTTTCTTCTCCACCGGAGTCTCATTCTCCCTTCATTCTATCGTGCAAAATACGAAGCACCGTATCCAGTTCCTCAACCGGAAGCTGTCCCGGCGCGCTCGCTTTATCAAATGCGCCAAATGTCACGCAGGAACCGACCAGCTCTCCCGCCACTCTTGACAGGCATCCCAAAGAGCCCATAGACATTGTAATAATCGGTGTTTCCGGATACCTTGCGTGAAAGCGATATGTCTCCTGCAAAAGCGTAAGTACATCTCCAACATCATTCGGCATGACTGCAAGTTTTACGATTGCAGCATCACTTCCGTGCATCCGTTCCAAGATCATCTCCAGAATATCAGCTCTCGGAGTCTGTCCGAAATCATGATGGGATGCTATTACATATGTGCCCTTCTCCTGGAGTTTTCGAATTTCCTTCGGTGCATTTTTAGCCTCCATGAATTCCACGTCAATAAAATCTACAATCTGCTCCTCTGCCGCTATTTCGTGAAGATCATAGATTTCATCCTGTGACAATTCTCCCATTCCCCCCTGATTTTTGGAACGATAAGTATACACCAGGATCGTATCTGTCACGAGAGGTTTAAGCTGTTCTAAAACATCACGGACTGCATTCAGATCATTTGCATGTCCAAACGCATCCACACGCCATTCAATCATTTCCACATGCGATTTGACCATCTCTTTGACTTTATTTAAGATATCCTCTTTGTTTTTCTCTAAAACGGGCACACAGACAAGCGGTCTTCCGCTTCCGATCACTTTATTCTTTACGCATAAATATTCTTTCATGGCAGTTCCTTTTCCTTCGCTTTTTATGGATATGATTATACCTTTTTGCTTTGCCGAATGCAACGAAAACGGCAAGAAGATTGACATGCAAAGCGTTTGGGAGTATGATAGGCAGTGATTTTTCGAACAATACATATGAGGTGAAAATTTATGAGTTTTACTTTTATAAACCAATTGCCAAGTCCGGAAGAGGTCAAACGCGACTATCCGCTTTCTCCGGAACTTGCAAAACTAAAGGCAGCACGTGACGCACAGATTGCGGATGTTCTCTCCGGAAAGGATGACCGTTTCCTTCTTATTATTGGGCCTTGCTCTGCAGACAACGAGGATTCCGTCTGTGACTATGTAAACCGCCTTACATCTGTGCAGGAAGATGTCAAGGACGAAATCATTATCATCCCACGTATCTACACCAACAAACCGCGTACTACTGGTGAGGGATATAAGGGAATTGCTTCCCAGCCAGACCCTGAAAAGGCACCTGACATGGTAGAGGGTCTGATTGCCATGCGTAAAATGCACATCCGTGCCATCCGTGAAAGCGGTCTTACCTGCGCAGATGAAATGCTCTATCCTGAGAATTGGGGTTATGTAGAAGACCTTCTCTCCTACGTTGCAATCGGTGCACGTTCCGTAGAAGACCAGCAGCATCGTCTTACCGTCAGCGGATTCGATGTTGCAAGCGGCATGAAGAATCCAACCAGCGGCGATTTCTCCGTTATGCTCAATTCTGTGTATGCTGCACAGCATCCACATCATTTTGTATATCGCGGCTATGAAGTCGAGACAACCGGAAACCCATACACCCACGTTGTTCTCCGCGGTGCGGTAAGCAAGCATGGCAACACCACTACCAATTACCATTATGAAGATTTAATCCGTCTTCATGAAATGTATGAGAAGATGGATCTTGTCAATCCGGCCGCTATCATTGACACCAACCACTCAAATTCAGGCAAGAAATTCAAGGAACAGATCCGGATTGCAAAAGAGGTCATGCACAACCGTCAGCTCTCTTCCGATATCCATTCTCTGGTAAAGGGCCTTATGATTGAAAGCTATATCGAGGAAGGCGCCCAGAAGATTGGCGAGCACATTTACGGAAAATCAATTACAGATCCTTGTCTGGGATGGGATGATTCCAAACGCCTGATCTATGAAATTGCAGAAATGAATGCCAGAAGATAATTTCGTAATAGAAAGCTTCCTGCCACTGCTTCTGTCAGGCAGCCTGCGGCAAAAATCAATATAAGAAAGAAAACCGATGCAATCTCCGCGAAAACATAACGTTTTCCGCTGTATTGTATCGGTTTTTTCTTATGTAATATTAAAATAAGCAACACAAGATATATTGCATAATGTGGGAAAAGGGAGAAGAAAAAAATACCAACCCCAAGGATTCCCTGACTATACAGGCAAACCCCGGCATAGATCCCAATCAAAAATAGCAGCACCGGAGGCAGCACCTTCATCAGGAGCTGCCGGAACGATGTAAGGCAAAGAATAAAAAGGATAAAAAAGAACCTGCCCCTTGTCCATACAATATTCCAGAATAATTCCTTCCAATTCCATTTCTGTCCCGCAAAATAATTCAAGTGATACGCATCTAAAAGATTATCTGTGGAATAGCAGCTGCCAAGGAGCTGTGCCAGCAGTATTCCCGCCAGAAATACGACCAGCCACCATGTCTTTATACGTTTTGCATTTTGACTTTCTTTCCGTTTCATGTACTTGATCAGATTCCTTTTCCATTACTCCTTCTAGAATATGTCCCACTATTTAATTTTATTACTATATGCCATAATTGCGGACACTGTTTTTGCATCCTGAATCCTGCCTTCATAGATCATCTGGCAAAGCGTTGAAAGCTCATATGCTTCTACATCGATGGATTCACCTTCATCCAAATGCTGGATACCGGGCATCAGATCTGTTGCAAGATATATGTCAATAAATTCATCACAAAATGCTACTGTCGTGCGCAGTGATAACAGATAACTGACATTTTCACTCCGATAGCCGGTCTCTTCTTCAAGCTCGCGTACTGCGCAGGCTTTCGTATCCTCCGACTTGCTGTCTCTTGCCCCTGCAGGGATTTCAATCGTCTCACGCTCCAAGGCGTTACGATACTGACGCACAAGCAAAATTCTTCCATCTGGCAGGACCGGAAGGATTGCCGCCGCCCCCATCCTGTGGGATACCAGATCCCATTCTTCCGTTTTTCCATTTGTAAACTGCATTGTGTCCTTGTACACATCAAGAATCGTTCCCTGATACATAAGTTCACGTTTGATCCGCTCTGGTCTATCTGCCATTCCCTTTTTCCTCCAAAAGTGCCCGAAGTTCTCCGTTTGCCTGCTCGTAGTCCTTAAACAAAATACCCGCTATATTACATCTTTTTGCTCCATCGATATTAATCTGTCTATCATCGATAAACACCGATTCCTCTGCCTTAAGTCCATAGGTATTCAACAGGTATTCATAGATTTTCCGGTCCGGTTTCAATTCGCAGATCTGGTATGAAATGACCATACCGTCTGCATATTTTAAGAAATCATACATCTTTGAGTTGATCTCAAATGCATTCTTGCCGTAATTTGACAGAATGTATATTCCATAACCCTCCTCTTTTAACGTGCGAAGCCACTCGTTTGAGTATTCATATACATGTGTGATTGTCGTCAGATTATCCCACAGACAATCTACTTCTTTTTCAAAACCCGGCACCCGCTCCTTGAAAAGTGCACGGATTTCCTGATCTTCATACGGATATTTGTCGCATTGCTCCCAGAATACCGGGAAAATATTCGCATGAAAGGCATCTATAGCCCCCTTTGAAAATCCAAGCTTTTTCATGCACGTATCTGGGTGAAAGTCTACGAGTACACACCCCAGGTCAAATATAACATTCTTGATTGCCACTAACATTTCCTCCTGCTGTCTATTTCGAAAAAAACCGGAAGCCGTTCCCTAAGGAAAAACTTCCGGTTAATTTTTGATTGATCTTACTTTGCATAATCAATGACTCTGGACTCTCGAATAACATTGATCTTGATCTGACCCGGATACTCTAATTCAGATTCAATCTGCTTAGAAATATCTCTAGCCATCAATACCATGTCCGCGTCACTGATCTGCTCAGGAACTACCATAATACGAACCTCTCTGCCTGCCTGAATAGCAAAAGATTTCTCAACACCCTTATAACCATTTGTAATATCTTCTAACTGCTTTAACCGATTAGAGTATGTCTCTAATGTTTCTCTTCTTGCACCCGGTCTTGCTGCACTGATTGTATCAGCCGCCTGTACCAGACATGCGATAAGAGATGTCGGTTCAACATCCCCATGATGTGATTCTACTGCATTAATCACCAATGCGGATTCCTTGTATTTCTTACATAATTCTACACCCAGTTGAATATGTGAGCCTTCCATATCATGGTCAACAGCTTTTCCAATATCATGTAATAATCCGGCACGCTTTGCCATGCGAACATCTTCGCCGATTTCAGCAGCCAGAAGTCCAGTCAACTGCGCAACTTCAATGGAATGCTTCAATGCATTCTGACCATAACTGGTACGGAACTTCATCTTTCCAAGTAAACGAACCAATTCCGGATGGATTCCATGAATGCCTACTTCAAGAACAGCATTCTCACCCTCTTCCCTGATCATGGTCTCAACTTCTTTCTGAGCCTTCTCGACCATTTCCTCAATACGGGCCGGATGAATTCTTCCATCAACGATTAATTTTTCCAGAGCGATTCTTGCGACCTCTCTGCGGATTGGATCAAAGCTTGATAAAATGACAGCTTCCGGAGTATCATCAATAATCAGATCAACACCGGTCATCGTCTCGAGTGTACGGATATTACGTCCCTCTCGTCCGATGATACGTCCCTTCATCTCATCGTTTGGAAGCTGTACAACAGAAATCGTCGTCTCTGCCACATGATCTGCAGCGCATTTCTGAATGGCTGTAACCACGTAGTCTTTCGCTTTCTTGTTTGCTTCCTCCTTCGCCTGATTCTCCAATTCCTTGACTAACTTTGCAGTATCAATCTTTACATCTTCTTCAATGGTTTTTAAGAGGTATTCTTTTGCTTGTTCGGAGGTTAATCCAGAGATTCTTTCGAGTTCCTGTAAGCGTTGCTCATTAAGCTTTGCAATCTCTTCCTTCTGCTTGTTTAGCGCTTCTTCCTTCGCTGCAAAACCAGCCTCACGCTTTTCAACGGCCTCTAACTTCTTGTCCAGACTTTCTTCCTTCTGAACAATGCGTCTCTCATTCCGCTGAATCTCCCCTCTGCGTTCTTTGATTTCTTTGTCGAGTTCATTCTTGGCCTTGATGTTCTCTTCCTTTGCTTCGAGCAAGGCCTCACGCTTCTTGGTTTCGGCTGTTTTTACTGCTTCGTCGATGATCTCTCTGGCTTTTTCCTCAGCACTTCCAATCTTGGAATTGGCAACATTCTGATGATAAACGCCTGCAATCAACCACACAACAATTGCAGCTATAAGGATAGAAACTACAGCAGTGATTACATAAGGTAACACTACAGGAGCACCTCCTTTATTAAATTTTCATTGTACATATAACAAAAAGAAAACCCTTTTTTGTGTCATAAACTACAACATATAAATTGTATCGTTTTTATAGAAATATGTCAAGAAGTTGTGTCATTTTTGAAACAATTCTATACATTCTGATTACTATTCACTCCATTTGCGGCAGTATTACAGTTCTATGCATCATCTGCTCCGTGTACAGAATTGAATCACTTTTTCATGCACTTTAAAATATCGTTGCTGCGGAATCCACGTCTTAGAACATACTGATAAATCCTTGCAAACTCCTTCTGCTCGCAGTTCTCGGGGTCATAATGCCGCTTAGCAAGAAGCGCCATGATCTGCCCTGTCTCATCCCCATCACAGCCGTTTTCTACTGCCCGCTCTGCAACGTCACGCTCCACCCCCTTTGCAAGAAGCTTCTGCTTAAGCTGTCCCCTGCTCATCCTATCCTTGTGATACTGCACATAAGTAGCAGCATAGCGCTCGTCGTTGAGATAGTGAAAGTCCTTCACATATTGGATGGCATCATCAATACAACCCTGCGGATATTCTCCAGCGGCCAGCTTATCACGAAGTTGACGCTCCGTGCGGTCCATCTGCTCAAGCAGATGCATAGTACGCTTCTTTGCACGCTTTCCAAGCGTATTCTTCATCAAATCTTCATACTGTCTGTAAGACAAAGAGGCATGCTCCTGTATCCGATAGGTGCGTGCCTCTCCTCTATAAAGCAGACAAGTGATTCCATCGGAAAACTTCACCCGAAGCTTTCCCTTTCCAACCGGCTCACAGCCGATCACCTCTACACTGTCCATATCCTGTTGTTTCCTTCCCAGCTTTAAATTAAACTATTTTGAATAGACGGCATCATTTCTGGCAAGAAGATACACACAATATTGATTCATGCTGATTCCTTCTCTCTTGGAATGTTCTGCAAGGGAGCGGTGCAGGCTACGCGGAAGCCTAAGCTTAAACTGCCCTGAATAATCCTCTAAGCTATCCGGCTCATGAATTTCCACCCCATCTTCCATCGCAGCTTCAAGCCAGGCCCTCTTAGCATCCAAAGCGTTGGCAACTGCGGATTCTATTGTTTCTCCACAAGTAATACAACCCGGAAGTTCCGGAAAAGAAACCACAAAACCACTCTCGTCTTTATCCTCTACAATTTCCATGCGATAATTCATTGCCAAATAATCATTCAACGTTTTCATTATTCAGCGCCTCACTTTCCACAATCTGCTTTACCATTTCAACATATACTTTTTTGATTGGTTCATGCTTTGGTATCGTTATCGGCTGGCATCCGTTTTTCCTAAATGTATAGTGACTGCTCCCGCCCTTTGGGGCATTCATCACATATCCGTAACTTTCCAATACCTTACGCAATTCTTCAAACCGGAGGTCTTTTGATAAAGCACATATTCTCGATAATAATTTGTCCCATTTTGACATTCTGAATACCTCTTGCTTATATTATATGTGGTGTCATATTTGGTGTCAATGTTTGTTTTTTATTTCTCGTATCGATAGTGCAATTTTTATTCACTGCAAACACATTTTCTGTATTATAAATTTAAGAATGCGGAGCATTACACTCCGCACTCGCATTGCACATATATCAATTCTTTAAATTCAAATTTCTCATTTTATTCTTTCTCGGTGTTCTCTTCCGGTACTTCCTCTTCCTGCTCTGCGAAGAAATGCTCGCGCACCTTCTCCTCGATCATTGCCGCAAAAGCCGGGTTATCACGCAGATAAGTCTTGGCATTCTCACGTCCCTGACCGATCTTATCACCCTCGTAAGCATACCATGCACCGGACTTATTGATAATGTTCAAATCTGATGCAAGATCCAGAATATCTCCTTCCTTGGAGATTCCCTGACCAAACATAATATCAAATTCAGCTTCCTTAAACGGCGGTGCAACCTTGTTCTTTACGATCTTTACGCGGAAATGGTTAACAACGACCTCTCCTGCCTGCTTCAAGGATTCTACTCGTCTGACATCCAGACGGACAGATGCATAGAACTTAAGCGCACGTCCACCGGTCGTCGTCTCCGGGTTGCCAAACATCACGCCAACCTTCTCACGGAGCTGGTTGATAAAGATAACAATACAGTTGGACTTGCTGATCACACCGGTCAGCTTACGAAGTGCCTGGCTCATAAGTCTTGCCTGTAAGCCCACATGGGAATCTCCCATATCACCATCAATCTCTGCCTTCGGGACAAGGGCTGCAACAGAATCGACAACAACAATATCCACCGCACCGGAGCGCACCATCGTCTCGGTAATTTCAAGTGCCTGCTCTCCACAATCCGGCTGTGATATGTAAAGGTTATCAATATCTACTCCGATATTCTTCGCGTATACCGGATCAAGTGCGTGCTCCGCATCAATAAATCCGGCAATTCCGCCCATCTTCTGAACCTCTGCAACACAGTGCAGGGCAACGGTTGTCTTACCACTGGATTCCGGTCCGTAGATCTCGATAATACGCCCCTTCGGCAGTCCGCCGATTCCAAGTGCAATATCAAGACTTAAAGATCCGGTCGGCACCGTCTCAACATTCATATGTGCAGCATTATCGCCAAGCTTCATGACAGATCCCTTACCATACTGCTTCTCAATCTGTGCAATCGCCGCATCCAATGCTTTTAATTTATCTTCTTTTGCCATAGTTAATCTCCTTTTGTTCGAACTTATGTTCGTCTCTTGTTTCATAGTAGTATACTTTTACTTCTTTGTCAACCACAAAACTCTAAAAAAGGGAAAAACAGCGAATATGCTGTGTAAGAAAAAAGAGCAGTCGCTTTTGCAACTGCCCTCATTATATCGGTTCTTTTCCTAACCGTCAATAAGCGTATTCAAATAATCCACGATCGTCTGCTTGTCCTGCAGTCCGACCATGCGATCCTGAAATACACCCTTATTCATAAATACAAGTGTCGGGATGCTGACTACACGGTAATCCAGCGCAAGTGAAGGCTGCTCGTCCACATTGACCTTGCACACTTTAACCTTTCCAGCCATCTCCTCTGCGATCTCGTCCACGATCGGTCCCTGCATCATGCATGGTCCGCACCAGCTCGCCCAGAAATCGATCACAACCGGCACATCTGCGCCAAGCACTTCCTGCTCAAAAGTATCCTTCGTTAATTCTACAACACTCATTTTTCTTCCATCCTTTCTTATATACTCACACACTAATTGCGGCTGAACTCCTCAAGAACCAGTCCTTTGTTGCGGTCAAGCACCATTCCGACGCTCCATGCATTGACAAACAGAAGCAGCGGATTGCCCTTCATATCCATGACCTTCTTCATATCGGAGGTTCCTACGATCGCATCCACATCCGTCTCTTCCTTGTTGGCGATCCAGCGGATATGCTCATACGGAAGATTCTCCAGACGGATTTCCACATTGTATTCATTCTCCAGCCGGAACCGCAGGACATCGAACTGCAGGACACCTACTACACCTACTATGATCTCCTCCATGCCGCCTTTGTATTCCTGGAAAATCTGGATTGCACCCTCCTGTGCAATCTGCGTCACGCCCTTTACGAACTGCTTACGCTTCATGGAATCCACAAGACGAACACGTGCGAAATGCTCCGGGGCGAAAGTCGGAATACCCTCAAACGCAAATTTCTCCTTGGCAGTGGTAAGCGTATCACCAATTGAAAAGATGCCCGGATCAAAAATACCAATGATATCTCCGGCATATGCCTCCTCAACCATCTTGCGCTCGTCAGCCATCATCTGCTGCGGCTGGGAGAGCTTGATATTCTTCTGCCCCTGCACATGGTAGACCTCCATCCCTGCAGTAAACTTGCCGGAGCAGATACGCATAAATGCGATACGGTCTCTGTGGTTCTTGTTCATGTTTGCCTGAATCTTAAATACAAATGCAGAAAAGTCCTCACGGAACGGATCAATCATTCCCTGATTGGACTGTCTTGCAAGCGGTGCGTAAGTCATCTGTAAAAAGTGCTGCAGGAATGTCTCTACGCCAAAATTCGTAAGAGCCGATCCGAAAAATACCGGGGAAAGCTCTCCCTTTGTCACCTGGTCAATATCAAATGCCGCACTTGCGCCATCCAAAAGTTCGATCTCCTCCAACAACTGATCCTTAAAATCAGCTCCGATCTCAGCTTCAAGTGCCGGATCATCGATTCCGATCAGCTTTTCGGAGCCTTCCTTTGTTCCCTTTAAGGTATCTGCAAATGTCATGACTGTCCTGGTATTGCGGTCATATACTCCCTTAAATTCCTTTCCTGACCCGATTGGCCAGTTGATCGGGCAGGTTGCAATGCCAAGCTCTTTTTCAATATCATCCAAAAGTTCAAAGGTGTCATTCGCATCACGATCCATCTTATTAATAAACGTAAAGATTGGGATGTGCCGCATCACGCAGACCTTAAACAGCTTTCTCGTCTGCGCCTCGACACCCTTACTTGCATCAATTACCATGACCGCTGAATCCGCCGCCATAAGTGTACGGTATGTGTCCTCCGAGAAGTCCTGATGTCCCGGAGTATCCAGAATGTTTATACAATATCCGCCGTAATTAAACTGCAAAACAGATGAGGTTACGGAAATACCTCTCTGCTTTTCGATTTCCATCCAGTCAGAAACCGCATGACGGGCGGTTGCCTTACCCTTTACGGAACCGGCAAGGTTGATTGCACCACCGTATAATAAAAACTTCTCGGTAAGTGTCGTCTTACCGGCATCCGGATGGGAAATAATCGCAAATGTACGGCGTTTTTGAATCTCATCTTTTAAGTTACTCACAAATATATCCTCCAACTACGCATATCCGGCTTTTGCCGCTTTTAGTAGTATATCCTAGATTTCCCAGATTTTCAACGAATAATCAAAAAACTATTGTTCTAAAGCAGGCTCATCCGTGCTGATCGGAGTAATGATAATATTTTCCGCAGCAATTCCGGTCTTTCGTTTTACAATATCTTCCACCTGTGCACGCTTGGCATCTGTCACATCACCCATATCAACCACGACATCACAGGTATCATCACTGATGCTGACCACCACATTTAAAAATCCTTTTGCCTCAAGCATCATCTCCGCATTTGCCTCTTTCTCAGAGATATCCGCAAGTGTAACCATCTCATTTACCGCATCCTGTTTCTGTTCTTCACTCAAAGATTCATTATCAATAATCTCCAGGAGAGCCTCTTTATTCTTTGAACGGATCTGCTCACGATTCAGCTTTACCTCTGCTGCATAGCTTGCTCCGGTCACATTCACGCTCGTAAGAACCGTCTCTCCCGGATTTAAAGTTTCCTCGGCATCGGAAGCTGCATCCTCCCCATCCGTCACTGCCACATCCGCGCTCTCCAAGCCCTCGTCAAGTGTAATCTCCTCCCCCATCGTTTCGGTGCTGCCCGGCTCCTCAAAAATATCATAGGTACTGTTGTCGATCACATAATCGGTTTCCAGCGCATCGGCATTCGTCTCGGCAGCCTTTTCCTTATTATTGTTTACACGGTCATAGCTTATGTATCCTGCGATCGCGATCATGAATGCAAGTGTAGTGATAATCAGTTGGTTTTTGTGAAAAATCTTCTTCAATTTGCGTCCTCCTAATCAGACATCTTTACTATTTTTATTTTATGAGCCTCAATATTAAATAATGCCATAACCGCATCAGAAATATCAGAAACCGTCACTGCATTACCGCCGCCCTGTGCCACAATCAGTACTCCTTCGACATCCGGCAGATACCGGTTTGTCACATAAGGACTTTCCTCCTTGTCATTCTTGTAGACAACCGTACTTGTCTCACTGTCCTCACCATTTCTCTTTATGTTCTTATCGAGCACATGTGCGCCGGTGTCCTTCATTGTAAGCATAACACGCACCTTACCGACACCATCCATGTCAGAAAGCAGTTCTTCCAATTCTTTCTCCAGCATTTCTTTATATGCATCGTTTTCCTCTGCCTTTTCATTTTCCGCCACGCGTTCTACTGTCTGTTCCGTTTTTTCCTGAGCCGGATAGCTGCTTTTTTCCTGTTCTCCCCCATTCGAAGGTATTGCGATAACTAACAGCAAAATTCCAAACAGGAGCACAATCAGCCAATCTGTGCGATTCATATTGCTTAGTTTACTCTGTAGACTCTTCCACGAAAAAGATTTCAAACATATCCTCCCCCTCTCCCTCATAGGCAATATTATCCAACTGCTCCGAAAGTTCCTCAAATGAAACAGTTTCCGGCAATGTCATATCCTTATCCATCCACGTAAGTACCGGCTTCAACAATAACACTGCCATGAGTGCCCCCGTAAAAAACTGCACATACTTTTTGTAGTTCTCCTTCGGTGTCAGATACGCAATAATCTGTAATATCAACAGAAAAACAAAATAGCTTTTCACAAATCCTGCAATTACTTCCATCACACCCTTCCCTCCTCATGCTCCTTCTTCCTCATTCTTCCCCAACCTCCGCGAAACACACCTCTGCATCCCCGTATGCAAAGGTGTTTGGCGAAGGTTGCCTAATAGATAAAGCTCGTGGACGCTGTCACCATTGCAATTGCAATCAGAAATAACATCATGCTGTCTGCCATCACATTGAAGAACATGGAACTGCCCTTTGCCACTCCATTGACAGCCCCCAAAATACGTGGATCACAAACTGGCTGTAGGATTGCTGCAATGATTTTATACAGAAAAGTAAAACACAGAACCTTTATGACCGGAGTCATGCAAAGCAAAAGAAGAATTACAAGCCCTGCTACCCCGACACTGTTTTTTACAAGCATTCCACAGCCTAGCAGAACTTCCTCAGCAAGATGAAATCCGTTTCCCACTCCGGGAAGTACAGACAGAGATTTCAGTACAGCGCTCTGTGAAATCCGATCCCTTGCCGGTGCAAGCAATGATTGTACAGCACTTATTCCGATCACACCGCCGATTGCCACCTTTCGGAATAAGTGCACGATCGATGCGATCAGATCAGCCAGCTTAGAAAATTTGTGCTCTGTAAAAAAATGATCCATCAGCTCCAACAGTACATACATATGGATTCCCGGAACCACCATGTATTTTAGTGCCCATTCCAGCAGGTAGATCAAAGCAAACATAAGCTCGTAAAACATCCCTGCTGACGCTGTATTGCCGGATAGCATCAGTGTCGTGGCATACGCCGGGACCAGAACCTGCAGAAATCCCGTCACATCTGACATCCCGGATTCCACAACAGTTGAAACCAGAAGAAAAGACTGCATCATCAGTAAAATTACAGCTCCATAGGCAATGAAAAAACTCATCTGCGACACATACGTATCCGTTTTTACCAGCAGCCGCTGAAAAAACGCGAACAGGCATGACAGCAAAAGCATCTGTAACAGCAAGGCTTTTCCACCCGCCAATTCCGAAAAAAACAGATTCCAGATCTGCTTTCCAATATTTTGCACACCCTGTAATTTTCCTTCATTCTCCACATTCTGTGCGACAAGCTCATAGAACGAGAGATTTCCGTCCAGATGCTCGCCCAGGTATGAATCCACGGTATCCAGCTTTAACAATTCAAGCAGTTTTTCAATATAATAAGATTCACCTGCCTCGATGCTGCCCACCCCTTTCCGTTATGTTCTACGAAACAAGAAATGAATCCAAAAGTTCCAATATATTTCCAATGCAGGGAATGCTTAAGACAAGAATCGATATTTTGGCAAACAATTCAATCTGTCCTGCCAGCGATGTATAACCCGCATCCTTACAGATTGATGAAGCAAATTCCCCAATATATGTAATGCCAAGCATTTTAAATAAAATGGTAAGTGCACCTCCATCCAACGGAAGCAGGTTAATAAGCGTCTGCAAAAAATCCATGGCCTGCTGCACTTGCACAAGTACAAAGGAGAAGATAAGAACAACCGCACCAATTCCCATAAGTACCGCGTATTCTCCTTTCTCTTTTTTGCAGATCATAGAGAGAAATGTCACTAATATTCCAATCAATCCAACCTTTAACATACATCCCCCTGCTATATGGAAAATAATGCCTCCATCGTCTGAAACAGTTCACTGATATATGGAACGATCCAGAACAAAACAATGAGTAGTCCCGCAAGACTCAGCAAAAACGCCTGTTCCTCCCTTCCGCTATGCTTTAATACCTGACATAGCACCGTAACAATGATTCCAACGGCTGCGATTTTAAAAATGATCGTCACACTCATTACATTCCCCTTTATTACGTTCTCTTACACTCCCCGCCGCCTGCTGTTTTACAGCAAAATAACAACAAGCATTACTCCAAGAAGCATCCCTACCGGAGTCCATACCCTGTTCTTCTCCCTATATTCCTGTTCCACATTTTTTAAGAAGTCCTGCATTCGCTGCTCATACAGTAAAAGTCTCTGCATATTTTCCGCAAGATTTCTCCCAAAAAAGGCATCTCCGGATTGTTTTAACAATTCTCTTTCTTCCCATGTCAGATGCCACCATCTCTCCGTTCTTAAATATGCCTGTTTCCAGGCTTCCTCTCCGGTGCTGTAACATCTCTCATTCAAAAAAACTTCCAGACATTTAAGCATCTCTCCCTCCGCAGTCTCTTTCTGACATTCCCTTTCTCTGTAACGGCGGACAAAGTCCGGCATGTGGATCCGCTCTTCCTCCATTGCATTCTTAGCACTCCGGTACAGTCTGCACAGCTGCTTCAATTCGCATATACGGCTTTTGTAATTCTTCCTCCATTCGCTTAACATTCCCGCACATGACAACATGACTACAGCAGCGCCCAAAAGTTTTAACATAGTGCGTGCAGCTTTTTATCAAACACCCGATAGCTGCGCTGTCCGGTTTCATTCCGCTCAATCTTTACCAGCCGTTCAATCTGTCCGGTTTCCATCAGTTCTGCCATAAACGGTTTTTCATACAGCTCGTCTACATTTCCAGCATGAACAGTTGCAAGCAGATGACAGCCGCTGTACAAGATTTCCTGTACCGCCTCAAATTCTTCTTTGCGCCCGAGTTCATCCACTGCAATCACCTGTGGTGACATCGTCCGAAGGAGCATCTGCATCCCCTTAATCTTAGGACAATTGTCAAGGACATCCACCCTAGGTCCCAGATCGTTTTGTGGCACGCCGCAATAGCAGGCTGCAATCTCAGACCGCTCGTCCACAACGGCTACCTTTACTCCCGTATGCAAATCATCCCCACTTGAAAGAAGCCGGACCAGATCCCGCAGCAAAGTTGTCTTTCCCATTCCGGGTTCCGCGAGAATGAACACATTTTTTATTGTCGCATCCCTTATGTATGGATATACCTGTGCTGCACATCCCTTAACTTCATGCGCAACACGTATATTGAGGGCACCAATATCCACAATACGCCTGACCGTTTCCTCCCCGCCTTCGCGTTTACGGTTTGTGCGTCCCGCCACCCCTACACGGTGTCCGCCCTTTATGGTAAAGAAGCCCTGCCGCAGCTCTTCCTCCAATGCATAGGGGGAATAATCCGACAGATAATTTAACATTTCCGTCAACTCATCCTCGCTGATCTGTTTAATGTTCATTGCAGTCATATCCCCATACAACAGTTCTGCCTCCTGGCCTACTCGGATACGGATTTCTTCAAGTCCGTCCTCAAAATTTTCCGGCAACAGTGGGTATAAGGATTTGGGTAATATATTGGAAAGTTCCATATCACATCTCCTTACAACAAAAAAGTCATAGGCATTGTATCTGCCTATGACTTATATATATGACTTGTCTATAAAATTATGATAACTTTTGATTACATACGATCCGGTGCCGAAAATCCCAAAAGATCAATACAGGTCTCAAGAATCCCCTTCGTCAGCATCAGAAGTGCAATGTATGACTGCTGTTTCTTCGGATCTTCCTCCGCAAGTATCTTTGTTCCGTGATAAAATGCATTAAGCGCATTGGAAAGCTCATAAATGTATGCACATACCTTATGCGGTGCAGTCTCTTCAAATGCGTTCTCAATCGCTGCATTGAATTTGGAAAGCGAAAGCATCAGGTTCTTCTCGCTCTCGGAACCACTTGCCAGGATCGCAGTTCCTGGCGTTGGAAGTGAGTTCCCTCTTGCCTCATATTTTGCGAGGATAGATTTGATACGGACGATCGTGTAAAGAATATATGGGCCGGTATTTCCCTCAAAAGAAGTAAACCGATCAATATCAAAAATATAATCCTTGCTTGCCTGATTGGAAAGGTCTCCGTACTTTACAGCTGACAATGCAATGATCTTCGCAGTTGCCTCTGCTTCTTTTTCATCCATGCGCAGATCGTCTTTTTCTTTCTGGTTCTCCTTGATCTTGCGCAGCATCTCCTCGTTGATCTCATCCAAGAGGTACTCCAGACGCATAACGCCGCCCTGACGTGTCTTAAACGGCTTGCCGTCCTTTCCGTTCATGGTTCCGAATCCGATGTGCTTTAACTCTACATCTTCACGCACAATCCCGGTCTTTTTCGCGCAGCGGAATACCTGTGTAAAGTAAAGCTCCTGACGCTTATCGGTCAGATAGATCATCATATCCGGGTTGTAGTCCTGCACGCGCCATACCATCGTTGCAAGGTCTGTCGTGTTATAGAGTGATGCCCCATCGGATTTTAAGATCATGCACGGCGGGATCTCCTTGGTGTCGGTATCTTCCTTTACATCGACAACCAATGCGCCATCACTAATATACGCAAATCCGTCATCCTTCATCTTCTGTACCATTGCCGGGATATAAGGCTGCGCATCAGACTCGCCTTTCCACAATTCAAAGGATACATTCAGGTTCTCATAATTTCGCTTAAGGTCCGTAACGGAAACATTTAAAATATGATCAAGAAGGGCCTTGTAGCCTCTTCTTCCGTGTTGCAATTCATACGTTGCCTGCATGGCAGCTTCCTTAAAAGCTGCATCTTCCTTGGACTTACCACTCGCAGTCGGGTAGATTTCCTCCAGCTCTGAGATTGTAAACGGAGCCTCTGCCGGGTATTCCCCTTCATAGTCAGGATCAAAATATACAAGTTCCGGCTTTCTCTCCTTAAGCTCCGTGATGATCAGTCCCATCTGAAGCCCCCAGTCTCCGATATGGACATCACCGATGACATTGTGCCCCATATATTTTCCGAGGCGCTTCACACTCTCTCCAATAACTGCTGAGCGGAGATGTCCAACATGAAGCGGCTTTGCAACATTCGGTCCACCGTAGTCAATGATAATTGTCTTTGGATTGGCCACTTTATCACATCCAAAACGACCTTCTTCCTTTTGCATGTCATTTAAGTAGCCCGCAAGATATTCCGGACTTAATTTCAGATTCAGGAATCCCGGCTTTACGGATTCCACCATAGAAAACATCGCATTATCGGACAGACGCGCTGCGATCTTGTCTGAAATCATAAACGGAGCACATTTGTATTCCTTTGCCGCAGACATTGCACCATTGCACTGGTATTCACACAGATCCGGACGGTTTGATAATGTAACTCTTCCGTATTTCTCGTCATAGCCTTCTTCCTTGAAAGCCTTTGTAACTTCTTCCGATATCAAATCGATGAGTTTTTTCATAGTTTCCTCCTAATCACTTTGTGAGCTGCTCTTCTGTCCGGCAGCATCTGCACTGCCTTTAGAAACCGCTTATGCCCACTCTTTAAAAATTACATTGCGATACTTGCTTAACACCGCAAGCAACAAAGAACCGAGGATGCATACAGAGATAACCTCTCCGAGTCCTACGGTTACAATATTAAATACCCAGGTAATGTTTACGCCCTTCCAGATAACATCCGGAATATGGTAAGCAAAGATAAGCACCGGTGGGATGATCGCCGCATTCGCGATTACCGGTGGAAGCGTACACAAGAACTTGTGTCTGCGGAGCAGATAGGTAAACACAGCTCCAAGTAACGTTGCAAGGCTTCCGAACACAATGTCCCATATGGTAGCTCCCGTAACCAGATTCGCAAGCAGGCAGCCGATCCATAGTCCCGGAACAGCCGCCGGGGTAAAGTATGGCAGGATGCACAGTGCCTCCGAAATACGAACCTGAATGGTTCCGCTTGCAAGGTCAAAGGCTGCGATAAAAACGGTAAGCACCACATAGATTGCCGCAATGACCGCCGCCTGGGTAATAAAAAGTACCTTTTTGTTTCTCATATTCATTTTTCTCCTTTAGTTTTGTTTTTCGTCAGGAAGGTCTCGAACTGACGTAAATATATTCGCAAAAGCAGACACTTTCACGATTTTGCTAGTATATCAAAGATACTAATAAAAATCAAGATTGCTGCTCTAAACCGAGGAAACAATATTCATAATTGCGTCCTCATTCTGTCTGAATAAAACGAACAGAACTGGAAATCCTTTCATTATCACATATTTGGAGGATGCCATGTCAACCTATAAAGTCGAGATCTGCGGTGTCAATACTGCAAAATTGCCAATCTTAAAGGAATCAGAAAAAGAGGAATTATTCAAGCAGATAAAAGCAGGGGATGAAGCTGCAAGAGAAACATACATCAAAGGGAATCTGCGTCTTGTCCTTTCTGTCATCAAGCGCTTCTCCGGTCACAATGAAAATGTAGATGATCTTTTTCAGATTGGCGTGATTGGTCTGATCAAGTCAATTGACAATTTTGATCCGAACCTCGGTGTCAAATTCTCAACATACGCCGTTCCTATGATCATCGGGGAGGTTCGCCGTTATCTCCGCGACAACAGTTCCTACCGCATTCCACGCTCACTCCGTGACACCGCCTACAAGGCAATCCATACCCGTGAACTGCTCTCCCGCACGATGCTCAGTGAACCGACACTCGATGATATTTCACGCGAAAGCGGTCTTTCCAAGGAAGATATCGTGTATGCCCTTGATGCCATCCAGACACCGTTGTCACTGTTTGACCCTGTCTATACAGATGGTGGAGACACCCTCTATGTCATGGATCAGATTTCCGACAAAAAGAGTAAGGAGGAAAAGTGGGTGGAGGATATCGCATTGTCCGAAGCGCTAAAGCGGCTGAATGAACGTGATGAGCAAATCATCAAACTCCGCTTTTTCGAGGGGAAGACGCAGATCGAAGTAGCAGAAGAAATCCATATTTCACAGGCACAGGTCTCTCGATTGGAGAAAAACGCGCTAAAAAGCATGCGCGGATATCTAAAGTAAAAAAGAGGACCCAAAGGCCCTCTTTTTAGTAGTTATCAATATTTAAAGAACTTCATCGCCTCTTCAAGCATTTGAGCCTGCCCCTGCACCTCGGTTGCCTGCTGGGCAACAATATTGATCGTTGCTGTCAGTTCCTCAATAGAAGCAGTCGTCTCCTGTGTGCTTGCCGCATTTTGCTGTGAAATAGCACTTAAGCTTGAAATAATATCAATTACGCTGGTTCTGGAAGCATCACAATCCTTCGCCTGTCCATCTACCATATTGCTCTGATTTCTTGTATTCTGAATACCCTCACTCACATTTGCAAATTCAGTCTGCGTACTCTTTAAGTTCTCCTGCTGTTCCTGCAAATGTTTCTTTACTTCATCCATCTTTTCGATGGAGCGCTTGGAATCCGCAACAAGTGTGGCAAGAATATCTTCAATCTGTTTTGCCGAATTATTGGACTGATCAGCAAGCGAAGAAATCTCATTTGCTACAACTGCAAATCCTCTTCCTGCGTCTCCGGCTCTTGCAGCCTCGATGGAAGCGTTCAGTGCCAAAAGATTCGTCTGGCTTGCGATCTCCGTAATCAGATTAACTGCTGTTGCGATCTTAGCAACTGATTGGTCGGTTGCATCTACATTCTGGGCAACCACATCGATTGCCTCCGTTGTTCTCGCATTGGATTCATCAAGTGCTGCAACGATATCCATCGCTTTCCTTCCTGCTGTATCCATATTGCTTGCGACATTATCAAGATCACCGATTCCACCAACGATTCCCTCAATCTTTTCCCCCATATCTGTAACCTTCTCAGTCGCATTTTCAATATCAGATGCCATAGAGACAGCACCTTTTGACATTTCCTCCACTACATGTGAAATATCTTCTGCATTCATGGATGTCCGGTTTGCAATAGACTGAAGCGAGGTTCCACTCTCCAGAAGTTCTCCCGATGCTTTCTGGACTGTCTCTGCAATATTCTGCAACGCTGTGGAAAGCTTAAGCCTTGACTGAATGATAGAGTCAATCTCCCTGATTGATGATTTTGCAGTCTTCCATGCCTTAATTCACCATCTGCAAGGAGCTTAAGGTTCTTATCGATAATGAAAAGAGGCTCTTTGATCTTACGTGCTACAATAACAATTACTACAGCACACAAAATCAGCAAAACAGCGGTACCGATAACAATGCTGCGCAGGGAATCTGATATTTCCTGCTCAACGACTGCGGTTTCCTTTCCCGCAAACGCCATTCCAAGCACATTGCCGGATTCGTCCATCAACGGATCATATACAACGTAATATGTGTTGCCATTAATAACAACATTATCCGCAGTATATATGTTGCCTGCGGAAACCTTCGCCCATATATCCGGATTTGCTGTCGTTCCTTCACTTCTTCCCGTAGGGTTGCTGGAATCCGGGATTGAAGACATGTACCGCACATCCCCGATAAAGACGGTAAGCTGAATTCCCTTATCGAGAAAACTATCCACATAATCATGTTCATAGGTCGGCATATGATCTTCGTTATTTCGTATATCCCATTCATAATATTGATTCAAAGCATCCGCTGAAACCTTTAGCTCACTATATACTGCATCCTGTAAAGAACTTCTCAAAGATGAAACACCGACAAATGCTATCGCAAGTGCTGTAATAATTGTCGGAATCATACCAACTGACAGCAATGTCCATAACATTGATATCTTTCTTTTCTTCTTTTGTTCCATTTTTATAATCCGCCTTTCTGCGAAAGGCTCCAATGCGCCATGAAACGTCTTGTCAAACTTTCGCTTTTCTAATCTATCTTCCTTCTGATATTATTCATCTATAAGACTGACACACTACAGAACACGTGGAGGTGAGTGGCGGGGCTGTATAACGATGACCTCGCATTTTTATATGTTGTCGGTCATCCGTTAAGGCATCAATGAATGGCGCATAACGTAGCCCGTAAACTTATCTCTTCCAAAGTCGACTCGATTTTGCCGGATGACCAGTCACTGTCAGTTTTATAACTATAAATCTTCTGGAGGTATTTTTATTGTCATTTAAAATTCTCAAAAATAACTGTTGTGGACTTGATATCCACAAAACATGGATCTATGCCTGTATCGGCATAACAGATTCCTTTAAGCGTACGGAGTATAAAGAAGCTCGCTTCTCTTCCTTTTCAAAAGGTCTACAGGAGCTGTGTGACTGGCTTTCTAAATATAACTGTACGGATGTTTGCATGGAATCTACCGGCAAGTACTGGATCCCTGTTTTTAATGTTCTGGAGAAGAATAACATCTGGGTTACTCTTTCCCATCCCAAATATACCAAGCCTCAAAAAGGCAACAAGACCGATCGCAAAGATGCCAAGTGAATCTGTGATTTATACATGTGTGGAATGGTTAAACCTTCCTTTATCCCTCCTGCAGATATCCGCGAATTAAGAGATTTAGTAAGATACCGTTTCAAACTCACTTGTATGATTACTGGTGAGAAGAATCGTGCTCATAACTGTCTTACTGTTTCTAACTTAAAACTAGACGATGTCTTTTCAGATATATTTGGTAAATCTTCCCGTTCTATTACAGAACAGATTTTACAACACCCTGGGGAAACATTTGATGTATCACCTTTTGTGGATAGCAGATGTAAAGCTCCTATTGAAGAAATACAGGCTGCTGTTGATGGTGCCATATCCAAAGAACAGGCTGTAAAGCTTAGACAATGTTTAAATCACATCGATGAATTAGAAATGCACAAATCAGAAATAGAACGGGAAATCTTTCGTCTCAGTGATAAGTATGAAAGCGTTCTCAACCTTATACGAACCGTACCTGGATTCGATAAGACCCCAATGACTGCTATTCAGGTGCTTTCTGAAATCGGAGGTGATATGTCTGTCTTCCCCACAGCTAAAAACCTCGTATCATGGGCTGGATGTTGTCCTCGTAATGATCAGAGCAATCATAAAATCAAATCCACTAGGATTTCCCGTGCTGGTTCCTATTTTAAACCAGTTTTTGTGCAAGTTGCAAATGCTTTAATCAAATCTAAGAAACATCCTGAAATTACAACCCGTTATCGACGTATCAAAGCACGCCGTGGTCATAAGAAAGCTATTATTGCCATCTGTCGTATGATCCTGACCGCTATCTGGCACATACTTACAGATCTGAAGCCATATACTTCTGATGGTTTTCTTGAAGCTCGTTCTGTGAATAAAGAAAAAGTTTTAACTACTTCACAGGCACTTAATCTGCTTAAACAACGAGGCTACATTATTAAAGATGATGTTGTTTCTGTTACCTGATTAGGTGTTGCGTATATATTCAATTTTTATAACCGGCTGTTTAGGCGGTTTATTTGCTATGCCCTTTATTTCTTGGTTGTCTTCTACTTATTTGTTTCAAACTTGTTTCCCCCTCATTGAACAATATAATAAGATGTATATATTTTAGCATTGTCCAAAATATTGCGCAAGTTGCACACTTGGAAAATAGCAGCCAATCGACAATTTTTTAATAGTTGTACCGCTTTTTGTACACAAGCATAAATATGAGTGAAATAACAACACCGATTGCCTCACTGACTACCATTGTGTACCACACACCATCCAATTCAAAGAATATCGGAAGCACGATGATGCATACAATCGGAAGCACAAGCGCACGGATAAAAGAAATCGCCGCGGATACCACTCCGTTGTTTAATGCAGTAAACAACGAAGATGCATACATGCTGAACCACATGACAAGGAATGAGATTGAGCAGATCTGAAATGCCCGCGTCGTCACAACAAGAAGCTCGGCATCATATCCGACAAAGATCGATGCGATCGGTTTTGCAAAACGAATTGCGATCGTTGTCAGCACGATTGCAGCACAGCTTAAGAGGATCATGCTGCGCTTCCGCACGTTTTTCATCTCCGCATGATTCTATGCCCCGTAATGATACCCCATGATCGGGGAGCTTCCAGTTGAATAACCAATATATACACCTATGAAGATAAACGCCGCGTACATGACCACTCCATATGCTGCAACACCGTCCTCACCTGCATAGTGCATAAGCTGCCTGTTATAGAGAATTCCGGTGATTGACGCTGAAACGCTCGTCATCATCTCCGATGCCCCGTTTACACAGGCCTTCAGCATTGGCGTAATCTCCAGACGGGTCTTCGTAAAGCGAAGCTGAGATGTATTTCTCTTGCTTATAAACCATACAAGCGGAACCACCGCACCAACGGTCTGGCTGAGTCCCGTTGCAAGCGCTGCTCCTAAAATTCCCATCTCAAATACCGCCATAAACAGGAAATCCAGCACCATGTTCGTACATCCGGCAAGCACCGTAACGATCAGTCCGAGTCTTGGCTTCTCCGCCACGATCAGGTAGCTTTGGAATCCGTATTGCGGCAAAAATGCCGTGTTGAATATAAGACAGGTCGCACCATAGATCATGCACTCCCCCATCAGGTTTTCATTTGCGCCAAATACCAATGCCATCGGGTGCAAAAATATGATACCGATCACAGAGAAAAAGACACCCGCACCGATCATAAGCGATACCATCATTGTAAAATATCTTCTCGCCCTCACCAAGCGTCACGGCAACAAGTGCGCTGCCTCCCACTCCGAACATCGCTCCGACTCCGCCTAAGATCTGAAGATACGGATAGATCAGGTTGACCGACGCAAATGCCGTTTTTCCTACATAATTCGATACAAAAAAGCCGTCCACCACGCCATAGATGGATGTAAAGATCATCATCGCGATCGATGGCAATGTAAACCGCAACAGCCGACGGTAGGTAAAGTGGTCGGAAAGTTGAATCTTATTCATAAATAAATACCTCTTTCTAAAAATTTGCTTTATATATTCCCTGATCTTAATGTAATTCCATTTTCAGATATCCGGTAATCCGCGATGTCAGCTCCAAATATGTACTCCTCTCTTCTTCCGTCAATTTGCCATAAGCCCGGGCTTCTGCCGCTTTAAGAAGATCCGTTGTTCCTGCCACAAGTGCCTGTCCTTTCTTCGTCAGAAGAACCCTCTTTTCATTGCGCGTTCCGGGTATTGCCTCTAAATATACACATTCCTTTTGTACGAGCTGATTGATTGCGGTGTTGATTGTCTGCTTTGCACAGCAGCATTCACGGCAAAGCGCCTGCTGTGTATAACTTGCACCCCCATCCGATACCAGATAAATGATCCACATTGCCGAATCCGATAGTCCGTATCGCACCGCTGCACTGTGATAGACCGCCTCCTGCTCCTTGCGCTGCTGTTCGATCTGGTCAATAAAATCTCTGACTTCCATAGTTTTTCCCTCATGCTATCTATATATCCATATTCGTTTCCTAAACGTAAAACAAAGAGGCACATAATGCCTCTTTGCGTATTCACGCGAGAGTCCGAACTCGGACACTCGCCGTAGTATAGTCCGAACTCGGACACTTGTCAAGCAGGAGTTTTCACTTTCCTTTTTCTCACAATTCTATCGCTTTATGCTGCTCGTTCAAAATACAGTCCTTCCAGCGATCGAGTGCCTGATTGAGCAGATTCATATCCATATATTCTTCAAGCACCAGCTCTTTTTTCTGTGCCAGCGCCGACAAGTATTGCCCTTGAATGATTTCAAACAGGTGTGTCAGGTCTTTTTCCTGCGTCAGCTTCAACACAGCAATATTATCGAGCAGAATTGCGCGGAATACCGTCTCCTTGCTTTCCTGCTGAAAACGAACATCCATAGCGTGTTTGCAGATGTGATTTACCCTTTCTTTCATATTTGCTAATGCGTCAAGTGTCTCCTCGTAGCGCACTCCAAGGAAAACTTCCTTTTTCTCACACGGCACCACTTTTGCAATAGGAATTATTTCCCGATCCATCAAGTTCAAAAATTCCGCCTCTGTCCACCGGAAGGAATCCGGTTCAGCAGAATCTTTTCTCCTATTATTCAAAAACACAAGTGTGCCATTCTGCGCTCCCACATAAATGATCGCGTGGCGTGACGCAGCCGGGTTCACCTTTACGCCGATCATGCACGGTTCATTCTCTTTTAGAAAGCTAATCACCTGTTCTCTATTTAAAAGTGTCTCCTGCATTTCAAATCCAAGTGGGTTCAGATAAAGATCAAACCATTTCCTGGTCTGCAGCATCGGTCCTGCCTGATAACCGTCTTTCGTCTTTTCCATCATATATGGCAGATGCATACCGAGTGCGATCTGATCTGCCTCTGCATCAACCCCATACTGTTCCAGAAGATTTGCGACTCCCGCAAAACTGCATGAGTTTTGGAAGCTCATATACTTCATGCTTTTCTGCCCTCCATAAACTTACCACTGTGCATATTTTAGCATAACCCCATAGTTTTTTAAAGGCATAAAACACCAATCGCCCGCCCCTCTCCAACGAAAAGGGCAGGCGAAATACTTCATGCGTTCTCTTTATTCATATTTGAGGATCTCTTTTTTTAGCCGTACCATGATTTTCTTCTCCAGCCGCGAAATATAAGATTGCGAGATTCCAAGGACATCCGCCACCTCCTTCTGCGTCATCTCCTTATTATTCCTGCGGTTGATTCCAAAGCGCAGCTCAATGATCTGGCGCTCCCTTCCGTTTAGCTTGCTTACGGCTTTCCGAAGCAGCTTCAGCTCCGCCTCGTTCTCCATATCGCGGTAGATGATATCCTCGTCCGTTCCAAGAATATCCGAAAGCAGCAGTTCATTGCCATCCCAATCCACATTGAGTGGCTCGTCGATCGACACCTCAAGCTTTGTCTTATTGGTTCTGCGCAGATACATAAGAATTTCATTCTCAATGCAGCGGGATGCGTATGTAGCAAGCTTGATCTTCTTATCCGGGTTAAAGGTGTTGATTCCCTTGATCAGTCCGATCGAGCCGATGGAGATCAGATCTTCCACACAGATTCCCGTGTTTTCAAACTTCTTGGCAAGATACACCACCAGCCGCAGATTATGAGCAATTAAGAGATTTCTTGCTTCCTCCCTGCTCATGCCCGCAAGCATATTACACTCCGGTTCCTCCGACAATGCATACAGACACCTCTGTTCCTCCTCCGCCAGAAGCGGCGGCGGCAGTACCTCCGAACCTCCGATGTAAAATACCTCCGGTTGATCCTGCCATCTTCTTTTCAGCTTCAGTATCCACTGCCGGATTTTTTTTGCCCATTGCTTCATACCATTACCCCTTCCACATTTAAAATTACCTGATACGGCTTGTTCTCCAGCAGCTGTCTTCCCGCACAGGCAACAACCGCTTTCGTATCTTGTGCTTTCCCATGTTTTTCTAACGTATATAAAGCATCGATCTCATATAACGGAAGGATTCCATCACTGTTTCCCAATGAGCAATAGGAAGCAATTCCCGCAAAATCCCGGGCAGAGATTCTTAGTTCCTTGAATAATTTTGCATCCACAATATGTACCGGTCGGTTGCCAATCGCTGTATGCAGATGATTGCCCGTATCCCACAAGGCGGTACATTCGATTCTCTGTCCATTGTGTTCAAGTACAACTGCACAGAGCTGTTCCCTCTTCTGCATCGCCTGTTTTGCAAACAGGACACCCCTGCGCAGCGCAAACGCACACAGGATTCCGATCCAGACCGGAATCTGCGAAATATGAAACAGATTCTGCACCGCTGTGACTGTTCCTCCGAGTCCAAGCGCGATCACATACCCTAAGATCAGACGCCGCAGCCAGGCACATGGGTTGCTTTTTCCAAACATCACTGCGAGCATTCCGGGAATAATCACCAGAAGTGACACTCCAAAATATATTGCATAACTTTCCGTTCCTAGTAATATTCCAAGCTGTAAGATTCCTGCGGCAAAGCTCGTAGCAGCCAGCCGAATTGCTGACCGCCAACTTCCGGTGCTCCCAGTTACCATCGTAAGTTCCTTGACCATCCATAAGATGCATGCATTCATCAGACAGTTCTGTATCAGAAACACATCCACATAAAAGACATAAATGATCTTATCCCCCTTTCCCTTCTCTTGTCTTCTTATGTTTGCATCACTAATTCAATCATACAAAAAGCCAGCTTTGATTTTTATCAAAAGCTGGCTTTTTAAACTCATAAATTATCAAATTATTTCGACACGATTATCTCTTGGAGTTCTTAAGGAAATCCGGGATATTAATCTCAATCGGCTTAACGGTGCTTTCCGGCTGGCGCGGTCTCTGGATGCCGCTAAGTGGTGCGGTTGGTGCCTGTGTTGGCATCGCAGCGCGGTTTGCACCTACGGTAGAGGTATGTAACCCATTGGTCGTAGCTGTTGCCGGACGATTGATTCCTCCAACACCTGCAGCCGGACGATTAGCAGACTGCTGTGCCTGATAATACTTCATCTGGTTAGATACGGAAGCTGCTGTTGCACCTGCCGGCTTTGCTCCTACATCTTCAAGACCTGTTGCGATAACTGTGATTGTTGCTTCGTCGGTCATGGATTCGTCATACTTCGCACCGAAGATGATGTTTGCCTCATCTCCTGCAAGATCCTGAACGTAACTTGCCGCATCGTTTGCATCCATAAGGGAGATATCTCCGGAAATATTGATGATAACGTGGGTTGCTCCGTTGATGGTTGTCTCAAGAAGCGGAGATGCAACTGCAAGCTTAACTGCCTCGATTGCCTTCTCATCGCCCTTGGCACTACCGATACCGATATGAGCCATACCCTTGTCCTTCATAACGGTCTGAACGTCTGCGAAGTCAAGGTTGATAAGAGCAGGAAGATTGATCAGGTCGGTAATTCCCTGAACTGCCTGCTGTAATACCTCGTCTGCCTTCTTGAGGGCATCCGGCATGGTTGTCCTGCGATCAACGATCTCTAACAGCTTATCATTTGGAATAACGATAAGAGTATCTACATTCTCTTTCAGGCGGTCAATACCGGAAATGGCATTGATCATACGCTGCTTTGCCTCAAATTTAAATGGCTTTGTCACAACACCGACGGTAAGGATTCCCTGATCCTTTGCGATCTTAGCGACAACCGGTGCTGCACCAGTACCGGTACCGCCACCCATACCACAGGTAACAAATACCATGTCTGCACCCTTAACAGCTGCGGAAAGCTCCTCTGCACTCTCCTCCGCTGCCTTTGCTCCGATCTCAGGCTGCGCCCCTGCTCCAAGTCCCTTTGTCAGCTTCTCACCAATCTGAATCAGTGTAGGAGCCTTGCACAACTGTAATGCCTGCTTATCTGTATTAATACCAATGAACTCTACTCCACCGATATTCTCATCAATCATTCGATTTACTGCATTATTACCAGCACCACCAACTCCGATAACAATAATTTTGGCACTAGCTTCCGCCTCTGTTGTTCTAATTTCCAGCACGGGCTCTTCCTCCTCTTTTTCCACACAAATATTTATTCCATCTTTTTAGTCCCATTGAAAAGGGCATAAAAAGGCTTATTTTTAATCATATAGATTATAATATAGTTTTTCTGTCAAATAATCAACACAAATTTATCATTTTTTCGAATTTTAAAGTGATTCATTGCCATTCCTCGTCAATCCTGCATACAGCAGCATCTATTCATCCTTATCAAAAATGATATTGGTATTTTCCTCCGTCCAATTTTCCAGATGAAGCACACCGCTCTCTCCTGAAAGTTGTGGAAGAATCTTGCCAATCCGTTCCACCTTCTGGGTCAAAAGTTCGGTTGATCCCATCTGAACCCAGATGTTGCCATACACCAGGATCGGTGAGTCTTCCCTTCCATATAGAATACTATCCGGAATCAGTTCCTTGCGCTTTAGCGCCTGCGTTAATGTCAGAAGCTCCTTTGTGATATTTTTTGCGATTGGAAGTTGTTCATACAGTACAACTCCGTCACAGGACAGTCCCTCCACGCGAGGAATGCCATCAATGATATCACTTGACATTTCCACCACAAAACCATCCTTATCAAAATAGGCATTCTGCCCGGCTTCTTCCACATAAAGGTATCCCACAATTCCCTTTTCATATACCGTTACATGGAGCGTGTGTGGGTTTTTTAAACTAACATCCATCGTATCAATGAATGGTACATTCTGCACTTTTTTAATGCGGTACTTCAAAAAGACATACAGCGAATTCCATGAATACTTATCATTTAAGATTGTGCTCGAGATCATAGAATCCTCATACAGTTCATTGCCCTCAATCTGCACGTTTTCCACTGTAAAAACCTTAATGACCACGAGTGCCGCAACTGCCAGCACAAGCAGAAACACCAAAAAGCCGATCAGTTTTTTCTTTCTGCGTCTTTTCCGTTTACGTTCTTCCTTTATCATAGCTATTCTTCCATTGTCTCCAGTCGAATTCCCCTCGATACACCAAGTACAAGCCCCATTTCCGACATCAGGAACACGACAGACGTTCCTCCGTAACTGATAAATGGCAGAGTTACACCTGTATTTGGAATCGTATTTGTTACAACCGCAATATTTAAGATAACCTGAATCGCAATATGCGACATGACACCGGTTACCAAAAGTGAGCCAAACAAATCGCGTGCATTGTTCGCAATCACCATCATGCGCCACAGCAAAAGTATGTACAGAAGAATTACACAGATTGCTCCAAAAAGCCCCAACTCCTCGCAGATGATTGTAAAGATCATATCATTCATGGACTCCGGCACGTTTCCGAGTTTCTGCAGGCTTGCCCCAAGGCCTTTTCCAAAAAGCTTTCCTGACCCAATTGCATAAAGTCCCTGCATTGTCTGGTAACCCTTATCTCCCGCTGTCTCCGGATGCAGCCATGCCTCGATTCGCCCGCCTCGGTAAGTTGCCAGTGAAATAAACAATACAACGAACGCCACACCACCAGCAGCGATTCCGAAGAACGGTTTGTATTTCGGGCTCGCAACAAACAACATGCAGACTGCGATCCCCACGACAATGATCGCGGTACTTAGGTTAGAGTATGCTATTACACCACAGATTGGAATCAGCATGACAAGCACTTTCAGCAGATTCTTTGTCTTGTTCATCTGCTTCGGGATCCGATCAATTACCATCGCTAGAAAGATAATGATGGCAAGCTTGGCAAACTCCGATGGCTGGAACTGGATCGGTCCAATCTTGATCCAGCGCGTGGAATTGTTTCGCTCAACCCCAAGTCCGGGAATAAATACCGCAAAACATAGCAGAAAAGACATCAGATAGATCAGTATTCCAAACTTTTTCCAGACACGATAATCCACCGCAATAAAGAAAATCATCGGCACAAGTCCAAGTACAAATGCTTTTATCTGCGTCCTCAGATAATACGCACTATCACCAAATTTGTTGGTTGCCGTATATGAACTGGAGCTGTAAAGCATTACCAGTCCAAATCCGATCAAAACGATCAGAATAAACAGCATATTGTAATCAAAATACGAAGCAGCTCTCTTTCTCTGCGTCTTCTGCTTTGCCATATCTACTCCTCTAAGCTTCGAACAATTTCTTTAAAGATTCTTCCTCTTTCCTCATAGTTGGCAAACATTCCCCAGCTTGCACACGCCGGTGACAAAAGCACGGCATCGCCGCTTTGTGCCTGCTCATAGCAAAACCGGATTGCCTCCTCAAAGGTGTCAAACAGAACAACATCCGTAAAGCCGTGCCTGTATGCGCACTGCTTGATTTTTTCCGCGGTCTGACCAATCAGTACAAGCTTTTTGACTTTGCCGTCAAACGCCTCTATCCACTCATCATACTCGGACTGCTTATCGTAGCCGCCCCCGATCAGATAAGTCGGGCGGTTCATTGCACGGATACCCTGGATTGCAGCATCCGGGTTCGTTCCCTTGGAATCATTGTAAAACTTAACACCACGCTTCTCCGTGACATACTCGATTCTATGCTCCACCGCCGTAAACTGCTTTAAGACCGTCACGATCTTCTCCAACGGAACTCCGTAGCTTACCGCCATCGCGCATGCGGCCATAACATTCTCATAGTTGTGCCTGCCTAAAAGCTGTAACTCATCCACCGCAATCACATGCGTCTTTTGTCCATCATGTGCGTAGTAAATATTGTCATTTTCCAGATAGAACCCTTCTTGCAGCACGTGCTTGCTACTGAAAAATACCACCTGTGCCGGACATTCGTCCGCAAAGCGCCGCAGTTCTTCATCCTCGTAATTGAGGACGCACGTATCCTCCCTAGTCTGGTTCCTCGTGATGCTCTCTTTTGTCTTAATGTAACATTCCATCGTGTGATGACGATTCAGATGATCCGGTGTAATATTTAAGATTGCAGAAACCTTTGGCGCAAATGCATGAATTGTTTCAAGCTGGAAGCTTGAGATTTCTGCCACTGTTACCGTCTCGTCCGTGGTATCGGCAGCGACTGATGTATATGGGATGCCGATGTTGCCTACGATCTTCACATCGGAATACGCGCTCTTCATGATCGCACCTGTAAGTGCTGTTGTAGTGGTCTTACCGTTCGTTCCTGTGATAGCGATGACATCACCCTTGCCAAAATAATATGCCAGCTCAATCTCTCCCCAGATTGCAATGCCTTTGTCGCGCATCTCATTTACCATCGGAAGATCCGTCGGCACACCAGGACTTAACACCGCTACCGCAAATCCATCCATCTCTGCCTCGGTCAGCTCACCGAGAATAAGCGGAACCTCCCGCAATGCCGGACTCTTTTCGTATAATTTTGCTGTGTCAAGCTCTTTATTGCCGTCAAAGATCGTAACCTCTGCGCCCTTTTTCAATAAAAGCTCTGCCGCTGCGATCCCGCTGATCCCGGTTCCGACAACCAATACCCTTTGTTCTTCGATCTTCATTCTTACGCCTCCTAAGCTCCTGTCCCATTATCAATAGTGTTAGTATACGTTATTTCTTTTTTTTATTCAAGGTAAGGCAGGATGTTTTCAAAGATTTCCCGCGCCACCGGTGCCGCGATCGTGCCTCCGTAGTAGATTCCGGACGGGTTGCGGATGATCACCATGACAAGTACATTCGGCTCTCCCGCCGGGGCAAAGCCCACAAACGAAGCGATATACTTGTGATCCGAACGCGGAAGTGTCTGTGAGGTCGCCGTCTTGCCACCGATCTCGTAGCCCTCGATGTAAGCCTTTTTTCCGCCGCCCTCCTCCACAACATACTGAAGCAGCGTGCGTATCGTAAGGGAGGTTTCCTCGCTGCAGATCATCTTGCCCGCCTCGTAGGAAAATACCTCCTTCGTGCTGCCATCCGTGCTTGATACCGCCTTGCCAAAATGCGGTGTTACCCGGTGCCCTCCGTTGATCAGTGAGGAGACAGTCGTTGCCATCTGGATCGGTGTGATCTGGAACGACTGCCCAAACGACATTGTTGCAAGCTCCACCTGACCGATTGCATCCAGCGAATGCATGATCGTGGCTGCCTCACCCGGCAGATCAATCCCGGTTTTGGAAAAAAGGCCGAACTGCTTCATATAATTATAATAACGCTCCGCGCCCAGCCGAAGTCCTAATGTAATAAAGACCGGGTTACAGGAATTTCCAAGCGCCTGCTTAAAATCCTCCGAGCCGTGTCCTACCGTCTTGTGACACCGGATTCTCCGATCCTCCACCACGATGTAGCCCGGACAGTAGAAATGTTCATCCAAAGATACTAGTTTTTCCTCCAAAGATGCTGCCGTTGTCACCGTCTTAAAAATTGATCCCGGCTCATAGGTATCGCTGACACACCAATTTCGCCACATCTGGTTTTGATACTTATTCTCCTCTGCCGTCCCCGCGTACATTTTGTAATCCTCAATCAGCGTAAATGGTTCATTCAGATCATATTCCGGATAATCTACCATCGCATAGATTTCACCATTCTGCGGATTCATGACAATAATTTCCACACCATCAGCATTCTTTTGCATATATGCCTTTTGCGCTGCCTGCATGCAGTACATCTGGATGTTGTAATCCAATGTCGTTACCAGATCATTTCCGTTTTTCGGTTCGATCCGCTCTTCCACCGCGTTCTTTACCTCAATGCCACGAGCGTCCGTGTATGTCAGAATCGTGCCATTTTCTCCTTGCAGATAACTGTCGTAGGTTACCTCAAGTCCAAGAATGCCCTGATTGTCACCACCGGTAAATCCAAGCACTTTGGAAGCCAGCGTTCCGTATGGATAAGTTCGTTTGTAATCCTCGTCCACCTTTACCCCGGAATACCCATAAGCCAGTATCCGATCTCCTGTCTCCTTATCCACATTGCTTGCAATACGCTCAATGGAGCTGTATTTTTCCACGCGTTTTCGCACACGTTCCTCAGAAAGGCCGAGTTCTTCCACAAGCATCGCAATAACTGCCTCCGGATCTTTGATCTGATTGTGGATCACAGAAATCGTACACACGGATCGATTGGATGCAAGTACCACACCATTTCTGTCAAGTATCCTGCCTCTCGCTGCCTTGATGCTCCGCTCTCTCTGCTGCAGATCCGTAGCAAGTGTGCTGTAATACTCCGAACGGAAAACCATCAGGTAGACCAGACGTCCACACAGACCGATCGCACAGAAAAAGATCACCATAAACATGACATACCGCTTTTTCCGGTAACGGGTCAGATTTCGCTCCATACAAAAACCTCATAACCACCAGTTAAAGTGTTGCTATCATTCTATGTTGGCAGTTATGAGGTTATTCTCTTATGCTTTTCTCTTTAGTTCTGCGGATTGCTCTCCGGGGTATCATCCCCTGCGGCGTCCTGTCCGCTTTCTCCTGCGGTATCTGTATTGTCCGAGTCCGCATTATCACCGGAATCCGTTCCATCATCTGTTGTATCACCGGTGTTATCCTCCGGTACATCAGTTTCCTCACCGGATGCAAAAATATCTCCCTCGCCGACACTTTCATCAACCGGAGTCTCAAACACATCAGTTCCTGTGATGGTAAGATTTTCATTGATTCCCGTCAGTTCCTCGTCCGGATAGATATTCATATAAGGAAGAACTTCCTTTAGGATCTCTCTGACGATATTTTGTGCATAGCTGCTATGAGCTTCATCCTCAACATTTGGTTCGTCAACAATGCAGTAAATAACAAGCTGTGGATCTTCTGCCGGCACACATCCGATAAAAGAAACAAGATAACTTCCCTTTTTTCGCTGGTGTGTCTCATTATCGTATTTCTGCGCCGTACCGGTCTTTCCACCCATGGAATAACCATCCACTTTGGCTGTTTTACCACTTCCGGAACTTACTACATTTTGCAGATACTGTTTTAAAGTATCTGACGTTTTTTCTGATACGGTCTGCTTTACCACACTATTATCCGTTTTGGATATCGTGTTGCCCTTGCTGTCTGTCACCTTAGTAACCACGTGTGGCTGATAATACGTCCCGCCGTTGACGAGAGAGCTGAATGCGCTTGCCATCTCGATCATCGTGCAGTTGTAGTTCTGTCCGAAGCTGTTGGTTGCAAGGTCGATCTTCGTAATATTATCTAATGTATACACAAGCCCCGAGGTATTTGCCTCGCCTGGAAGATCGATTCCGGTCTTCTGTCCAAAGCCAAAAATGGACTGATATTCCACAAAATTCTCTGGTCCGATCAGATAGGACATCTGCATGAGGGCATCATTGCAGGAATCCATAAGGGCTCCCTCCAGCGTCTCCGTGCCATGTCCATATCGGTTGACACAACGAATACGGTAATCCGCGATCAGTTCATATCCGTCACACTCAAACGTCATTCCTGTATTGAGTGTTCCGGTTTCCAGGCCGCACGCTACCGTAAATGGTTTCTGTACAGATCCCGGCTCGTAGGTGGCTGTCACGCAATAATTCTGCCATACCGCATTAAGTGCTGTAAAGATATCATCGTCACTCATCGACTCCAACTGTTCATCTGTATACAATGCACTTAAGTCACGCGGCGAATTCAAGTCAAACGTCGGGTAATCCGCCATCGCAAGGATTTCTCCGTTATTCGGGTTCATGATCAGTACTGCCGTAGCTGTACTTCCGGTTCCCTCCCTTGCATTATTTGCATATGCATTGTTAAACTGCGCGATTTTCTCCTCCACGATTGACTGGATATTTGCATCAATAGAGGTGACAAGATTATATCCGTCCTGCGCATCTACAACCGTTTTTTCAAAATCGCTGTCTGCGTTTAAGTAACCATACTCTCTTCCGTTAATGCCATTTAAAATGTCATCATAATAATTTTCAAGTCCGGTTGTTCCGACATCGCCCGCAGATGTAAATCCTACGACAGAGCTTGCAAGTGTTCCGAGCGGATAATAACGTTGATATTCTTTTTCAAACCAGACTCCCTTGATATTCGGATTAACTTTTTTTCCCTTTTCATCTACTGCATCCTGAAGTTCGACAAATGCCTGGATTTCTTCATAAGGCAGCTTTCTTGCCAGAACATAATACCGGCTGTCCGGGTTCTCACTGACATAGAGTTTAAGTTCTGCCCTGTCCAGTTCCGGAAAGCACGCTGTCAATGCGTCAATCGTCGGATCCACATATTTTCCATCATCCCCGGAGTTTAATACGGAACAATCCAATACCACATTGTAGACTGGAACGCTTGTCGCGAACATTGTTCCGTTTCTATCCGAGATATTTCCCCGCTTGTATGGAATCGTCGTGCTGTCGTAGGATAGCATCGACAGGACCTTTTTCTCGTACTTTTCTCCCTTGTCATACTCAATGTATGCCAGACGTCCAATCAGGAAAAACAGCGCAATAAGCAATAGTCCAAAAAGGACAAACAGCTTTTTGCGCATCGATACTGTTAATTTTGCAGTTGGTTTCTTTGTTCTTCTTGCCACACTCTGCTCCTATTTCTCCGGAATGTCGCTGTATTGGTCCATAAAGTTATTGTTTTCTACTGAGAAATACACAATCTGGTCCTCGGTTGCATAGCTCATTCCAAGTTCATTGATTGCAACATCCTTGATATGGTTTAAATCCACAGATGTTGTGACGCTGTTGTATCTTGCATCATTGTCAGCCTTAAGATCCGCGATCTGGCTCTCAAGAGTTGCAATCTTGCGCATCTTAGCGGTGACATCTGCCTGCAGTCGCACATAAGTAAATGCGGAAAATACGCTGATTCCGACACAGAGCGTCAAAAATGCAACATAGCCCTTGCTCATGTACAATGCACGCTGTCTGTTTCTCTGTGCAGCAAGCTGTCTGCTTCTTCTGCGGTGCTGTGCCTCTCTCTGCTCCCTTGTCGGGCGCTCCAGCGGCATTCTCTGCGGTACTGCTTCCATCTTTCTTACTGCATTTCCCTCTACATAGCTTACTCTGTTCATAACTTATCCTCTATCCACTCAAAATATTATATTCTTTCAAATACGCGAAGCTTTGCGCTCTTACTTCTCTTGTTTACTTCCAATTCTTCCTCGGAAGGCAGGATTGGTTTTCTCGTTACCACATGCCCTTTGGATTTGTTGCCACACACACACACCGGGAAATTACTCGGGCAGGTGCATGGATTTTCGTTCTTCTTAAAATTGGATTTTACGATCCGGTCCTCCAACGAGTGGAACGTGATGATACAGATCCTTCCACCCGGATTTAACAGGTCGATCATGGTATCTAAATTGTCCTGCAACACATCCAGCTCATGATTCAGTTCAATGCGCAGTGCCTGAAACGTCCGCTTCGACGGATGTCCGCCCGTCACCTGTACCTTCATCGGAATTGCGGCTTTTATGATCGCATTTAAATCTCCTGTTGTTTCAATCGGTTTCTTTGCCCGCTCTGCCACGATGTGTTTTGCAATGTTCTTAGCGAAGCGATCCTCCCCGTAATCCCGGATAATACGAAAAAGTTCCATTTCACTGTATTGGTTAACAATATCCTTTGCTGTGAGCTTCTGTCTGTCATCCATACGCATATCGAGCGGTGCATCTTCGCTGCGGTAAGTAAATCCTCTCTCCGGTGTATCAAGCTGAAACGACGATACGCCAAGGTCAAGAATAATTCCATCCACATGGTCGATTCCAAGCCGGTTCAGCACTCCCGCCATATCCGAATAGTTGCTTCTGACGATCGTCACTCGATCCGTGAACTCTGCCAGCCGCTCTGATGCAGCTTGTATTGCATCTGCATCCTGATCGATTCCGATTAGTCTTCCCTTTTCGGAAAGACGCTTACAGATTTCATAAGAATGTCCACCCCCACCGAGTGTTCCATCTACATAGATACCATCCGGTCTGATATGAAGTTCTTCGATTGTTTCATCCCGTAAAACTGAAGTGTGGTTAAATTCCATTTCTACCCGCTCCTTTAAATGCCAAGTCCGAGCTCTGCCATATGTTCTGCGATCTCGTCCATATCCTCATAATCGCCATCTGCAAGCCATCTCTCCTTGCTCCAGATCTCCACACGGCTTAGCACTCCGACGGATACGACATCCTTGTCAATTCCCGCATATTCTCTCAAGTTCGCCGGCAACAAAATTCTTCCCTGCTTGTCCACTTCACAGCTTGCTGCTCCTGCGAAGAAGAAACGTAAGAATTTTCTTGCATCCTTTGATGTCAGTGGCTTCTCGCGGAAAGAAGTCTCGATGCGCTGCCATTCTTCATTGGAATATACAAACAAGCAACCATCCAGGCCTTTCGTTACTACGAATTCGTTTCCAAGTTGTTCACGGAACTTGGACGGTACGATCAAACGGCCTTTGGCATCGATTGTATGATTGTATTCACCCATGAACACGGTCAGCTCACCTCCTCTTTCTTTGTTTTCATCCGGTACTTGATGTAAAAAAGTTTATCCACAAACTTATCAACTTATCCACCACTTTGTACCACTTTGATGCATTTTGTACCCACTTTTCACCACTTTTCCTCTATAATACCCCAAAGAGCTTGAAAAATCAAGGTTTTTGGGCAAAAAAATAGTGCGTAACCTAAATTTAGATTACGCACTATTTTCAGATTTTTATTCTATTGTGGTTGGTTGTGGAGGGAACTGGTGGGGCGAAGTGGTGGAGGTCTCCACCAGTTCAATATACTCCTCTATTAGCTTGTCAAGCTTTAGATTTTTTTCATATGTGACTTCATACGGATCTTTCCCGAAAGAATCCCTTACTTCTGCCCTGGCTTCTTCTATTTTTATCTTCAAGTCTATGATATCGCGCATGTCGTCTTCCTTCTTACGTTCTTCAAAAAACTTTAGTTCTTCCCGGTATTTCTTTTTCTTCCTATTATAATCCATACAACTGCAACCACCGTCAATGTTGCAGCCACCGCCATAGAAACCGGATAGCCAATCACCGGCATAAGAAGCTGATCTGTACGAAGGGATTCTATCCAGAAACGCCCGATTCCATACCCTGCCAGATACCACAGGAAAACTTCTCCCTCAAATTTGCGCTTATTAAAAAATACAAGCAGCAAGATCAGCAGAGCCAAATTCCACAAGGATTCATATAAAAAGGTCGGATGCACCTGAATATATGTGACGCCATTAATCATCACCGTGTGTTCCAATAAATCCTCTGTCAGGTCTGAAGAACGCACCGCAGAAAGTGGGAGCTGCATGGCCAGCAGATTATCTGTATATCCACCAAATGCTTCGCGGTTAAAAAAGTTTCCCCATCTTCCAATGATCTGTCCGAGTATAAGGCCAAGACCCGCCGTATCACAAAGTCTTCCAAACGGAATCTTTTTTACTTTTGCAAATGTAAATGTGGTAATAATTGCCGCAATCACGCCACCATATATTGCGAGCCCGCCTTCCCGGATGTTGATGATCTTAAGAATATCGCCCTTATAATAATCCCACCGGAAAATAACATAATAAATACGGGCACCTATCAGCGAGCAGATAATCGCAATAATCGCAAGATCAAAGTATGTATCCGGATCCTGTCCTGTCTGTCTGGCCTTATGGCAGGCAATCGCAAGTCCGGCCAGCATACCGATTGCAATCACAATTCCATAATATGCAATGGTAAACCCGCCGATATTAATATTCTTTCCTACATGTTCTAAATATATATGAAGATTCGGAAAATTGATATTGTAATCCACAATGCTTCCTCCAGTTGACATTTTCCACATTTTAACACTTTATTGCAGAAAAATCAACAGTGACCGATCAGCATGAAAGCAGGGGCCTTCGCCCCTGCATCATGTGCCTAGCAGCAGAATGTATCACATTCCGTCTCTTTTCTCTCAGAAGCGTTTGCCCCTGAAATCTTGATATGATCCGCGGTACATACCTCTTCTTCGTTGTGTACGCATTCGGTTGCACTGCAGGATACGGCTGTTTCACAATTTCCAGCTTTACATTTTGAATCTTTCATTGTCATCCACCTCCTTATTTTCAGGTACGTTTTTAGTATAAATATTTCTCTTATCTTTATTCTGGAAATAAATGTATGATTGACGGAGCCTCTTAAATTAGCTAAGATAAAAATATCAAAAGGTAATTATTTTTTACAAAGGACGGATAATTCTATGAAAAAACACATATGTCGGTTTATGGCCGCTATTCTTACTGCCAGCTGCCTTTTTACAAGTGTTCCCATCTCCGCAGATCCGGTTACCACTTACACCGGTTCTGCAGAAGAAGTGCTTGCCACAAGTTCCAATGCCAAGGAAATCTATCATTTTTTAGTTTACAACATGGGATTAAATTCAGCGGCTGCATGTGGCATTCTTGCCAATATCCGAAGAGAATCTTTCTTTAACCCGGACAAACTCGGAGATGCTGATACCAGCTACGGTATCTGCCAATGGCATGATACTTCCACCGGTGTCGGGCGCTATACCAATCTGATTAACTGGTGTGCGCAAAACGGTTATGATTACACCCAGTTGGAAGGCCAGCTGCAATTTTTATACCATGAACTTTCCCAGAACGATTCCACAATATTGCACAATGGAAAAACTATTCTGGATTACATGCGCACGGTTGATAACACAGCTGATGGAGCATACGCCGCAGGCTATTACTGGTGCGATACCTTTGAAGTTCCATTTTCCAATAATCCAGAAAAGCGAGCCGCTGAATGTGATGCCAGAGGCTCTCTCGCCCGTGACATTTATTGGCCTGCCTACTGTGAGCCGGCTTTGGAGGGTGCACAGATCGTGGCTGGCGGAATACAGTTAAATTGGGAGGCTTTTGTAGGCGCCTCTCAATATGAATTATACCGCTATGCCAACGACGATCCGTCCACCATTTCTTTAGTGACAGTCACAAATAACACCTTTGCCGTAGATAACACCGTATCCAGCGGCAACAACTATACATACATGATGTGTGCCATCATCCAACAGCCGGACGGAACCACCTATACCGCGAATGCCAAAGAAGTAACTCAATACTATCTTGCTCCAACCGAAATCACTAAGATTACCGGTTATCCTACTTCCCAGAAGATTAAATGGAAAAAGGTCAATGGTGCAACCAAATATGTCATCTACCGAAGCGATGACGGCGGCGAATATGTTGAAATTGCCTCAACCACAGAAAACAGTTATAAAGATATCAGTGCTACAACCCCGGAGATCCGCTACAGCTATCAGGTATATGCCTGCCATGAGCAAACCGGTGCAGATCCGCTTTACAGTCTCGCTTCAAACGCGATTGGCAACTATACGCTCTCGCAGCCGGTGATCACTTCGATTACAAGTGTAAAATCAGGTATTAAGCTCAAATGGGATAAAGTTCCGAAAGCAAAATTCTACAGCATTTACCGTAGCGTAGATGGTGCTGCTTACGAAGAGATTGCCTCAGTAACCAAAAGAAGTTTTACCGATACCGATATAACTTCCAGCGGAAAGATCAAATATAAAATTTATGCGTACTACACCGGAAAGGACGGGCAGACCAGCCGCAGTAAAGTTTCAAAATCAGTCTCCATTTCTTACCTTGGAGCACCGAAGCTGACCAGCGTCACCGCCGGAAACCGTACTATAACGCCTAAGTGGTCGCAGAACAAAAATGCAACCGGCTATGAAATCCAATACTGCAAAGACAAATCATTTAAATCAAATCCAACAACCTTGCTCATTGTCACCAACGATACGACATCTTGGCGCATCAGCGGTCTTGCCAAGGGACAGACCTATTATGTGCGGGTACGCTCCTACATAACCAAAAACGGTAAGCGTTCCTACTCCGCATACAGTACGATCAAGAAATGTAAAGTTAAATAAATAGTAAAAAACATCCGGCTTAAAAACCGGATGTTTTCTTATCTATCTTTTTGAAGAGAAGGATTACTTCTTTTCTTCCTGTGGAAGCTCCTTGCGGATCTCCTTTGTACGGATTTCTGTACAAATCTGCTCTACGAACTCGGCAAGTGGCTTTACACCCTCATCTCCGGCAAAACGGCTTCTTACAGATACTGTCTTATCAGCTTCTTCCTGTGCCCCGACAACAAGCATATATGGGAGCTTATCCATTCTTGCCTCACGGATCTTGTAGCCAATCTTCTCCGCTCTGGAGTCTACGGTCGCATCCACTCCGTTCGCCTTCAGTTCCTTACATACGCTCTGTGCATAGTCAATATACTTTTCAGAAATCGGAAGTACACGAACCTGCTCCGGGCAAAGCCATGTCGGGAACTTGCCAGCATAATGTTCGATCAGCCATGCAAGTGTACGCTCATAGCATCCCATTGATGTACGATGGATGATCCAAGGAAGTGCCTTCTCGCCCTTCTCGTCAATATAGTACATTCCAAACTTCTCTGCACTTGCGCAGTCAAGCTGGATGGTAACCATTGTGTCTTCTTTTCCATATACATTCTTTGCCTGAATATCAATCTTCGGTCCATAGAAAGCAGCCTCACCGTCAGCCTCTGTATATGCAATGCCATTCTTGTCCATTACATCACGCAGATACTGCTGTGTGCTGTTCCAATATGCTTCATCTCCAAGATACTTATCCTTATTGTTCGGGTCCCATTTTGAAAGACGATAGGTAACATCTCCATCAATTCCGAGTGTTGTCATAACATAATGGCAAAGCTCCGTACATCTTGTAAGTTCTTCCTCTGCCTGATCCGGACGTAATATGATGTGCGCCTCAGTACTGGTGAACTGACGTACACGGGTAAGTCCATGCATTTCACCGGAGTCCTCATTTCTGAACAGGGTAGAGGTCTCTGCCATACGATATGGAAGATCACGATATGAATGCTGCTCATTCATGTATACATAATACTGGAACGGGCAGGTCATCGGTCGAAGTGCCATTGTCTCTTTGTCGTCACTGTCCTTATTCAAGATAAACATGCCATCCATATAATGGTCCCAATGTCCGGAAATCTTGTAAAGATCAGATTTGGCCATAAGTGGTGTTCTGGTACGCAAGTATCCCCACTCATTGTCCTCAAGATCTTCCATCCAGCGCTGCAGCTTCATGATCATCTTAGTTCCCTTTGGAGTGAAAAGCGGAAGTCCCTGACCAATGACATCAACCGTTGTAAAAAGTCCCATCTCTCGTCCGAGTTTGTTATGGTCACGCATTTTTGCGTCTTCAAGCTTGTCTAAGTATTCTTTCAGCTCATCCTTCTTGTTAAATGCCGTTGCATAAATTCTTTGTAATCTTGCTTTGTTGGAATCTCCTCTCCAATATGCCATGGAAGAAGAAATCAGTTTAAAAGCCTTTACTCCCTTTGTGCTCATAAGATGAGGTCCTGCACACAAATCTACAAAACCGCCCTGATCATAGAAGGAAATTTCTTCTCCCTCCGGTAGATCTTCGATCAGTTCAACCTTGTATGGCTCATTTCTTTCCTGCATGAGCTTGATTGCTTCTTCTCTCGGAAGTGTAAATCTGGTAATTTCATGTCCCTCTTTGATAATCTTCTTCATCTCATCCTCAATGTGATCAAGGTCATCTCGTGAGAACGGATTAGAATCAAAGTCATAATAAAAGCCATCATCAATTGCAGGACCGATTGTTACCTTTGCGTCTGGGAACAAACGCTTAACAGCCTCCGCCATAATGTGGGATGCAGTATGACGGATCACACGCAGTCCTTCCGGGTCATTTGCCGTAACAATATTCAGTTCGCAGTCGTCCTCGAGAATTGTTCTTAAGTCTACTACTTTACCGTTTACCTCTCCTGCGCATGCTACACGGGCAAGTCCCTCGCTGATGTCAAGCGCAATTTCATATACACTCTTGGCTTCGCTGTATTCCTTTACAGAGCCATCCTTTAATGTAATCTTCATGATTGTTTATATCTCCTTTAATTTTCTTTGATTTCTTTCTTCACTTCATCCATGGCACCTTTTACTTCATCCTCAACTACCGATTCATCCGTTTTCTGGTTCCATGTTCCATTTCCGTTTCCGCATCCGATAATCTGTGTTCTATGCGGGGATTTCAGCATTCCAAACACCACGCCGCCGAGTGCACTCACTGCAATGGTAAGAAGGAATTCACGTCTGGAAAGATGAAATTCCTCCGGAATTTTGTCAATCAGCTTCAGTATACGCTTCATCCTGTATATCACCTCCTTGAATAGAAAAATCCCTGACACAAAATTAAATTCTGTGTCAGGGACGATATTGTTCGTGGTTCCACCCTAATTCACCTTATGCAGCTATGCATAAAGCCTCTTTGACGATAACGGAGTCGCCGTGTCCGATTAAGGACCGCTCCAAGCTGGTCTTCGGCTGTTTCCCTGTTATGCGCTCTCACCACATCCCGGTTGGGACGGCACATTTCTCTTTCACATCTACGCAGCTTACTCGTCTTGTCAACGCGTTGTCTTTTCTATAAGCATATTATATGCGTTTGCCTTGGAATTGCAAGAGGAAATTGCCTATCTTCCACAGCAATATTTGTATTTCTTTCCACTTCCGCAAGGACATGGATCATTTCTTCCAACTTTCTTGCCTACAACAACAGTACCTGACTTCTTCTGCTCTAAATACAGACGCTTCTTTGTCTCTGCGTCAAAGATTTCATCCCACATTGGAAGATTGTACAGCCAATCTGCCTTGGCATCTACCATGTTCTTGTAGAGTTTTTCCTTGTCAAAAGCAAGACTTACCTTAGTATCCTCTTCCATGTCATCAATTGGATTCGGAGTCACAAGGCTGTCGTTGATTCCATCGAGGAATCCTGTCATTTCCATAACAGAAAGTCCATACTTATCAGCAAGTTCCTTTACAGTTCCCTCAACCACCTCATCCGGATTGGTAAGGAGCTTCTCATAAACCCCCTTCTCCAGAAGAAAATATCTCTGCCAGAATTTCTGCAGCTCATTCTGCGGAGTTTTCTCATTATATGCAACCTTCTGCCATTCTTTTAATAATGCCATCTTTATATCCACCTTTCAGATTATGTACTTTATTGCAATTTTCGCTAAGCAAGTGAAGTGATTATACCACAGATACTCATCCTGCGCAAATAAAATCTCTTGTCACAGTCCGCGCCGCTATTCTTTGGTATGTGAGTCTGCAGCTTTATCCTTGTGTGCAGTGTCATCATCCGTCTTATCCTGATCACCCCTGACCAGACGATAAATAAACAAATATGCCCAAAGCAGTACCGGGACGATCACAGTTGCAACAACGGATGCAAAAAACGCATTCATCGTTCCACTGTTGTCCGTTATCGCAAGAATCAAAGTTGCGCCATATAGGCATAAAAGCAAAATCACGCCCACAAGTGCGAGAATTTGTTTAACCTTTTTCATGTATCTCTCCCTCGTCTGCTCTTAACGGATGATCATGGCTTCACGTTCTGCTCCGGTTCCGATAAACTTCACCGGGATGCCAATGTAATCTTCGATAAATCGGATATAATTCTTTGCATTCTCCGGGAGTTCATCAAAGGTCTTACAGTCTGCATTGACTTCCCAATTGCCATCCAATTCCTTGTATACCGGTTTGGCATTGTTGAGCACATCCAGATTTGTCGTAAAGTCTTCCACTTCTGTTCCATTTACATCATAAGCAACGCAGACCTTAATCTTGTCAAACTTGCCAATTGTATCTAAGTGGTTTACAGACAGCGCTGTCAGTCCATTGACGCGCTTTGCGTATTTTAAGGTAACAAGATCTAACCAGCCGCAGCGACGTGGTCTTCCTGTTGTTGTTCCATATTCGTGGCCGAGCTCGCGGATGCGATCCCCGGTCTCATCCAGAAGCTCCGTAACATATGGTCCCTCTCCAACACGGCTGGAGTAGGCCTTGATAACACCATAGACATTACCGATATCGGTTGCGCTAAGGCCCGTTCCTGTTAAGATTCCGCCAATGGTCGGATTAGATGAGGTAACGAACGGATAAGAGCCAAAGTCGATATCAAGCAGTGTTGCCTGAGCTCCCTCAACGACAACCTTCTTGTTATCCTCAAGCGCCTTGTGCAACAATGTGATTGTATCGCACACATATGGCTTAAGCTGTGCAGCATAATCGCAATAAGCAGCGTACAGCTTTTCAAAATCAAGCTGGCTCTCATAATCTGTTTCTGGATCGTAGAACTTTAAAAGTCCAAGTCTCGACTCGGTCATCTCCTTTAAACGCTCTTTAAAGTCCGGTGCATACAGATCTTCCATGCGAATACCGCTTCTCTCATACTTGTCACAGTAAGCTGGTCCGATTCCCTTTCCGGTCGTTCCGATCTTCTTTGCCTTTCTCGCTTTCTCCAAAGCCACATCGAGCATTCTGTGATATGGGAATATCACATGTGTCTTATCACTTATCTTTAAATAGGTGTCAATGTCATATCCGTGTTCCTTGAGGTTATTGATTTCCTCAAGCAGCACCTCCGGATTCAAAACAACTCCGTTTCCGATTACGCCAATGGTATGTCCGGACAATAAGCCGGATGGAATCAGGTGCATTGCGTATTTTACGCCATTTGCCTTGATGGTATGTCCTGCATTATCTCCACCTGTAGCACGGACAGCAACATCCGCCTCCGCTGCAAGATAATCAATCACCTTTCCTTTTCCTTCGTCTCCGTAGAAACATCCAATTACCACATCAACCTTTGACATAAAGACTGCCTCCTTTGCATCTATTACGCATAAAAAAACCGACAGAGCGTAAAAAGCCTGTCGGTTTTTACTTATTGATTATAAAGGATTTCCATCCATAAGTAAACACAAGATTATCGTTAATTTTGCACAAAAATAGATTTTTCTGTTTTTATGCCCCAATCTTCTTTGAGCATGCGATTGCAAGTGCCCCCGGTCCGATATGGCAGGAAACGGAAAGTGATAACGGATTCATAACGATCTCGTTGTCCGGGAATGCTTCCTGAACTTCTGCCTTGAATGCCTCTGCTGCATCCCTGTCGTAGGTGTATGCAATCTCAAGGTGCATGTTCCTGCCATCCGGATCATGGAACCGTTCTGCAAAATCCTTCTTCATTGTCTCAATCATGATATTCTTGCCCTGTTTTGAGGTACGTGCCTTTGCAAAGGCATCTAACTTCTCTCCCTGGATCTGAAGCACCGGCTTTAGCTTAAGCAGTGTACCGAGCGCTGCCGCTGCCGGGGTAATCCGCCCGCCCTTTTTCAGGTAATAAAGGGTGTCCAGCATAATGTAGATGGAGGAATCGAATTTTGCATCCATAAGGATCTGCTTGATTTCTGCTGCGCTCTTTCCGTCAGCTGCAAGTTCCATAGCATCTAATACCGACTGTCTCTGGGTAACAGAGATTCTCTGGTTGTCAATTACCTGAACCTTGCCATCATAATCCTCGGATAACATGATAGCAGTCGCACAGGAGCTTGAGAGTCCGGAAGACATTGGGATATAAACAATCTCATCATATTCCTTCAACAGTTCATCCCATGTATCTGTCACATTGCCGACAAGCGGCATGGATGTCTTGATCTCGCAATCGGATTTGAGCTTCTCATAAAACTGTTCCTGTGTCAGATCTATATCCTCATAAAACATCTTCTCATCGATATAAAACGGCATTGGAATTACAGTGATTCCCATCTCTTTTGCCTCTGCCTGTGTGATTCCGCTATTGCTGTCTGTCATTATTGCAACTCTGCTCATTTCACGCCTCCATTACTGTTTTATGTTTTATTCTTTGTAAATATACCATACAAAAAACCAAAAGAAAAGCTAGTAATAAAGCCGTTTTGATGTGGTTTTTGAAACTATTTCCATTGTGTGCAGACTCGCAAGCGATTGCTTGCTCCGTATATTCGCAATCCGTGCTTCGCACTTCTTGCTCATATACGGTCATTCGTCAAATAAAAAAACGCAGTTGCATGCAAGCATGCACTGCGTTTTTTATTTTCCTCATTGTCTGCGCTTACATCATTCCCATGCCGCCGGCGCCGCCTGCTGGCATTGCCGGGGTATCTTCTTTGATGTTTGCAACTGCTGATTCTGTGGTAAGGAGTGTTGATGCAACGGAGGTTGCATTCTGTAATGCACTTCTTGTCACCTTAACCGGATCAAGGATACCGCTTGCTACCATATCAACATATTCCTCGGTTGCTGCATTAAATCCGGTTCCCGGATCAGATTCTTTTACCTTGTTGATGATAACCGCGCCCTCTAATCCTGCATTTGCTGCGATGTAGTAAAGAGGAGCTTCAAGTGCCTTTAAGATTACCTTTGCACCGGTCTTCTCATCGCCTTCAAGTGTATCTGCAAACGCAGCTACCTTCTTGGATGCGTGGATATATGCAGAACCGCCGCCTGCGATAATTCCTTCCTCTACTGCTGCTCTTGTCGCATTCAAAGCATCTTCCATACGAAGCTTTGCTTCCTTCATCTCTGTCTCGGTTGCTGCACCTACACGGATAACTGCGACACCGCCTGCCATCTTTGCAAGACGCTCCTGAAGTTTTTCTTTATCAAACTCAGAGGTAGTCTCCTCAATCTGTGCGCGGATCTGTGAGATTCTGGACTGGATTGCATCCTTATCTCCGGCACCATCTACGATTACGGTATTCTCTTTTGTAACCTTTACAGATTTTGCACGGCCAAGCATATTGATCTGTGTGTCTTTAAGCTCAAGGCCAAGCTCTGAGCTGATCACCTGACCACCGGTAAGGATTGCGATATCCTCAAGCATTGCCTTTCTTCTGTCGCCATAACCAGGAGCCTTAACAGCTACTACGTTGAAGGTTCCACGCAGCTTGTTGACAATCAATGTAGTAAGTGCTTCGCCCTCTACATCCTCAGCGATGATGAGAAGCCTTGCGCCGGACTGTACGATCTGCTCAAGGAGCGGAAGGATATCCTGAATGTTGGAAATCTTCTTGTCAGTGATCAAAATGTATGGATCATCAAGTGTTGCTTCCATCTTATCCATATCAGAGCACATATAAGCGGAAAGGTATCCACGGTCAAACTGCATACCTTCTACCAGATCAAGCTCTGTCTGCATGGTCTTTGACTCTTCGATTGTGATAACGCCATCATGCGTTACCTTCTCCATAGCATCTGCAACCATATTTCCGGTTTCTTCATCACCTGCAGAGATTGCTGCAACCTTTGCGATCTGATCCTTGCCATTTACCGGCTGGCTCATTTCCTTCAATGCTTCTACTGCAACATCTGTTGCTTTCTTCATTCCACGTCTTAATACGATCGGATTAGCTCCTGCTTCGAGGTTCTTCATTCCCTCCTGTACCATTGCCTGAGTAAGTACAGTTGCGGTCGTTGTACCATCACCTGCAACATCATTGGTCTTGGTTGCAACTTCCTTTACAAGCTGTGCGCCCATGTTCTCAAATGCATCTTCCAATTCAATCTCTTTTGCGATGGTCACGCCATCGTTGGTAATGAGCGGAGCACCGAATGATTTGTCAAGTACAACGTTTCTTCCTTTTGGTCCGAGTGTTACACGGACGGTATTTGCAAGCTTATCTACGCCTGCGCCAAGAGCTGCTCTTGCTTCTGATCCATACTTAATTTCTTTAGCCATGATAATCTATCTCCTTTATATGATTACGATTCAAAATTCATTATTTCTGACAACTGCTGCAAGCAATGCTTATTCAACAACTGCAAGGATATCATTCTGCCGGACAATGATGTACTCCTGCCCATCAAGCTTTACTTCTGTTCCTGCATACTTGGAATAGATTACTTTCTGTCCTTCCTTTACCTGCATAACAACTTCTTTTCCGTCAACCATTCCGCCAGGTCCAACTGCAATTACCTCAGCCTCCTGTGGCTTTTCCTGTGCGGTACTAGTTAAAATAATACCTGATTTTGTTGTTTCTTCAGCTTCTAACTGCTTAAGTACTACTCTGTCTGTTAATGGAACTAATTTCATTTTGAATGCCTCCTTCTTGTTTATTAGCACTCATTTCATTCGAGTGCTAACTGATGGTCTTATAATAATTTTTTACGCACACATAAGCAAACGTATCCGTTCCAGTATTTCGTCCTTATATCTTTTCTTTTCTCTCGTTTTCTTTGTTTTTCTCTTATTTTCTTCTATTTGTCGTTTTTATACTTTTTTTATAAATGGTTTTCAGATCAGTCCATAGTGTTCCATTGCTCTTAAAATACCATCCTCATGAATATCTGATGTTACATATTCGGCTGCTTCCTTTGCAGCCGCAGTCGCATTTCCCATTGCAATGCTATGTCCTGCGTATGTCAACATATCAAGATCATTCACGCTGTCTCCAACTGCAAACGTATCCGCCCTGTCAATCTGCAGATGATTGCACAACCATTCAATTCCGGTTGCTTTCGAAGTTCCCTTCGGAACAAACTCAACCACATTGCCCTCATGTTCTAATACTTCAAATTCGCTGTTCAGTTCCCGCTTTGCGCGCACATAGTCTGACTGCGGGAGTATATCTGCTGAAAACTTATTGATCCGTATCTCCGCATCATAGCCTTTCAGAGGCAGCGCTGTTTCCCCCATCTCCTGGAACAGATAAACCACATATGGGTCCTCCTCAAATCCTTTTTCAGAGATCCAATGATGTACCGGGCCCTCCAGCACCACCGGCATACGGCATTCCTCTAGTACCCGGATTACTTTCTTTACAAGCTCCGGTTCAAGGATCTTCTCATGCAGGATCTTTCCACCCATTTCCACATGGTTGCCACATGCAGCTACCACACCATCAAAGCCTAATCCCAAAAGTTCCTCTGACCGTATATTTCCTCTTGCCCTTCCACTGCACAAAAAGGTCTTATGCCCATTTTCCTTCAGCCTGTATATCGCTTTCTTTGTACTCTCCGGGATCTGCATTTTGTCATCCCACAAGGTTCCATCGATATCAAAAAAAATCCATTTACTCATTTGTACTATTTCCTTTACTTCTTTATCTCTCTTAAATATTCCATGATGCTGTGAACCGCGACATTTCCCTCGCCGACCGCCTTTGCGTACTGGTAAGGTCTGCCCGTGCAATCTCCCGCCGCATAGCAGCCCCTGATGTTCGTTTCCTGCCTGCGATTTACTTTGATATGGCGCTCCTCCTGTTCCAATCCTTTGATCAACGCCACAGGACTATAGCTATCCTTTAGACAGAATATTCCATCTACCGCAAGGATATCACCCCACAGCGCAGGATTTTGCATACTGCTCTGCTCCAGGGTTTTCTCCCCCGCCGCTTCCAGAGACTCCACATTCCGTCTGCCCTTGCAGCGCACACCATTTACAAGTCCATCCCCAAGCACCTCGATTGGAGCTGTTTTCAGAAGAGTAACGTTCTCCCTCTTTATTCCAAAATCCGGGTACGTTGCATATACATATACTTTTTCTGCAATATCTGCCAGAAATTCGATCTCAGCCTCATATTCCGGATTGGTGCAGTAAACTGCGATCGTCTTCCCTGCGTAGAGCCTTCCGTCACAGGTTGCGCAGTAGCTGACGCCCTTTCCGAGATATTCCGCTTCCCCTGCCATTGTTGTGTTCGGCGCCATTCCCATCGCAATCAGGATTGTCTTTGCCATCCACGATTCCTGACCGGAAAAAAGTGCATACTGCTGCCCCATCGGAAAGATCTGATTGATGACTTTTTCCGTAATCACAAGTCCTTCCTCTTCGATTTGTTTCTGAAAGGTCTGCTGCATTTCCTTTCCGGTCACTTCGATAAGTCCCGGATAGTTGCTGATCTTTTCCGCCAGTTCTACCTTTTTGCTGACATTTTTGCTTCCGAACCAAATTACATTAAGATTTCTCGCTTTCGCGGTAAGTGCCGCGGAAAGCCCTGCCGGACCACTTCCGATGATTGCAATATCATAAATTTCTTCCATATCTGCTTCCTCTTTTCTCATATTCGCGATGCATTATTGAGTATACCAAGCTCTTTGCATAATTACTACGATTTTTTACACAAAGAGGCTGCAAAACGATTGCATCTGTTTCCAGACCTTCTCGTAAAAAGCAGCCTCTCTTGCTCGCCCGACATCCATCACTGTTCTTGGATATCCAAAGCCTATTCTATTGTTTTGTTCATTGCTACTGCACAGACAGATACGAATATCCCATCAGGCTCTCGTCCACCTCGCGCGCGACCTCACGGCCTTCGCGGATTGCCCAAACGACAAGGGACTGCCCTCTGTGCATATCGCCTGCAGTAAATACATTCTTGATGTTCGTGGCATAGCTGTCTGCATCGGTGGCAACATTCGTGCGTCCGTTTAATGTCACGCCAAATGCCTTCGCGATATAATTCTCCGTTCCGAGGAAGCCTGCTGCGATCAATACAAGCTCTGCCGGGATCTTCTTCTCCGTACCCTCAACCGGAACCATATTAAAACGTCCGGTGGCCTCATCCTTCTTTGATTCGAGGCTTACGATGGTGACACCGTCAAGTTCTCCCTTCTTGTTCTTGTGGAACTCTTTGACCGTGGTGGTATAAATACGCGGATCATGACCAAACTTTGCGATTGCCTCCTCCTGACCATAATCAGTCTTTAGGATCTTCGGCCACTCCGGCCACGGATTGTTTGCCGCACGGCACACCGGTGGGCATGGCATCATCTCAAGCTGGGTGACTGACTTTGCGCCCTGTCTTATCGCAGTTCCCACGCAGTCGTTTCCGGTATCACCGCCGCCGATAATGACAACGTTCTTTCCCTCTGCAGAGATGAATTTCTTGTCCGCGAGATTGGAATTTAGCAAACTCTTTGTCGTCTGCGTCAGATAATCCACCGCAAAATAGATTCCCTTTGCCTCTCTTCCCGGCGCCTTGATGTCACGTGGATTCTTTGCGCCGCAGCACAAGATCACGCGGTCGTATTTCTTCATAAGTTCCGAAGCCTTGATGTCTGTTCCCACATTGCAGCCCGTCACAAACTCGATGCCTTCCGCTTTCATCACCTCGATTTTGCGGTCGATGATCTTCTTGTCTAACTTCATATTCGGAATACCATACATCAGAAGTCCTCCGATGCGGTCCTCGCGCTCATAGACGGTTACGGAATGGCCTCTCTGATTGAGCTGGTCTGCCGCTGCAAGTCCGGATGGGCCGCTTCCTACGATTGCAACTGTCTTTCCGGTACGAACCTTCGGCGGTTTCGGTGCTGCATATCCGTTTTCATAGGCAGTCTCAATCACACCATGCTCATTGTCACGAACGGACACCGGGTCCCCCCAATGACCACAGGTACATGCTTTTTCGCAGAGTGCCGGACACACGCGTGAGGTAAACTCCGGGAAGTTGTTCGTCTTGTGCAGCCTGTTGTATGCCTGTTCCCAATTTCCTGTATAAACTAAGTCATTCCACTCCGGCACCAGATTGTGCAATGGACAGCCTGAAGTCATTCCGGCAAGCGTTGCACCGGACTGGCAGAACGGAACACCGCAATCCATGCAGCGTGCCGCCTGCTTCTGCTGATTTTCCTTAGAGAGGAACACATGGAACTCGTTGTAATTTTTGATACGCTCCTGTGGAGCGATGGATGTTGCATCCACTCTTTCATAATCTAAAAATCCGGTTGGTTTTCCCATCTTTGTTCCCCTCCTTACTCTCTGGTGCTCGCATAAAATGCTTCGATCTGTGCCTGTTCCGCATTGAGACCCTTTTCTTCCATCTGCACGATTGCCATCTGCATACGGTTATAATCATATGGTATTACCTTTTTAAACTTCGGAAGATACTCACTGAAATGGTCAAGGACTTCCTTGCCCTTCTCAGAGTTGGTCAGAGTTACATGCTCCTTGATCATCTCTTTCAACTCAAGCACATCGTACTTGTTGGTCACTTCCTCTGTAAATACCATCGACTTGTTGGTTCTCATGTAAAGGTCATTGTCCTCATCCAAAACATATGCGATACCGCCGCTCATTCCAGCCGCAAAGTTCTTTCCGGTCTTGCCAAGCACAACAACACGCCCGCCGGTCATGTATTCGCATCCGTGATCACCAACACCCTCAACAACTGCAGTTGCACCGGAATTTCTTACGCAGAAGCGCTCACCTGCAACACCGTTGATAAATGCCTTACCGCTTGTTGCACCATAAAGTGCCACGTTTCCGATAATAATATTTTCGTCCTTCTTGTACTTAACGCCTGTCGGCGGATATACGATCAGCTTGCCGCCGGACAACCCCTTGCCGAAATAGTCGTTGGAATCTCCTGTCAGTTCCAATGTAAGCCCCTTCGGGATAAATGCGCCAAAACTCTGTCCACCTGCTCCGGTACACTTGATGATGTAGGTATCCTCCTCCAGTGCATCGTCGTATTTCTTTGTGATCTCGGAGCCGAAGATTGTTCCGAGCGAACGGTTCGTGTTGGTTACTTCCGTCTCGATGACACGCTTTTGCTTTTTCTCAAGCGCCGGTGCAAGCTGTGCAAGGATCACCTGGATATCCTTTGTCTTATCCAGCTCGAAATCGTATACCTGCTTCGGATCGAAGATCACGCTCTCCTTCTTGCCTGCGAACGGATTATTTAAAATGTTGGAAAGGTCGATCTTTGCCTCGCGCTCGGACAGATCCTCACGCACCTTTAACAGATCACTTCTTCCTACCAATTCATCCACGCTTCTTACGCCAAGCTTTGCCATATACTCACGCAGTTCCTCTGCGATAAACTTCATGAAGTTTTCTACATATTCCGGCTTGCCTGCAAAACGCTTGCGAAGCTCCGGATTCTGGGTTGCGATACCAGCCGGGCAGGTATCAAGGTTGCAGACACGCATCATCACGCAGCCCATCGTTACAAGCGGAGCGGTTGCAAATCCAAACTCCTCCGCACCAAGACAGGCAGCGATTGCTACGTCACGTCCGCTCATCAGCTTTCCGTCAGTCTCGATACGCACCTTGTTGCGCAGTCCGTTCATGATGAGTGTCTGATGTGTCTCCGCAAGTCCAAGTTCCCAAGGAAGTCCCGCATTGTGGATGGATGAGCTTGGTGCCGCACCGGTACCACCGTCATATCCGGAGATCAGCACAACCTGTGCACCGGCCTTTGCGACACCCGCTGCGACGGTTCCAACACCAGCCTCAGATACCAATTTTACGGAAATGCGGGCATCACGGTTTGCGTTCTTTAAGTCAAAGATCAACTGTTCCAAATCCTCACTGGAATAGATGTCGTGGTGCGGTGGCGGGGAAATCAGCGATACACCCGGCGTGGAAAGTCTTGTCTTTGCAATCCACGGATATACCTTCTTGCCCGGAAGATGTCCGCCCTCACCCGGCTTTGCGCCCTGTGCCATCTTGATCTGGATTTCCTGCGCGCTGGTGAGGTAGCGGCTTGTCACACCGAAACGTCCAGATGCGACCTGTTTGATTGCGGAGCAGCGGTTCAGTCCGTCCGCGCCGATTGTCAGACGATCCTTATCTTCACCACCCTCACCGGTGTTTGACTTGCCATGCAGATGATTCATTGCGATTGCAAGTGTCTCATGTGCCTCCTTAGAGATAGAGCCATAGGACATCGCGCCGGTCTTGAAACGGGTTACGATGGAATCCACGCTCTCTACCTCCTCCAGCTTGATCGGCTTTTTCGGGTAGTTAAAGTCCATAAGCCCGCGAAGGTTTGTGGTCTTTTGTTCCTCGTCCACCAGATTGGTGTACTGCTTGAACAATTCGTAGTCGCCTCTCTGCGTAGACTGCTGAAGCAGATGGATAGTCGCCGGATTGTATAAATGCCGGTCTGCATTGCTTCTCATCTTATGTCGGCCCTGACTGTCAAGCGTCAGATCCGTGGAAAGTCCGAGCGGATCATAGGCTGCGGAATGGAGCGTATTTACATCATTTTCAATATCCTTTAACTTGATTCCACCGATACGGCTCACCGTGTTGGTAAAGTATTTGTCAATAACTTCCTTATCAATACCGATTGCCTCAAAGATCTTTGATCCCTGATAAGACTGTATGGTGGAGATACCCATCTTGGCAGCAATCTTGACAATGCCTGTGATGATCGCTTTGTTGTAATCATCAATTGCTGCATAGTAATCCTTGTCAAGCATATGCTCATCGATGAGCTGTTTTACGGTATCCTGTGCCAGATACGGATTGATTGCGGTAGCGCCAAAGCCAAGCAATGTTGCAAAATGATGTACCTCTCTCGGCTCACCGGATTCTAAGATCAAGGAAAGTGAAGTACGCTTTTTCGTCTTTACCAGATACTGCTGTAACGCGGAAACTGCAAGCAGCGATGGAATTGCAACATGGTTGTCATCCACACCGCGGTCAGACAGGATCAGGATGTTCGCACCATCACGGAACGCACGGTCTGCCTCGATGTACATGCGGTCGATTGCTTTTTCAAGGCTTGTGTTCTTATAATATACGATGGAAATGGTTGCTACCTTAAAGCCCTCCACCTTCATAGAACGGATCTTCATCAGGTCGGTGTTCGTAAGAATCGGATTGTTAATGCGGAGCACCTTACAGTTTTCCGGCTTTTCCTCGAGGAGGTTGCCCGCGGAACCGACATAGACGGTCGTTGAGGTAACGACTTCCTCACGGATAGAATCGATTGGCGGGTTTGTAACCTGTGCAAACAGCTGCTTAAAGTAGTTAAACAATGGCTCACGATTGCCGGAAAGCGCTGCAAGCGGAGTGTCTGTTCCCATCGCTGCGGTTCCCTCCACACCATTCTTTGCCATCGGCAAAATAGAGTCCTTTAAGGATTCATAGGTATATCCAAATGCCTTTTGCATACGCTGGCGTTCTTCCTTGGTATACTCCGGCACTCTCTGATTCGGTATCTTAAGGTCATGCAGCATAACGATGTTGCTGTCAAGCCACTCACCATATGGCCGCTTTCCTGCATAGCGCTCCTTTAACTCATCATCATCGATCACTCTGCCATTTACGGTATCAACGAGAAGCATCTTGCCTGGACGCAGGCGGTCCTTTGTCACGATCCTGGTCGGGTCAATGTCAAGAACTCCTACCTCGGAAGAAAGGATCAGATAATCGTCATCTGTAATATAGTAGCGGGATGGACGCAGACCGTTGCGGTCAAGCACAGCTCCCATCAGATCTCCATCAGAAAACAGAATGGATGCAGGTCCATCCCACGGCTCCATCATCGTCGCATAATATTGGTAAAAATCCTTTTTCTTCTGGGACATGATCGAATTATTTGCCCACGGCTCCGGGATCATGATCATGACTGCAAGCGGAAGATCCATTCCACTCATAACCAGAAATTCCAATGTATTGTCAAGCATCGCAGAGTCGGAGCCTTCCGTATTTACAACCGGAAGCACCTTTTGGAATTCTCCTGCCAGCTTGCTGGAAGACATCGTCTCCTCGCGGGCAAGCATCTTGTCGGCATTGCCTCGGATGGTGTTGATCTCGCCGTTATGTACGATGAAACGGTTCGGATGTGCACGCTCCCAGCTCGGATTCGTGTTGGTTGAGAATCTGGAATGTACGGTTGCAATCGCGGACTCGTAATCAACATCCTGTAAATCGGAGAAGAACTGGCGGAGCTGCTCTACCAGAAACATGCCCTTGTATACGATCGTCCTGCTGGATAAGGAAACTACATAGCTTCCATCGTTAGACTGTTCAAACACGCGTCTTGCCACATAGAGCTTGCGGTCAAAATCCAGTCCCTTTTCGACATTTTCCGGTCTCTTTACAAATGCCTGCATGATGCACGGCATACATGCTCTCGCCTTGTCGGAAAGCTTATCCGGATGTGTCGGCACCTCTCTCCAGCCGAGGAACTCCATGCCCTCTTTTTCGATGATGACCTCAAACATCTTCTTCGCCTGATTGAGCTTCATCTCAGACTGTGGGAAGAAGAACTGGCCGACACCGTAATCTCTCTCTTCGCCCAGCTCGATTCCGAGCGGCTTTGTCACCTTTGAGAAAAACTTGTGGGAGATCTGTAATAAAATACCTACACCATCTCCGGTCTTTCCGTCAGCATCCTTTCCGGCTCTGTGCTTTAAGTTCTCAACAATCTTTAAAGCATTCTCAACCGTATCGTGAGTCTTAATACCCTTGATATTGACAACGGCTCCGATACCGCAGTTATCGTGTTCAAATCTCGGATCGTACAATCCCTTCGCAACGGCTGTGCTTTCGTTCCACTGTTCTTTCATATTGCAGTCATCCTTTCGTCTGTGATATTTGTCAACAGCTTTCTAACTTGAGATAAATTTTACTACAACCGTTTTTTGCTGTAAATCCGTTTTTCTTGTTAAATTGTCTAATTATTTATCTTTATTACATTTCTAATTAAATTGTATATTCTATTTTTTATATTTACTTAACAAAAGTGGCACATGGAAACAATTACATGTGCCGATTTTCAAAAAACCTTATTTTTTTAAGTGTGATTTTTGTCCGTGTGATTAAATTGTGTCAAATTTGTGTGTCGTTTTTTATAAAATGCACTCCTTTATCCACGTCTTTGCCTCCGGAACCGACTGCAATATCGTCTTCGCAAGTTCGTATGGATTTTTCAAAGCATCACTCCTTGCATATTGTTTTGTCGAATGATCTATTGCGGATTTTTCATCTTGTCCCCGATGAACCAGTAGTCGCAGACCTCTCCGCCGCTCGCCAATGTGTATTTCCGGTTCAGGTTAAAATTCATCAGCTTTGCGGAAAGATAGTCAATATCGCACATGACCGGGAGCACATCCAGATAACCCTCTCTTCTTGCAAAGGTGTTGAGCAGGCATTCATACATATTGGATGCCATCGGGTTGTCCGCTCCTACATCATCTGCCCTTTGCAGCATATCGCGGTACTCTGCATCCGTTTTCTTAATAAGCTCTCTCGTATATTCCTTCCCATACCTCTTGTTAAGTCCCTTTTTCATACAAGGTATCAACATCTTCCAATACTTATCCGTGTACTCCAGCATCGGTATCCCCTCCCTGTTTTTTGTTAGTTTCTTCTAACTAAACATACCACCGATACTGCGTTTTTGCAATGTTATTATTGTTTGATCTTTCGTTTTCAAATGCCATATTTCTTTTTTTGTACAAATTGCCACTAGACTTTTTCACGCAAATGAGTATACTACTAAGTAAGTAGTTATATGTCAACTACTCTTTCGCACTTATGAACAAGTGTTTTTGGCTGACAAAGCCGTCAATGAAAGAATAATTTGACCGACGAGGTCTCTCTGGTTCGCCAGAGTAGGGTATGGTTAGCGCCGTACCCTTTTTTCATACAGATAGACAGACTAAGGAGAACCACTATTTGAAAGAATACTTAAAAGCCCAAAACAAAACCACCGATGCTATTATCTCGAACACTTTCAGTACCAACGAACTCGAACGCTTTTCTAAATCTGATTATCGCTGGGCAGATAACCGCTCTAAACAATATAGCTATCGAAATGTTAAAAAAGGTGAGATTTACCAGTTTGAGTTCGGGAAAAATTTCCACCCCGAAATGTCCTACGAACATAGAGGACTTGTAATCGGTGTAAAGCAGAAGTTGCTTTATGTACTTCCAATCTTCTCCTATATTCCTTCCAAGCATTCAGATGTGTATCATCCAGTAGATTTCCCCCACTCCAAAAGCGATATGTTTTTACTAAAAAGCTGTGACTTTTCATTCATAACTCACGACTCGGTTTTAAAGCTAAACGATATCCGAACTGTTAGTATAAACCGAATCCTATATCAGCAGCATGGCGCGATTCCTCTCTCTTCCGATACATACCAAAAAATTGAAGAACTGGTTCTGCAAAAATATTTTCCTAATTTCTGGTATTCGTATACGCAGATGAAGCAGAAACCTTATCAATCTGAAGCTGATATTTATAAACTGGAAAAAACTTTGAAATCACTCTCAATGGAAAACGAAGAATTAAAAAACAGGCTCAGCTCTGATAATTAATAAAATTTTGCGGCACTCCCTATTCCTAATGGAAGTGCCGCTCTTTTACCTTATATTAAGCAATATTGCTTGCTTTAACTATCTTCGTTATTTACAAGGATAAAATAAGTGCTGCGATCCCGCTGGCTGCAAGCAGGCAGAAACAAATTACAGCAAGTATTCTCATCTGCTTTGATCTTTTCTTTTTGAGTTCTGCAAGCACTCCTGTTGTGTAAAGCACCATTGTGACAAGCGCTCCGACTGCCAATCCCAGACATACACCCTTGATACATTCATAGATCGGGATTGCAGAATCATAGCAGATCGTTTCCATAACCAATCCGATCAGTAGTGATACCAATCCGATAATGCTTATAACTTTTGCCCTTTTTAATAATAATGCTTTTTCTGCACCCGCATAATCGGACATTGCCTCTGCAACCTCTTTTTCCTCTTTTTCCATATTCTCGCTTTTCCTTTCTCCACTGATGATTTCAGGAATACTAACCTCATAAAATTCTGAAATTTCACATAACAAACTGATATCCGGCATATTGCTTCCGGTTTCCCACCTCGATACCGTTCGTCCTGACACATTCAGAATCTCCGCAAATTCTTCCTGAGTAATTCCTTTTTCCTTGCGAAGCTCCTTTAAGAAACTTCCTATTGTTTTTGGGTTCACTTTTGTTTCCTCCTTTCATCAGCAGATTACAGGAAAACGCATTTTTGTTACACGACACAAAGCGAGAATTGCCATATAATCAGCATTTAGACACATCTGTCCTGCCAAAATTCCACAAAACAAGTATAACACACTATAAAAATATCTTTCCAATATTTCTATTTTGACATTCTGTGCTATAATTACTCTGCCATAAAATCTGGTTGATCCACTTATGATAACTTGGGAAAGGTTGAAAATGAGTAAGACTGCAAAATCAAAAGAATTGGACATGTTAAACGGCAAACTGGCGGGGAAATTGATTCTCTTTGCGATTCCGCTGGCATTCAGCAGTATTTTACAGCAGTTATTTAACTCCGCAGACGTTGCTGTGGTTGGGCGTTTTGCGGGCGACTCTGCGCTTGCTGCTGTCGGAAGCTGCGTAGCACTTGTCGGGATCTTTGTAAATCTTATTGTCGGACTGTCCGTAGGACCGAATGCTGCGCTGGCTACTCTGATCGGTCAGAAAAAGAGAGAACAGATCGGCGGAACCTTTCATACGATCCTGACCTTCGGTGCGATCCTTGGATTTATTCTTATGTGCCTTGGAATGCTCTCCGCCCGAACTATTTTAGAGCTGTCCGGAACCCCTGACAGTGTGCTGGATCAGGCGCTTTTGTATATCCGGATCTACTTCCTTTGCATTCCATTTATGACGATCTATAACTTTGGCTCCGCGATTCTAAGAAGCTTCGGAGACAGCAAAAGACCAATGTATTACCTGATCGTATCCGGCACGGTAAATGTGATTCTGAATCTCGTTCTGGTCATCTGCTTTCACCTCGATGTCGCAGGTGTTGCCATTGCAACTGTAATCTCCAACATCCTCAGCGCTGCCATGCTCATCATCTATCTGCATCGCAGACAAGACGAATTTCAGTTTCGTGTGCGGGATATGCGAATCGAGAAAACCGCCTTACAGAAAATCCTCCTCATCGGAGTTCCTGCGGGAATACAGGCGGCGATCTTCTCAGTGTCCAATGTATTTATCCAGAGCGGGATCAACTCCTTCGGGGAGGATGCGATCGCAGGCTCTTCCCTCGCACTGAATTTTGAGTATTTTTCATACGATATTACATCCGCCTTTGCTCAGGCTGCCGTAACCTTTACCAGCCAGAACTACGGTGCCGGAAACATCAAACGATGCAAAAGGATTTTCCTGCTGTGCCTGCTCTTCGGTTTCGGATTTACGGAGCTTCTGTCAATTATCTTCATGATCTGGGATGATTTCTTTGTAAGTATCTATACAACCAGCAGCGCGGTTGCCGCCTACGCCCTGATCCGGCTGCATCATGTATGCTCTCTGGAAGGACTAGCTGCAACCTACGAAGTGGAAAGCGCTGCGCTAAGAGGTATGGGAAAATCCTTAGAACCATCGATCATCACGATTCTTGGAACCGTTGTGTTCCGTTTGATCTGGATGGTTACAATATTTAAACAGGTTCCTACCTATGCCATGCTGATGAACGTATACGTTGCCTCGTGGCTGTTTACCGGCGGAGCCATCTTTATCGTTTACTGGCATCACATGAAGAAGGTAAGCAGCAATCCATTATAATCTTCTGGCACATTTCATATCCCAGCTCGGAGCTGTTTAGTGCCAGCGTATAATTTGCTGCCATCCCCCATTTCTGCTCCGTATAGAAATTGTAGTTTGTTCTACGCCTTTTATCGGTATCGTTTATCATTTTAACTGCATCCGCATCTGTGACCTTATACAGCTTACAGATGCGCTGCACCTTTTCCGGCATATTTCCATGTATAAAAACATTCAGCACATCATCCCTGTCTTTTAGTATAAAATCCGCATTCCGCCCGATTATCACACAGCTTTCCTTCTCAGCGATTTCAAGGATTACCTTTCTCTGTGCCTCGTACACCATGTCCTCCACAGACTTTCCTGTGATGTCACGACCCGCGAAAGCATACGAAAACAAGCCTTTTTTCGGAGATAGTTCCGCCTTTTCCTGAATATATTCCGGCGAAAATCCTGACTGCTCTGCGATCTGTGCGATAATATCCTTATCATAATATTTCATTCCAAGCTTCTTCGCTACTTCCTCTCCGATAAAGCGCCCGCCGCTTCCAAACTCTCTGCTGATCGTAATAATTCTCTTTGCCATAGCTTCTTCCTCCTTATTCAGACAATCCACTTTATTCTTTCTGATTTTCTTTAAAAATACATATCCTACAAGGCAGGCGATAAGCTCCGTTATCGGAAATGCCCACCAGATCAGTGAGACATCTGCCTGACCATTTCTGACAAAAACAGAAAAGATTCCTGCCAGCGGCAGTATGATCACAAGCTGTCTTAGCAGGGAGATCACAAGTGACTGAAGCCCTCCGTCTAGTGCCTGATAAATTCCCTGGTATGCCACATTGATCCCCGCGAAAATAAAACTGATGGAAATGATCCGCATTGCTCCGATAAAGTACGCTCTTGACGATCCGGCATTAAACAGTGTCGCAAATGCGTTTGGGAAAGCCTCTGTGATAATGATTCCAAAGACCATCAGGACTGCCGTATATATAAGACCGTATTTCATGCCATCTTTGATGCGCCTTTTGCTTCCCATTCCGTATGCGAATGCTATGATCGGCGTGATCGCATCTCTCAGCCCGAATGCAAGGAACAGTACAAATTGCTGCACCTTATAGAACAATCCGTAAGCAGTCTGCGCAGAAGAATTGAATTTTAAGATCAGATTCATCACATAGACCATGATCGACATAAGTGCCTGTGCAATAATCGCCGGAAGCCCGATCGCATAGATTTCCTTAATGATCCTGCCATCCGGTTTCATGTATTTTGCACCATGCTCAAATTCTTTATTTAATTTTATATGGAAAATAAATAATAGTCCCGCGGATACCACCTGTCCGATCACCGTCGCATACGCAGCGCCCTCGACTCCCATTTCAGGAACCGGTCCTATACCATAGATCATGATCGGATCAAGGATAATATTGATCACAGCTCCCACGACCTGACCGATCGTGGAATATAGGGAACGTCCGGTCGCCTGTAATAATTTTTCAAACAGCGAAAAGAAAATGATTCCAAATGAGATCACACAGCATATCCTAAGATAGCTTGTTCCCATTGCGATAACTTCCGGATCAACGGTCTGTGATGAAATGTATGCCTTTACTCCGAATATTCCAAACAGCAGGCATACCGCATAGATGATCACGCCAAGGAACAAACTATTCCCGGCAACCTTTGCAGCCTTTTTGCTGTTCCCCTGTCCGAGTGTCCTCGCAAGAAGCGCATTTGTTCCCACACCTGTGCCGATCCCCACTGCTACCATAAGCATCTGAACCGGGAACACAAGCGTAAGTGCATTTAAAGCGGCTTCGCTCCCCACCTTCATGTTTCCGACAAAGGCACTGTCCACGATATTGTAGACCGCCTGCAATGCCATCGACAGGATCATCGGTATTCCCATCTGCATCATGAGCTTTCGCACCGGCATCGCCTTCATTTTGTTACTCTCTGCCATTTTAACTTAATCCTCCTTTTTTTGCATAAAAAAAGTATGCACCTATCTCATAAGTTGGACTTACGCTGATAAGCAACACACTTTTCATGACATGATATAAAATAAAAAACGAGCAGCAAAACTGGATTTACGCTAGTCAGCTACTCGTTCGCCATTTATTATATTTCTCGTTTTCCAAAAAGTCAAACAAAAATTTTCTTGCCCTTACTTACTCTTTCTCCTGTAACTTCTGCACAAAACATATATACAGAAGCACCGCACCAGCCGCAAAGACAGCCACAGAAAATACCCACGCAAAGACACTTCCGTCGACCGTATGCTGTAAAATGCCGGTCTGTGTACGGACGACAGAGATCAGGTTCACCGTCACATGGCCGAGCACTGCCGCGGAGAAGTGACCGCACTTTTCCATAAAAAGTGACAACATCACACCAAGCACAAAGGCATAGATAAACTGCACGATATTAAAATGCATAATTCCAAACAAAAGTGCCGAAAGGAGAATTGCCGGGAGCATCCCCATATCGCGCCGCAGCCGTGCGTAGATCACGCCACGGTAGACCATCTCCTCCAGGATCGGTGTAAGGATGGCAGAGCCGATGATCTGGAAAACAAATGCACCTCCATAAAAGTCCTCGTTTGCCTGAGCAAAGCCAGTAGAGATCTCCACCAGCGGTGACATGGAAAGCAGATTGTTCAGTCCGATTCCGCAGCAGGCAGCCACGGCTACGATCAAAAATGCCGTTTTGATGCCATCTGCAGCAGCACCGCTTTTTGCGTCTGCACAGGCATTCTTCCGCCCTGTCTGCGGCTTTTTCTTTGCAGCCTGCCGCCAGATCGCATCCGGTTTGTAGAACTGTGTATACACGACCGGCAGTGCCACAAGCGTTGCAACGATCTGCCGTATCATATAAGTGCTGCTATCCATCCCGATAAAAAGCTGCATTAAGAACATCACAAATAAAATGACCGCATAATACAGCAAGAGCGGATACAGGACATCCCATATCCGCATAGCAAAATACTTTCTTTGCATACTCTTACCTCTAAAGCTTTAGACCTGCAAGCAGGGAGCCAAGGCTTGTTCCTGCCGTCTCGTTTGAAATATACTCCTCCACCTCGCCGGCATCCTCGGTATCCACCATCTCTTCTTCAAGAGCCTTCATGCTGAGACTGACCTTGTTGTCGTTGGTATTTAACACCTTGACCTTGACCTTCTGACCTTCCTTTAACACCTCATGCGGAGATGCGATCCGCTTCTGGCAGATCTGTGAAATATGGACAAGTCCGCTGATTCCGTTGCCGAGACTGATAAACGCGCCGTATGGCATAATGCTCTCCACGGTTCCCTCTAAGACAGAGCCCGGAACCATCATGGAAATCTTGTGGTTTCTTGCCTCCGTCTCCTTCTCGCGTGCAACTGCTTTTCCGGAAAGCACCAGCTTATCCTTCTCCTTGTCGACCGTGGTGATCTTCGCTTCAATTTCCTTTCCTACCCACGCAGATGTATCCTCCACATAATCGGATGTGATCTGTGAGGCCGGGATAAATGCACGGATACCCTCAAGATATGTAACTACACCGCCCTTGACGCCCTCCTTGATGCGCACCTTTACGACTGCATCCTGCGCCATGAGCTCCTTTAGCTTGTCCCATGCGAGAACATCGTTTGCTTCCTTCTTGGAAAGCTCGATATTGCCGGCTCCGTCATCGAGTGCAACGACCGTAGCCTCGATCACATCGCCCGGAAAGATCTCTGCAAACACATCAAAGGTCGGATCATTGCTTAGATTCTCCACCTTGATGATTCCCTGCGTATAATAATTCAGATCCAGCGCAACCTCATCCTCGGACACGGCAATGACCGTTCCGGAAATGATGTCACCCTCGCGGATCGTCCGGAAGGAACGCTCCAGCTCCTTCTCATAATCCTTCATGGTTTCCATACACATATCCTCCTTTAAATGGACGTGCGGACCAGTTTCGGCTTATATCCGGCTTCTTCCAGCGCCTTTAATATCTGTTTCTTATGGTCAGTTCCAAAACACTCCAGCGTAATGCGAAGTTCCACCGCCGCATTGCGGTTCGTAGAAACAAACTGGTTGTGCTCAAGCTTGATGACATTTCCCTGCTGTGCCGCAAGATTGCCCGCAACCTTTGCAAGCTCACCCGGCTTATCCGGAAGCAGAACAGAAACCGTAAAAATGCGGTCTCTGAAAATAAGTCCCTGCTGTACCACGGAGGACATTGCAATAACATCCATATTACCGCCGCTTAAGATCGCGACAACACGCTTATCTGTCACATCCAGGTGCTTTAATGCTGCAACAGTCAAAAGACCGGAATTTTCAATGACCATCTTGTGGTTCTCGACCATATCCAGAAATGCGCCGATCAGTTCATCATCCTCAACCGTGATGATATCGTCCAGATTCTTCTGGATATATGGGAAAATGTTGCTTCCCGGAGTCTTAACCGCCGTACCGTCTGCGATGGTATTTACCGTTGGAAGTGTCGTTACCTTTCCCGCTGCAAACGATGCCTGCATACAGTTCGCGCCTGCCGGCTCCACACCGATCACCTTGATCTTTGGATTTAACAGCTTTGCAAGTGTAGAAACACCTGTTGCGAGTCCGCCGCCACCGATCGGGACTAAGATATACTCAACGAGCGGAAGCTCCTTGAAAATCTCCATTGCGATCGTACCCTGTCCGGTTGCTACTGCAAGATCATCGAACGGATGAATGAAGGTGTAGCCCTCCTTCGCTGCGAGGTCAAGTGCATACTCACACGCCTCATCATAGACGTCTCCGTACAGGATGACCTCTGCGCCGTATCCCTTGGTGCGGTTGACCTTGATCAGCGGAGTCGTTGTCGGCATGACAATGACCGCCTTGCAGCCATAGCATTTTGCCGCATAAGCAACGCCCTGCGCATGGTTGCCCGCAGATGCGGTGATAAGTCCGCGGCTGCGCTCCTCGTCTGTCAGTGTGCTGATCTTGTAATAAGCGCCACGCACCTTGTAAGCGCCTGTAAACTGCATATTTTCCGGCTTAAGATATACCTTGTTGCCAGTCTGTTCACTCAAGTAATCGCTGTACACCAATTTAGTCTCCAATGTTACTTCTTTCACCTTTTCGCTTGCTTCTTCAAAGCAATCCAGTGTCAACATATCGTTTCCCTCTCTGTCCATTTATTTGTTATCAAATAATGCTTCCACAAATGCATCCGGGTCAAACTTCTGCAGATCCTCAATTGTCTCACCCACACCAATGTACTTGACCGGAACGGAAAGCTCTGACTGGATCGCAACTGCGATACCACCCTTTGCTGTACCGTCCATCTTGGTAAGAACAATACCGGTGATCTCTGCAACCTCAGAAAATTCCTTGGCCTGCACAAGTGCGTTCTGCCCGGTTGTTGCATCCAGCACAACCAATGTCTCACGGTAAGCATCCGGATATTCCTTCTCCAGAATACGGTTAATCTTTCCGAGCTCATTCATCAGATTCTTTTTATTGTGCAATCGTCCTGCCGTATCTACAAGAAGTACGTCCGCGTTTCTCGCCTTGGCTGCCGCCGTCGCATCGTATACAACAGAACCCGGATCCGCGCCTTCTGTACCGCCAATCATATCCACACCGGAACGGTTCGCCCACTCTTTAAGTTGATCTCCCGCCGCTGCGCGGAATGTATCTGCCCCGGCGACAATGACCTTCTTGCCCTGATTCTTTAGCTTGCCCGCAAGTTTTCCGACCGTGGTAGTCTTTCCGACACCATTTACACCGATGACAAGGACAACCGACTTTTCATTTTCAAAGCGGTACGCCGTCTCCTCCACCGCCATCTGCTCTTTGATACTGTCGATCAGAAGCTGCTTGCACTCCTGTGGCTGCTTGATGTGCTGTTCCTTCACCTTCTCGCGAAGGGAATCGAGAATATTCTCCGTTGCCCGAACACCGAGGTCACCCATGATAAGGATCTCCTCAAGCTCCTCGTAAAACTCGTCATCGATATGGGAAAATCCACTGAATACAGAATCAATTCCCGATACGATGTTGTTTCTCGTTTTTGTAAGACCTTCTACCAGCCGCTTAAAAAATCCTTTTTTCTTCTCCGGTTCTTCCTTCTGCTGGGTTTCAAATTGTTCTTCCATATATACCTCCAGATTGCGTCACTTCGATCAGTTATCTAACTGCTGGTCGATCAGGTTGACCGATACAAGCGTTGAAACGCCCTTTTCCTGCATGGTGATACCATATAGGCGGTCAGCAGCCGTCATCGTTCCTCTACGGTGCGTGATCACGATAAACTGTGTATTCTTGGTCAGCTTGTTCAGATATCCTGCAAAGCGACCAACGTTTGAATCATCAAGTGCCGCCTCAATCTCGTCCAGCAGACAGAACGGCGACGGCTTCAATGCCTGTATCGCAAACAGCAGTGCGATTGCGGTAAGCGCCTTTTCTCCACCGGACAACTGCATCATGTTCTGTAGCTTCTTTCCTGGCGGCTGTGCGATAATGCGGATTCCACATTCAAGGATATCCTCATCCTCCACCAGCTCAAGTGTGCCGTGTCCACCTCCGAACAACTGCTTAAAGGATTTGTCAAATTCGCGCTGGATTTCTGCGAACTTCTCTGTAAACTGCTTTCGCATTCCCTCATCAAGTTCTGCGATCAACTGCATCAATGTCTCTTCCGCCTCAATCAGGTCGTCATGCTGCGTCTTCATCTGGCTGTATCGCTCGGATATCTCCTTGTACTCCTCAATCGCGTTGACATTGACATCGCCAAGTCTGCGAATCTCGTCCTTGACCTCCGTGATCATCTTCTTTAAGGAAGAAAGATCCTCATATTTGTCGTTGCGCAGCTCCTCCGCCGCGTGTGGGGTCAGTTCATATTCTTCCCACATATAGTTGGTCTGATACTCATCCGCTTCTTTTAACTTTTCACGCTGGGCATTCAAACGGAAAATTTCTTTGTCGAGACTGTTCTTACGCTCGCTGATTTCTTCCTGTTTCTGGAAAAATCCACGATATTCCGCAGACATTGCTTCCTTCTTTTCCTGGTTCTCTTTCAATTCTTTTTCTAGATTTACCGCTGAATCATCACAAGCGAGAATCGTTTTCTGGATTTCCTCTATGTCATGCTGCTTTTTCTGCACATCCTCTTTTGCCGCAACTGCGTTCTCCACCAGGCTCTCCCGCTCAAGATCGTACTTCTCGATTTCACGATCGATACGCTCTAAGTTTTCTCGGATAAAGCCCGCACTCTGTCCCACATTTGCCTGCTCTAAAAGGATAGCAGAAACCTTAGCGGATGCAGTTTCCTCTTGTTTTGTCTGCTCCTCTAAAATCTTCTGGAAGTCGGCACTTTCCTTTGCGATCTCTTCCTCGCGTTTCTTGGAATAGGCGATCTCATCTGCAATCTTCTGCTTGTTCAGGTCGATCTCGGAAAGCTGCTGCTCAATCTGCGCGCTCTCATTCTTCAAGCCCGCGAATACATTCTCACTCTCTGCCTGCTGCTGCTTTGCACGCTCTGCATTCAGGCGCGCAGTATTCTGCAAAATGTACTGTTCCTGTATTGCCTGCTTTAATTCTTCAAGCTCGTCCTCGCCGAGAGCCTGTGCCGTTAAGATGTCTTCCTTGCGGTTCTTAAGTTCCTCAATCGTCTTTTCCTGTTTAGCAATTTGTGCTTCCAATTCTTCAATCTCACGCTTCCTCGCGAGAAGGTTGGAGGTATTCTTAAATGCACCACCTGTCATAGAGCCGCCCGGACTTAAATACTCGCCCTCAAGCGTAACAATATGTAAGCTGTAATGATTCTTCTTTGCCAATGCGATCGCATGGTCGATGGTATCCGCAACCAACACACGGCCAAGCAGATATGCTGCGACCTCGTCATATTTCGGATCGCACTTTACCAGCTTGTTGGCAAGGCCGATGATCCCCGGCTCCTTAAGCGCCTCCTCATTCTTCGGGTTACTTCTTGCACTGACGCTCGTAAGAGGAAGGAACGTTGCACGTCCAAACCGATTCTGCTTTAAAAATGCGATCATTTTCTTTGCAGTCTCTTCGTCTTCCGTCACGATATTCTGGATATTGCCGCCGAGAGCAGTCTCGATAGCGATCTCATACTTCTTATCTACCTGGATGAGATCCGACACAACACCAAGCAGCCCCTTGTTTGCAGACTTCTGCTCCATAACCTTGCGGATGCTGCTGCCGTATCCATCGTAGCGCTCTGCAATATTCTTTAAGGATTCCAGCCTTGATTCCTGCTTGTGGAAAAGAGCAAATGCTTCTTCTAACTTGCGATCGTTTTCCTCCCCCTTACGCTTCCATTCATGCGCAGAAAGATTGAGCGCAGCTTCCTTCTTCTTCTGTTCTTCCAACACAGAATTGACCTGCTCGAGTTCCTTTTGATACTGCTCGTATACCGATGCCAAGTCTGCTTCCTGCGTCTTCCGGTCAAGCAGTCGCTTGGTAAGCTCTGCTTTGCGGATATTCGTCTGCTCAAGCATCGTATCAAATCGCTGCTGGCGTGCCTTGATAGAAGCCTTATTGTTTAAGAGCGTAATGATCTCATTTTGTCCGTTTTCAATCCCGGCATTGCATCTGGCGATTTCCTCCTGAATAGCAGCAAGTGCCGTCTCCGCCTCTTTCTTCCTTGTCTCAATTGCAGCAATCTGTTCATCGAGTGCCGCCCTCTTTTCATCATACTCATTCTTGGCAGCAAACCTCTCCTGCTTTTCTGCCTCGATTGCATCCAGACGGCTCTGCATGTGCTCATCCGTCATCTCTGCGGTATGGATCTGTTCCTTTAAGACGTGGATCTGGCTTTCGAGCTTCTCCTTCGTCAGGGAGGAATTGCTCAGGTTCTCGCGCAGGGAGTTGACCTTTTCGTCCATCTCCGCAATTCCCTGCTCCAGACGCTCATATTCGCTCTTGATCTTATCGTAAGAACTATTCGCCTCTTTCAACTCTTCATCCGCAATGTGGTATTTTTCCTCCACATCCTTCTGCTGCTTTTCAATGCGCGCGGTCTCCAGCAGGAACATATTAACGTCGTATTCCTTCAGTTCTTCCTTTTTCTTAAGATAGATCTTCGCTTTTTCCGACTGGCGTTCCAGCGGTCCTACCTGACGTTCCAACTCCGCTAAAATATCATTGACGCGGACAAGATTGTCTCTCTCATTTTCCAGCTTCTTCTGTGCGGTTGCTTTGCGCTTTTTGTACTTGACAATACCGGCAGCCTCGTCAAAAAGTTCACGGCGTTCCTCTGGTTTACCACTTAAGATCCGGTCGATCTGTCCCTGTCCGATGATGGAATATCCCTCTTTACCGATACCCGTATCGTAAAACAGTTCCGTCACTTCTTTTAAACGGCACGGCGTGCCGTTGATTAAGTATTCACTTTCCCCTGAACGGTACACTCTTCTTGCGATCGTCACTTCCTCGTAGTCTACAGCAAGCTGATGGTCGGAATTGTCGAGTGTAATTGCAACATACGCATAACTGAGTGGTTTACGATTCTCCGTTCCCGCAAAAATAACATCCTGCATGGATGCACCGCGAAGCTGCTTTGCGCTCTGCTCTCCAAGTACCCAGCGAACCGCATCCGCGACATTACTCTTACCGCTTCCGTTCGGACCGACAATTCCGGTTATGCCGTTATGAAATTCGAACACGATTTTGTTGGCAAAGGACTTAAATCCATGTACCTCTAAGCTCTTTAAATACATACCTTACTCCTGTTCACGCAGTTTGATCAGCGCATAATATGCAGCTTCCTGCTCTGCAGCCTTCTTGGTATGGCCGCTGCCCTCGCTGATCTTCTGTTCCCCGATCCAAACTTCTACCGAAAAGCTCTTATCATGGTCCGGACCACTCTCTCCCACAAGCCTGTAATCCAACTGCTCATGCTCACCCTGCACAACTTCCTGCAGGATAGTCTTGCTATCATAAAAGAGCTGCTTGTGCTCGATATCCGTCAGAATAAATTTCAGCACAAACTCTTTTGCATTAGCAAAACCACCATCCAAATAGATAGCGCCGATCACAGCTTCAAGTGCATCCGAAAGAATGGATTTGCGTTTTCTTCCTCCGGTCTGGTTCTCGCCTCTTCCAAGATACAGATAGTCTCCAAGAGCAAGCTCCTTCGTGCAAAGTGCAAGTGTCGGCTCACACACAATACTCGCGCGAAGCTTCGTAAGCTGTCCCTCCGGCACGTCCGGGTAATTATGATACAAAAAATCACTTGAAATAATCTCTAAGACCGCATCTCCCAAAAATTCAAGGCGCTCATTATCGGACAGTTTCTTCATATGCCGTTCATTCGCATATGAACTATGTGTAAGAGCTTGTCGAAGCAACCCCTGATTTTCAAAATGATACCCGATTCTGTCTTCAAATTCTGTCAGATTTGACATATTATCTTCCTTTCCATTTCCTCACCCTGACGGTTTCCCACGAAGTGAAATAAGCCCTTGTGTTTGGCAAGGGCTTTATTTACCGGTAAAACCTATTCAGTTATGATAGCATAAGGCCTTAAAACACTTAATTAAGTGCCGCCTTGATCTGTTCTACAGCATCTCCAACCGTTACAATCTGTTCAGCAGCAGAATCCGGGATCTCGATATCAAGCTCCTGCTCAAGTCCCATGATGATCTGCAATACATCCAGAGAGTCTGCACCAAGATCATCAATAAAGGTAGAGTCCATGGTGATCTCGTTCTCGTCTACATTTAATACTTCTGCAATAATCTTTTTAATGATATCAAATTCCATAATTTTATTCCTTTCTACTCCTCTTCCTGTGAGTCCTTGATATTTTCTTTGATCTTACCGTTAATATTTTCCTGATTAAATGTCACACATTGAAAAATGGAATTGGTGATTTCCTTCGCCTTTGCACTTCCATGCGTCTTTACGACCAATCCATTCAGTCCCAATAGTGGTGCTCCACCATATTCTGTTGCATCAAAACTCTTTATGGTCTTTTTTAATGCCGGCAGCGCAAGTGCTGCACCGATCTTGCTCTTTAAGGTACTCATCAGTCCCTGCTTGATAACTCCGATCAGAGTTGAACTTAACCCTTCATACAGCTTAAGAATCACATTCCCGACAAACGCCTCACACACAATGACATCAGCGCCTCCTCTCGGAATATCTCTTGATTCAATACAGCCGACAAAATTGATGTCCGTACATTCCTTTAATAACGGAAGTGTTGCTTTTACAAGTGCATTGCCCTTTTCTTCCTCAGCACCAATATTTACAATTGCCACACGGGGATTCTTCACACCCACAACATCCTTCATATAGATGGAACCCATCTTTGCAAACTGCACCAGATGTTCTGCTCTCGCATCCACATTTGCACCGCAATCAATCAGAAGAGACACACCGGTCTCTGTTGGAATCAGTGGTGCCAATGGAGCCCTCTGTATTCCCCGGATCTTTCCAACAATTGTCTGCCCGCCGACAAGTACAGCGCCCGTGCTTCCTGCCGATACAAAAGCATCTGTCTCACCGTTCTTTACCAGGCCAAGCCCGACTACAATGGATGACTGTTTCTTTCTGCGGATTGCAAGAACCGGCGGCTCTGCCATCTCGATGACCTCCGGCGCATCAACAAGCTCAATCTGTTCCTTCGGATATTCATACTTCGAAAGTTCTTCACGGACAACTTCTTCCTGTCCTACCAATATCACCTTAATGTCCGTTCGGGCGCGGATAGCATCAACGGCAGCCTGTACCGGTGCCTGCGGTGCATTGTCGCCTCCCATGGCATCCAGAACCACTCTCGTCATTTCTGACATGTCCTCTCCTCCTATTACGAAAAGCAATGACTTTTCTTCTTTAAAGAATATACGATAAACCCCGTGTTATGTCAACAAAAAAAGAGCCTGAGCGCTTAACGCCCAAGCTCTCGCTTTTCCGTGATTAGTCCTGTGGAATGATTTCTTTTTTGTTGTAAGATCCACAGTTCTTGCAAACACGATGTGGCATCATTAATTCTCCACATTTGCTGCACTTAACTAAAGTCGGAGCAGACATTTTCCAGTTTGCTCTTCTCTTATCTCTTCTACCCTTAGAAGATTTATTCTTTGGACAAATTGACATTTGTTTACACCTCCTTAAACTGTTTAAAAATATCTTGGAAAGCTGCCATTCTTGGATC
>JALEKN010000012.1 GCA_022769125.1 Agathobacter sp.
AAAACAGATACACCGGCAAGATTTCTTTTCCCGATGTTTCTTTGCACGGATATTCGAGAGGTCATGGTTGAGACAATGGGCAGATACCGTTGGGAGATCTGCAGGCATATTCAGGGGGCATATTGGAATGATATCCGGGAGAAATCCCTGACTGCGGAGTATTGTGATTATCTGCAGTTCTATCGCAAGAATAATGAACTGTCCGGGGAAGTTAAAGAAAAAATCAAGACTGCACTGAGTCAGTGCCGGAACAACTATCGGGAGGTATTTGTCAAGGATTATCAGAACTGGATGAAGTATGAGTCAAAGGGCAGTTTTCGTCTGAACAAGGTGGCAAGAAATATCCTGATTCAGTATTGTCCGTTTGCGGGCGAGGTACGCCAGGCACTTAAGGCAAATCCGGTATATCAGAATGCATTCAATAAGCTGGATGCGGAGAATAAGAAAAAGACGGCAAGGCTTCAGGCTCTATACGACAAGTATGAGGCTGCGGGAGGCACATTGACTCAGGATCTAAAAGAAAATCTGAGATTTTACCAGATGTAAATAAACAAAAAGACGACACCAGACAACAGGGATTGTTGTTTGGTGTTTTTTTACAAAAAAAACGATGCAAAATAGTGCCATTTGCTGATTTGGCAGGCGCGCCTTGTATTTGATGGAGCAGATGTGCTATGATAAACATATCGAATTTTCGATAATTTTCGTAAATGGAGGAAAAGAAAATGAAAAGGAGAATACAGGCTTTTGCAATGGCATTTCTTATGATATTGCTTACTGTATTGACAGTGGTGGGGGATATCACGCCGGTATACGCGGAAGGCGGCGCCGTGATCAGGCTTCACTATAACAGAGCCGACGGAGATTATGCACCATGGCGTGTATGGTTCTGGGAAGAAGGAAAAGAAGGCGCAGATTATTACTTCGAAGATGAAGACGGCGACATGGTGGCAACGATGGAGGTAACACCGGGAACCACTTCTGTCGGATTTATTATCCGCACCGAAGACTGGGCGAAGGATTTTGACGGGGATCAGTTTATTGATATTTCGGAAGTTGTTTCCGGAACCGTTGAAGTCTATGTAGAATCCGGTGTGGAAGGCTTTACAAAGGAATATGGAGATGACATCGTGACAGGAACAAAGCTCAAATCAGCAAAGTACAATGGGGACGGGACGGTTTCGGTCACAATGACAGGAGAGATTTCAGGTGACTTAAACAGTGCGTTTAAAGTGTCTGGAAGAGAAGCGGAAGTTGCGATTTCTGAGGTAACCGCCGGGGACAATTTTGTCTATACCGTTACACTTGCAGAGGAATTAAACAGTGCAAAACACTATACCATCGAATACGATGGAACTTCCTATGAGATCAATATGCCGAATATCTATTCCACAGAGGAATTTGAGGCTGCTTACACATATGAGGGAACTGACCTTGGGGCAACTTGGACACCGGAAAAGACGACATTCCGTGTGTGGGCACCAACTGCGGAGCAGGTTAGCTTAAATCTGTATGAAAGCGGTACAGCAACGGCATCTGACTTGATTGAGAGCATTGAGATGACTTCCGATGTGAATGGCACATGGGTTGCAGAAAAAGAGGGTGATCTCAACGGAACTTATTACACTTACAGCGCAACGATTGACGGAAAGACCCAGGAGGCCTGCGATCCGTATGCGCGGACAACCGGAGTAAATGGTAAGCGTGCCATGGTTATTGATCTGGATTCCACAGACCCGGAGGGGTGGGAGAATGATACCAATCCACATGCGGGTGAGAGCATCAACGATGCAGTTATTTATGAGGCGCACATCCGCGATATCACAGTCGGAAGTGATGCTGGAATCGAAAACGCAGGAAAATACCTCGGAATGATCGAGACCGGAACAAAGACCGACAGCGGTGTTGCAACAGGTCTTGACCATATCAAGGAGCTGGGCGTGACACATCTGCACATCCTGCCAATGTATGACTTTGGCTCTGTAGATGAGATGTACACGTATGCAAAGCTGTATAATTGGGGATATGATCCGGTAAACTACAATGTTCCGGAGGGCTCTTACTCTACCGATCCATACAACGGAGAGGTTCGTGTGTCAGAAGTAAAGCAGATGGTAAAGGGTCTTCATGACAATGGAATCAGCGTAGTCATGGATGTTGTGTACAACCATGTGCAGAGTGCATCTGATTTCTGCATCAACAAACTTGTGCCGGGATATTTTTCGAGAATCAATTCAGACGGCAGCTATTCCAATGGCTCCGGCTGTGGTAACGATACCGCTTCTGAGCGCTCCATGGTCAGAAAATATATTGTGGAGTCTGTAAATTATTGGGCAGACGAATACCATATTGATGGATTCCGTTTTGACCTTGTAGGACTTCTGGATGTAGACACCATCAATGAGATTGTACAGACCGTTCATGAAACTCACCCGGATGTCATTTTCTATGGGGAAGGATGGACGCTTAATACCAATGTGACCAAAGCGGGAACTACACTTGCAACCCAGAAGAATTCTGATGAGACACCGGATTTTGCATATTTCAATGATACCATCCGTGATGGATTAAAGGGAAATGTCTTTGATGAGAAAGCTACCGGATTTGTTTCCGGCGCAGCAGGGAAAGAGGATACGATCGAGCGCTGCTTTATCGGAAATGACAGCTGGTGCAGCAGTCCGTCCCAGACAGTCAATTATGCATCCTGCCATGATAACAATACGTTGTTTGACCGTCTGCAGAATTCAAGAAGTGATGCAGGCATGGAAGATCTTGTTAAGATGAACAATCTTGCCGCCGCAATCTATATGACCGCAGAAGGAATTCCGTTTATGCAGGCTGGCGAGGAGATGTTAAGAAGCAAGGTTAATGACGATGGAACCTTTAATTCAAACAGCTACAATGCCGGAGACAAGGTAAATGCCATTGTATGGAGCAGTTTGGACGATCCTGCATATGCATCTGTTTTTGAATATTACAAGGGACTGATTGCGTTCCGTAAGGCGCATCCGGCACTCCGCCTGTCCACTGCAGAGGATGTGGCAGCGTATGTTACGACACTGGATTCCCTGGATGAGAATATGGTCGGCTTTGACATTGCAGGCGGAATGGAAGGCGAGAATGCAAAGGAAATCTACCTTGTATTCAATGCAAATCCGCAGGCAAAGACGATCACACTTCCGGAGGGAGACTGGAATGTGTACATTACCGGAGAAAAGGCAGGAACACAGGCTCTTGCAACCGTATCCGGCGAGGTGACCGTAGAGGCAATTTCTTCTCTTGTTCTGGTGAAGGAGGATGGCGTGACCGTAGGCGAGGATAATACTGCGGATGAGACTGTTTCCGATAGTGAAGCAACTGATACAGAGGCAGCTCCGGCAGTAGCAAAGACCTCAAATGCCGGTCTGATCGTTGGAGTAGTAATTGCAATCGCAGCAGTTGCAGTAATCGCAGGAGTTGTTGCAGCGAAGAAGAAAAAGAAATAACAGTTTCACAGAATATATATAAGATACTTAGATACATCAACAGCCAGATGAATGTAAAACGCATCTGGCTGTTTTTTTATAGGAAAATGCTCTTCCTATAAAAAAATCCGCAGGGATGCACCCCAGGTGGACCTGAAGAGGCACCCGTGTGCCCATACTGCACGCAAAGAGACATAGATTCCGGACTGAAAGATGAAAACAGTTCAACTTTAGGATGAAATATGTTCACATTTTCACTTTACATCCGTATATGAACTGATATAATTAAGAAAGTTGAGAAAAAATCAACTATAAGATGAAGGAGATTCATAAAGATGAAGAACGGAATAGAAATCAGATGGCACGGAAGAGGCGGCCAGGGGGCAAAGACAGCAGCACTTCTTCTTGCAGATGTCGCATTTAAAACAGGAGCGAACGTACAGGGATTTCCGGAGTATGGACCGGAGCGTATGGGGGCTCCGATTACCGCATACAACCGTATCAGCAGAGACGTCATCCGCGTGCATTCCAATATTTATACGCCGGATCTTGTAGTGGTCGTAGATGAGACCTTGTTAGAGTCCGTAGATGTGACGGCAGGACTTAAGGAAAACGGCGCACTCATTGTCAACACTGCAAAGACGGTCGAGGAGATCCGTCCGCATCTGAAAGGATATAAGGGAAATGTATATACGGTAGATGGAAGAAAGATCTCCGTGGAAGCACTCGGAAAGTATTTTCCAAATTCCCCGATGCTTGCGGCGGCAGTTGCGGTCAGCGGGGTTATGGATTGGGATTCGTTTATCCATGAGATGCGGGCATCCTACATGCACAAGTTCGCTAAGAAGCCGGAGGTTATCGATGGTAACATGAAGGCACTCTCCATGACCTACGATGCACTGAAAGATGCACTCAAGGGGCAGAGAAAGCTCATGGAGACAGCGTAGGCTGTATAAGAATATTGCAGACGAAGAAAGAGAGAATGTTATGAGAACAGACATACATAAAATAAACGAAAAAACGCCTCATCAGGAGCTGACAGAAGGACTTATGACCTTCGCAGGGGGAACATCCAAGGAGTTTAATACAGGGGAATGGAGAACAAACACACCGGTTTTCTATCCGGATTTGTGTAAGCAATGCCTGCTCTGTGTACCGGTATGCCCGGATTCAAGTATTCCGGTAAAGGATTCCAAGAGACTTGATTTTGATTATGACCACTGCAAAGGCTGTGGAATCTGCGTCAAGGCGTGCCCGTTTGATGCGATTGTGATGAAGGAGGGAAGATAATCATGGCAAGAAGAGACCGTATGTCAGGAAACGAGGCTGTTTCCTATGCTATCCGTCAGATTAACCCGGATGTTATGCCGGCTTTCCCGATTACGCCGTCCACAGAGATCCCACAGATGGTTTCCAACTACATCGCAAACGGGGAGATGGACACAGAATTCATTCCGGTAGAGAGCGAGCATTCTTCCATGAGTGCAACGATCGGTGCGGAGGCGGCAGGCGCAAGAAGCCTGACTGCTACCTCGTCCGCAGGACTTGCCCTTATGTGGGAGGAGCTGCTGCTTGCAGCAAGTAACCGTATGCCATGTGCCCTTGCACTTGTCAATCGTACCCTTTCCGGTCCGATCAACATCAACTGCGATCATTCCGACGGAATGGGAGCAAGAGATACCGGATGGATACAGATCTATGCCGAAAATAATCAGGAGGCATATGACAATTTCGTTCAGGCGTATCCAATCGCGGAGGATGCACGTGTGCATCTGCCGATTATGATCTGTCAGGACGGATTCATCACAAGCCATGCAGTAGAAAATATCGAACTGCTTGAAGATGATGAAGTCAAAGCGTTTGTCGGAGAATACCATCCGGAAGAATTCCTGCTTAATCCGGGCAAACCGATTGCAGTTGGCCCGTACTCTGTTTCCAACTATGCGATGGAAGCAAAGAAGAATCAGGAGCTTGCTTTGGAGCGTGCAAAGGAAGTAATTCTTGAAGTCGCACAGAAATACGGTGAATTATCCGGCAGAAAATATGGTTTGTTTGAGGAATACAGAACAGGTGATGCGGATTACATTATGCTGATCATGGGTTCTGCGGCAGGAACTGCAAAGCAGGCCGTTGATGATCTGCGTGATCAGGGTAAGAAGGTCGGCGTGATTAAGCTTCGTGTATTCCGCCCGTTCCCGGCAGAAGAACTTGCAGAGGCATTAAGAAACTGCAAGGCAGTTGCAATCATGGACAGAACCGAGAGCTATAACGGTAACGGTGGTCCGCTCGGAAGCGAGGTAACAGCCGGTTTATACCGCAAGAAGGTGCTTATCACCGCAGTAAATTATATCTATGGACTGGCAGGCCGTGATTTTACCGTGCAGGATGTCTATGATATTTTTGCAGAATTAGAAAATGCGGTTACGAATCATACAGAGGTAGAACAGTATCAGTACATCGGACTGCGCAAGTAAGCACAAGGAGAAAAACAATGGGCAATTATAATTTAAAGGAAGTATTAAATAAACCGGAGCGACTTGCTCCCGGACATAGAATGTGTGCCGGTTGTGGTGCAACGATCGGTGTAAGAGCGGTACTTCGCGCTCTTCATGAGGGAGATCATGCAGTGATCGGAAATGCAACCGGATGTCTTGAGGTATCTAGTTACATGTATCCGTATACCGCTTGGGAGGACAGTTACATCCACAATGCATTTGAGAATGCAGGCGCAACGTTAAGCGGTGTGGAGACGGCATACAAGGCATTGAAAAAGCGCGGGAGAATCCCGGAAGATGCAACCTACAAGTTCATTACTTTTGGCGGAGACGGTGGAACATACGATATCGGATTCCAATCTCTTTCCGGAGCGATGGAGCGTGGACATGATATGGTATATGTCTGCTATGACAATGGCGCATATATGAATACCGGTATCCAGCGATCCTCCGCAACTCCGATGTATGCAGATACCACGACTACCCCGGTCGGTTCTCAGTCCAACGGTAAGATGCAGAACCGTAAAGATCTTGCAAGCATCATCGCAGATCACGACGTACCATATGTGGCACAGACTACATTTACCACGGATTTCAAGGATCTTCACCAGAAGGCAGAAAAAGCAATCTACACAGAGGGCGCATGTTTCTTAAATATTATGACACCATGTCCGAGAGGCTGGAGATATGAGATGTCGGATATCATGAAAATCTGTAAGCTGGCAGTTGACACCTGCTATTGGCCGATGTTTGAGGTTGATCATGGTAAGTGGAGACTGACCTATGAACCGAAGAAGAAGCTTCCGATTGAGGATTTCCTTCGTGAACAGGGTCGATTTAAACATCTTTTCAAGCCGGGCAATGAGGATCTGATCGAGCAGTTCCAGGCAGAGGTTGACAGACGTTGGGAAGATTTGCAGTATAAGTGTGCGAGATAGAACATGACATTATTAACCTATCAGGTATTTAAGACAGTGGCAGACATCGGAAGTTTTCACAAGGCAGCAGATATCCTTGGACTTACGCCGTCTGCCATAAGTCATACAATTTCATCTATGGAGAGTGAACTTGGATTCTCCGTAGTCACAAGAAGCAAGACGGGGATTGCACTTACCAACTACGGAGAGCATCTGCTCCCGTATGTAAATGCTGTACTAAACAGCGACGAAAGCCTAAAGCAGGTCATTGATGAGATGAACGGCCTAAAGACCGGTTGTGTGAAGATCGGCGTTTTCTCCAGCGTGTGCACGAATTGGCTGCCGGATATTCTGCATTCCTTCCGGGAGAAGTATGCGGATGTGAAGATTGAAGTATATCAGGGAACCTATGACGAGGTTGCCTATTGGATCAAGACGGGTGTGGTTGACCTCGGTTTTTTGTCGGTGTCCAGTGCAAAGGATATTCCGATCGAGCCGCTCTACAGAGATCCGCTGGTATGTGTGCTTCCGAAAGGAACAAAGCAGCCGGATACCGATTACGTGGGCATTGAGGAGATGCGCAAGCATCAGTTTGTTACGCAGAGGGAAGGGACGGATGCCGATATCCAGAATTTCCTTAAGGAGAATCACCTGCGGATGGAATCCCGTTATCATGTGGTGGATGATCTTTCCACAGTCCGCCTTGTTGATAAAGGATTTGGAATCTGTCTGATGCCGGAGCTTGTCATGCGGGATATTCCATATGATGTTGATACATTTCCGATACGGCCTGAGGCGTGCCGCATTATCGGGATTGCAGCGATGAACCCGAACTTTATGGCACCGGCGGTACGGACGATGTACAATCATATTTTGGAGCATTACAAAACGATATAAGTATGGTATTATATGCGTATGCATATTCTTATTATGTGATTCTATATCAGGAGGAGTTGTAAAATGAAAAAAAGAATTGGCTTATTACTCACGGCAGTGGCAGTAACTGCCATGCTTACCGGTTGTGGAATTGAGTGCAGGCTCACGGTTGACAAGTCTGATAACATTTCTGTCAAGGAGGATATTTACTTAACGGAAGATGAATTTGATGCGCTGTATGCAGATGCTTCCAAGGATGAATTGAAGGAAAGCGGATACGCAGGTAAGAAGAAGGTGGATGGAACAGAATATTATCTGTTCAGCACAAGCGCAGATAACTATGACATCTCACAGATGGGCGAGAGCGCTGTACTTACAAGCAAAGAATTTTATTATTCGGTAGAAAATCAGCAGACAGATAATTCACTTGATATTTCCGATGAGGAAGCAGAGAATTTAGCGGATGAACTGCAGGAGTCATTTTCTTTCTGTGATTTCTCTGTAACCTTCCCATATGAGATAGTTTCCACAAACGGAACAATCTCTAAGGACAAGAAGACAGTTACCTTTGAGGGCATGGGCAAAAATGCAGACGATACCACAATCTATGCGTACACCACGAAGTCAAAGAAAAGTGCTGGAAAGGGTGCGGACGATACTACAAAGCCTACAGTAACCGGTGTCAAGGACGGCAAGAAGTACAGCAAAGCCGTAACGATTAAGTACAGTGACAAAGAATCCGGTATCAAGAAAGCAACCTTAAACGGCAAGAAGATCAAGAGTGGCACAAAGGTTTCCAAGAAAGGAAAATACACTCTTAAGGTTACAGACAAAGCTGGAAATACAAAGACTGTTAAATTTACGATCAAATAATGGAAGCATATATGAATTTGCCAGAAGAATTTAAGACAAAAATGCAGCAGATGCTTGGCGGTGAGTGGAAGTCCTTTTTGGACTGTTATGAGAAGGACCGCTATCAGGCGCTGCGGATGAATCCTTTGAAGAAGGGGTTGGATGATGCTACATACACGGCTGTCCTGCACAGATTTGAAGCAGAGCAGCCTGTGCCGTGGGCAGAAAACGGATATTATTATGGCGAAGAGGCAAGACCGGGGAAGCATGTATATCATGAAGCCGGTCTTTACTACATTCAGGAGCCAAGCGCGATGTCAGCAGCTGCACTGCTTGCACCGCAGCCCGGAATGCGTGTGCTGGATCTGTGCGCTGCGCCCGGAGGGAAGACGACACAGCTTGCATCTTTCTTAAAGCAGGAAGGATTCCTGATCGCGAATGAAATCCATCCGGCACGATGTAAGATACTATCACAGAATATAGAGCGGATGGGAATCGCAAATGCAATTGTCACAAACGAGGACAGTGCGCACCTCGCAGAAAAGTTCCAATCTTATTTTCATGCGGTCCTTGTGGATGCACCATGCTCCGGCGAGGGAATGTTCCGCAAGAATCCTGATGCAATGAATGAGTGGAGTCCGGCACAGGTTGAGATATGTGCGGCACGACAGCGGGAGATACTTGATAATGCGGCAGAGATGCTGCTTGCGGGAGGAACACTTGTGTATTCTACCTGCACCTTTTCCAGAGAGGAAAATGAGGAGACAATCGATTATTTCTTGGCACATCACCCGGAATTCTCAGTGAAAGAGGTACAGGCTCCCTGGTTTGTGAGGGACGAGAATCAAAAAACGTTCCGGCTCTGGCCACATAAGCTGCACGGGGAAGGGCATTTTGCTGCGGTTCTCGTAAAAGAGGGAACCCTGCCCGGATATGGTGAAGCAGAGATGCGTTTTGCCGACAAAAAGAAGAAGTCTTGTCTGGATAAGGCGCACACGCAGGCTCTTGAGGAGTTTTTAAAGGAGACGATCTGCGATAAGCAGAGAGAATGGATCAGCGCAGGAACATATACGCTGTTTGGAGACCAGCTTTACCGTCTGCCGGACGATGCGCCGGACTTGAAGGGAATCCATGTTCTTCGCGCCGGGCTCCATATTGGGGAGTTCAAGAAGAACCGGTTCGAGCCTTCCCACGCACTTGCACTGTACTTAGGACGTGATGAGGTAAAATGTTCGCTTGACATTCCTTGTGAGGATGCAAGGGCAGCGGGCTTTGTCCGGGGCGAATCAGTTTTCTTACAGGAAGCGGATGCCATCCGTCCGTCAGATGCCACAAAGGGCTGGTGTCTGGTCTGTGTGGACGGCTGTTCCATCGGATGGGGAAAACTATCCGGAAACCAGATAAAAAATCACTATCCGAAGGGCTTGCGCAAAGACCTTTCCACAGAAACTATATAGGAAACTGAAAGAAATCAAGCCTTTTGGGACGCAAAATGTCGTTGAAAAGGCTTGATTTTGCTTATATAATAGAAGTATAGATTTCAGAAAGGAACGTTAGGCTGTGGAAGTAATAGCAAGGATTCATACCGATTTTCCGGATAAGTTCGGAATCCCAAGACAGAGCGGGCTAGTTCCGACCCTCAGGGCGCGGATCATTTTTGAACCGCAGTACCGCGGTGTGGATTGGATCAAGGGAATCGAAGAGTATTCCCATCTGTGGCTGATCTGGGAATTTTCAAAAGCAAAGAAGGAACATTACAGCGCAACGGTGACACCGCCGAGACTGGGAGGAAAAGTACGCAAGGGAGTGTTTGCCACGCGGTCACCGTTCCGTCCGAACTCGATGGGATTATCCTCGGTAAAGCTGGAGCAGATCGTACTTGAGGGCGACGAGGCACCGTATCTTGTTGTATCGGGAGCGGATCTGTTAGACGGCACTCCGATCTTTGACATCAAGCCGTATCTGCCGTACACAGACGCACACCCGGAGGCGAGCGGCAGCTTTGGAGAGGCACACAAGGATGATGGGATCGCGGTGTCATTTCCGCGGGAGCTGGCGGCAGACATGCCGGAGGAGACTTACCGGACGATTCTTGCGGTATTGGCGCAGGACCCGAGGGCAGCATATAACAAGAAGCCAGATTATGTGTACGGGATGGCATTTGGGCAATATGACATCCGGTTCGTAATCGAGGATAACGTCCTGTGCGTGAGGGAGGTCGTATCGGGGCGCGCTGCGAAGGTGAAATAGAGGGTTGCTTTATCTGCCCGAGGCATTCATATACGGCGAAGGGCAGTGGGAAAAGCAGGTATTGAGGGAGAAAATGAAAATGCAAAAAGAGTTTCCTGGACAACTGGGTGGTAGGGCGTATGGCTGCGCATATAGCGGAGAGGCGGAGAGCGCCCACGCGGTGTACAGTCTTGCGGATGAGCGCATGTATGAACATAAACGTTTGTCAAAAATGGGACGGCAGGCTTGATAAATGCAAGCAAAAGGCATATAATTTTGAGAGCGGAAAATCGATTCTTAAGAAGAGAGGTAAAATATAATGAAAAAGGTGGAAGATTATATTAGAACAATACCGGATTTCCCGGAGCCGGGAATCATGTTCCGGGATGTGACAAGTGTTGTACAGGACGCAGACGGATTAAAGCTTGCAATCGATGAAATGGTAAAGCTGCTTGACGGGGTTGAATGCGATGTTATTGCAGGTGCAGAATCCAGAGGGTTTATTTTTGGAATGCCGATCGCATATCTTTTACATAAACCGTTCGTTTTGATCCGTAAAGCTGGAAAGCTTCCATGCGAGACAGTTTCAGAGACATATGATCTGGAGTATGGTACTGCAACAATCGAGATGCATAAGGATGCAATCAAGCCGGGACAGAAGGTTGTTCTGGTAGATGATCTTATCGCAACAGGTGGAACGATGAAGGCAGCTGCACATCTGGTTGAACAGTTGGGCGGAGAAGTTGTAAAGATGTTGTTTTTGATTGAACTTGCAGGTCTTGAGGGAAGAAAAACATTGAGCAAATATGATATTGGCTCAGTTGTCTGCTATGATGGTAAATAATTAATAATAAATTGATACATACTATCTTCTAATCGGATGGAAAGGAGAGATGGTATGGATCAGATGGTCGGAACCGGGAGTCTCTGTTTTTCAGAGACTCCTTTTATTTTGGAAAGTGCTTCTGTTGTTGGAACCAAGGAGGGAGAAGGCCCGCTTGGGAGCTGCTTTGATGTCATCGGGGAGGATGACAAATTTGGTGCGGATAATTGGGAGGGCGCAGAGAGCAGCCTGCAGAAGGCAGCGCTGACGCTCGCGCTCGGGAAAGCGGATTACAAAGCCGAGGAGATGCGATATCTGTTTGCGGGGGATCTGCTCGGACAGACGATTGCGACATCGTTTGGACTGAAATCCTTTGAGATACCGCTGTTTGGTGTATATGGTGCGTGTTCAACATGTGGAGAGTCACTTGCTCTTGCCTCCATGACACTTGCGGGTGGATATGCGGATCGTGTTGCTGTTGTTACCTCAAGTCATTTTGCAAGTGCGGAGAAACAGTTCCGCTTTCCCTTGGAATACGCCAATCAAAGGCCCGTATGTGCTACCTGGACGGTTACCGGTTCAGGATCCTTTGTACTCGTAAGTGCAGAGGAACAGAAGCAGAAAAAGGCAGATGTATTGGCGCGGATTGCAGGTATTACCACTGGAAAGATTGTTGATTACGGAATCAAGGACTCCATGAATATGGGAGCTGCAATGGCACCTGCAGCATGTGAATTGATTGCAACGCATCTTGCAGATTTTAACCGCAAGCCGGAGGACTATGACAAGATCGTTACCGGGGATCTTGGAACCGTTGGACAGGAGATTCTTTTTCAACTCATGAGAGAAAGAGGCTATGATATTACAAAGGTACATGAGGATTGTGGTATGAAAATCTTCGATGGAGATTCGCAGGGAACCGGGGCCGGTGGTTCCGGGTGCGGCTGTTCCGCGGTGACACTAAGCGCGCACTATCTCCCAATGCTAAAGAGCGGAGAATTAAAACGCATTTTGTTTGTTCCGACAGGGGCACTTCTTTCCCCGGTCAGCTTTAACGAAGGACAGACAATACCGGGAATTGCGCATGGAATTGTGCTCGAACATGTGGAAAATAAAAAATGAACTATGTTCAAATTGATATAATTAACTTTTAATATAAGAAAGATGGAAAGGAGAAGATACAGATATGTCATATATAAACGCATTTTTGGTAGGTGGTCTGATCTGCGCTATTGTTCAGATTCTGATGGAGAAGACGAAGATGCTTCCGGGAAGGATCATGGTTCTTTTGGTCTGCACGGGCGCTGTGCTTGGGGCATTTCAGATCTATGAGCCGTTTGTGGACTGGGCAGGTGCAGGGGCAAGCGTTCCGCTGCTTGGATTCGGAAATGTACTTTGGCAGGGCGTAAAGGAGGCTGTGGATGAGGAAGGCTTTATGGGACTTTTTATGGGCGGATTTAAGGCTTGTGCGGTCGGTGTGTCTGCGGCACTCATTTTTTCCTATATCGCATCCTTAATATGTGAGCCGAAAATGAAGAAGTAGAGATTATTGATAATTTTGCGATGCCATGCTATGATGAACAATAGTTCAATATGGATAGACGAGTTCAAAAGGCGGGCCAAGACAATGAATCATCGCGTGACTTCAAAAGAACAGATTTTAGACCGTGCAATGGAGATTGCAGTGGAGGAAGGAATTGACGCAGTTAATATACGGCGTCTTGCCGCGTCCTGCCAGATCGCCATTGGTTCGGTCTATAATTATTTTGAAGACAAAAACGCAATCATATCAGAGGTTGCGGAGCGCTTCTGGGCAGGGATCCTTGCAGATCAGGAGAAGGTGTACCGTAGTGGTATGGAATTTACAACGTTCCTAGAGCAGTATTATCGGTATCTGTATGGAAGGCTGGCGCGATATGATAAGAGCTGGCTTGCTGGAATGAGTGCAAGATCCCCGGAGAGAGCAGCAATCCGGCTGCTGCAGGAGGCAATCAGAAATGACCATCGCGTAGATCGTTCAATCTGGAATATGGAGCTGAATGAGGATTCTTTTTGCGAATATGTCATGACAAACATTATGGCGCTGCTTCGGGCAGGGGAAAATAATTGCCGCTTTTTCATTTTTTTACTGGAACATTTGCTGTATCATGCATAGTTTTTGATATATGAATCATACTAATCCCGATAAACAAAAAGGAGAGATGTATGATGAAAAAATTGCGTATTTTGTTTTTGAGCTGTCTTTTGGCAGCAAGCGCATGCGTTTTTACCGCATGTGGAAATGATAACACGACTAACCCGAATCCAAATACCAATAATGCGGGGAATACCAACACGGTGAACCCTACTGTGGATGACGGAATCGACGATACTGACACAAACGGAACAAACGGTGTGAATAACAATGGAAATTCCGTGGAGAATCAGCTGGATGATGCCGGACAGGATTTGGAGAATATGGGTAACGATGCTTTGGATGCAATCGAGAATGGTGCTGGTGCGGCCGGTGATGCGATTGAAGATGGCGTTGAGGGTGTAGGAGATGTTATCGATGGCAATACAGGCAATGTCAACAACACAAACGGTACAGGTGCAGCAAATCAATAACAAAGAAAATTCCCGGCAGAATGATTCTGTCGGGAATTTGATGGAGGACATCTTCATGCAGACAAAAGAGAGCAGATACATGAGACAGAAGGAAGCTTACCAGAAGCGGATGACGTTTTTTTCGTCACGGCCCGGACTTACGAAAGCGCTTCGTGTTACCAACCAGATCCTTACATATACAATGTTCTTTTTATACCCGCTTTTGCTTATATGGTTGCTGCTTTTTGAAAAGGAGTCGCTTTTTGCGGCGGTCGTTGTTCCGCTTGATGCATTTATCATACTTTCTGTGGTGCGCTATCTGGTAAACCGTAAGCGTCCATATGAATATTTTCAGACACCGTCTGCGGTATCCAAGGCGACTAGTGGCAAATCATTCCCAAGCCGCCACGTTTTTTCAGCGTTTGTGATAGCAACCACTTTTCTTGCAGTTGGGCCGCAACCGGTGGCCGGGTATGTGCTTCTTTTTGCAGGAACAATCATCGGAGCCATCCGGGTGCTGCTTGGAGTGCACTATGTCAGTGATGTGATTGCTGGTGCATTCTTTGGCATTTTGGCCGGTGTAGCAGGATATTTGCTATTGATTTAGACTGCGATACTGAACCGGGGTCATTTGGAATGCTTTTTTGAATACACGGCTGAAATGCTCGGCATTCGGATAGCCGATGGAATAGGAGATATTTTCAATTGTCATATTTCCATTCTTTAAAAGCGTTTTTGCTTTTTTAAGGCGGATCTGCGTCACATGTTCCCCGAAAGTCCTGCCGGATTTGTCCTTGATATACTTGGAAACATATGGTGTGGACAGGTGAAATTCCTCAGCCAGACTCTCGAGAGTAACGGTTCGGTAGTTTGACTGGATATAGTTGATCATGGCAAGAAGGCGGTCATCACGATTGCCTTCTTCTTTTTGCAATTGTGGAAGTTTATTTACGGCGACTACAAGCGCATTTATGGAGGCCTTGATGATGTCTTCATCAATTCCGGCACCGAAGTAGGAGACACCTTCACAGAGAATGCCAACGTACGCCATCGCTTTGGAGGAGGAACCGCGTGAGAGCGCATGTTCTTCATATACGGACAACTCGTAGCTGATGCCGAAGTATTCTTTGATCGTATTGCTTACGGCATCAAGACGGCCGTTACCGTTGGCATCGACAATCGCCTTTTTATCACCGCAGGAAATCGTGGCTTCAGCCATAATACCGTCACTCTGCTTAAAGTGGCATTCGGTTATGGAAAAGTGAGGCATATAGTGGACATAATTGTCACAGAAAATCTCGTAGACCCATTGTGGAGACAATTCCTTGTGCTCTTCATCGGACACCTGTTTGACAGCATAACCGACTTCCTCGCGCATTTTGTCAGGAATGGAAATGGAGAAGTTCTGCTTTAATATATAGGCAACGCCCCCCTTGCCGGACTGGCTGTTGATCCGGATGACATCGGAGTCGTAGGTGCGCCCGACGTCCACAGGATCGATCGGCAGATACGGCACCGTCCATGTGGTCTGCTTCTTTTCGGCACGGTAATTCATACCCTTTGCGATGGCATCCTGATGGGAGCCGGAAAAGGCAGTAAATACAAGATCTCCGGCATATGGCTGGCGTGGGGAGACCTGCATGCCGGCCAGGCGTTCATAGGTTTCGCGGATCTTTGGCATGTTGGCAAAGTCAAGCCCCGGATCAATGCCGTAGGAGAACATGTTCATGGCAACTGTGATCAGATCGACATTGCCGGTGCGCTCTCCATTGCCGAATAGTGTCCCTTCAACCCGGTCGGCACCTGCAAGAACAGCAAGCTCGGCATCGCTGACACCACAGCCTCTGTCATTGTGTGGGTGAACACTTAATACGACATTATCGCGGTATTTTAAGTGTGTGCTCATATATTCAATCTGCGATGCAAAAATGTGTGGCATGGCTGTCTCTACGGTTGCAGGGATATTAATAATCGCTTTCTGAGCGTCAGTCGGCTGCCAGATGTCAAGCACGGCATTGCAGACCTCAGCTGCGTATTCAATCTCTGTGCCATGGAAGCTCTCCGGGCTGTATTCAAATGAAAAATTGCCCTCTGTCTCGGCAGCAAGCTGCTTTAGCAGAAGCGCACCGTCAATGGCAAGCTGCCTGATCTCATCCTTGCTCTTTCTAAAGACCTGTTCCCTCTGTGCGACCGATGTGGAATTGTATAGGTGTATCACTGCTTTTGGCGCTCCCTTAACGGCCTCAAAGGTTCTTTTTATGATATGAGGTCTGGCCTGTGTGAGCACCTGGACTGTGACATCATCCGGAATCATATCCCGTTCGATAAGTGCTCGCATAAAATCAAATTCTGTTTCGGATGCCGCAGGAAATCCAACTTCGATTTCCTTAAAACCAATATCAACAAGCATCTGAAAAAATTCGATTTTTTCTTCAAGTCCCATCGGCTCAATCAATGCCTGATTTCCGTCTCTTAAGTCTACAGAGCACCAGATTGGCGGCTTTTCTATATAATCTTTTTTCGTCCACTCCATGCAGGTGACAGGCGGTAAGAAGTATTGTCTTTCATATTTTTCCACATTTTTCATGGCGTTACATCCTCTCTCTTTTTGAACTTCCTAATTATCATTGCAAAGATATCTCCTGCCGGGGCACTTTTTGCAGGCTGCCCCTTATCATGTTGTATGGCGGAGATAATAATTGGGAATATAAAATATGTCAATAACAATGATACATCTTAATTGGATGTATCATAGCATAGATATGTGAGAAAGAAAATGATTATATTTAATCAGTTTTTATGATAAATATTACTGTTAACCTTTGCGGAACTGTCCGGGAGTTACACCGTAGCGCTTTTTGAAGGCGCGGTTAAAATACGAGAGGTTTTCAAAACCAACCTCCTGCGAAATTTCAAGAATAGAGGCTTCGGAGGCCTGAAGCAGGCGGGCAGACATTGCAAGCCGGTAATCCTTTAAATACTCAATAAAGGAGGTGTTCATCGTCTCCTTAAAATATCGCATAAAATGTGATTCGGAAAATCCGACAACGTCTGCAATCTCTCCGATGGTGATTTTCTCAGCGTAATGATTTTCTACATATTTAATAACGACTTTCATTTTGTCGAGGGCCTTGCGGTTTTTTGGCGGTTGTGTCAGATTGCGGCATCGATTATTCAGTACAAAGAAGAACTGAAACAGCATACTCTTGATGTAGAGCTCGTACCCTTGCGGCTTCGTTTTTGAAATCTCATCGCAGGCATCAATCGGCGCAATAACATCGTTATAGTATGGATAGACCGGAGTGAAAATTGTAGGAACGGTAATCTGCCCGAGAAGCAGGGGCTGGATATATTCCATACTGCAGCTGTCGAGGCTCTTTGGAATGAGCATGCCGGGATTGAAGATAATATTTTCATATTCCATAGATTCGCGATCAAACTGACCGATAGAATGGAGCTGTCCGGGCAGAATCAGTGCCAAAGTCGGTCCAGTTACAGTGTAGGTGCGGAAATCGACCTGCACGACTCCTTTTCCCTTTTTGATATAGATAAGTTCCATCTCATCATGCCAATGTGGTGGTACGGATGCAAAATCCAGAGGGATCGAGCAAAGATACGTATTGTAGGGGAAGATTACCTCGCCATGTGTTTTATTTTCATGATAGTTTTCATACTCTATAATATTCATAGGATTATTCTACCAAAAACGAATGCAAAAATCTATGTATATTGCACAAAAAACGTATTTTGGTCGAATATGCACAAATAAAAAATGATAGGATTGTGCAAAAAGTCGCGCTTATATGACAAGAACATCAAAGACGAATGGGATATACTTACATCATAAGTTCGGCAGGAGCAGGCCGATAAACAACACGATTTTATTTGGGAGGAAGAAATCATGGCATTTCAGCAGGAAATCGAGACAAAGTTACAAAAGGGTATCAATGTCAGCACAAATGAAGAGTTATATTTTGCTCTTCTTGATTTAGTAAAGGAAAAAGCAGAAGGAAAGGTGTCCAACGAGGGAAAGAAGAAGCTGTATTACATTTCCGCAGAGTTTTTGATCGGAAAGCTTTTATCCAATAACCTGATCAATCTTGGCATGTATGATGAAGTAAAAGAGACTCTTGCAAAATATGGTAAGTCTCTTGCGGAGATTGAGGAAATCGAGCTTGAGCCGTCTCTTGGAAATGGCGGACTTGGACGTCTGGCAGCATGCTTTATCGATTCCATCGCAACACTCGGATTAAACGGAGATGGAGTTGGTTTGAATTATCACTTCGGACTTTTCAAGCAGGTATTTGAGAATAACCTTCAGAAAGAGACTCCAAATCCTTGGATTACAGAGAAGAGCTGGCTGACCAAGACAGACATCACATATCCGGTACAGTTTGGAGGATTCTCCGTACAGTCCAGATTGTATGACATCGATGTTGTTGGATACAACAATCGTACAACAAAGCTCCGCCTGTTCGATATTGAGTCTGTGGACGAGAGTATTGTAGGTGATACCATTGATTTTGATAAGGAAGCAATCACAAAGAATCTTACCTTATTCTTATATCCGGATGATTCTGATGATAAGGGACGTTTGCTTCGTGTATACCAGCAGTATTTTATGGTAAGCAATGCCGCACGGCTTATTCTTGATGAGGCTGTTGCAAAGGGATCTAACCTGCATGATCTTGCAGATTATGCGACTATCCAGATTAACGATACCCACCCATCTATGGTTATCCCGGAACTTATCCGTCTGCTTCAGGAGCGCGGAATTTTGATGGATGAGGCAATCGAGATCGTTTCAAAAGTTTGCGCATACACCAACCATACCATCCTTGCTGAGGCTCTTGAGAAGTGGCCGATCTACTTCTTAGACAAGGCAGTTCCACAGTTGATGCCGATTATCCGCGAGCTTGATAACCGCATCCGTGGCAAGGTTTCTGATGAGAGTACCTACATTATCAAGGACGGTCTGGTACACATGGCTCATATGGATATCCACTATGGCTATAGCGTAAATGGTGTTGCATATCTTCATACAGAGATTTTAAAGAATACAGAGCTTCACAACTTCTACGTTTTATATCCGGAGAAGTTTAACAACAAGACAAACGGAATCACATTCCGCCGCTGGTTAATGTCCTGCAATCCGGAGCTTTCAGCTCTTATTACAGAGCTGATTGGAGACGGATGGAAGAAGGATGCAAACGAGCTTGAGAAGCTTGGGAATTTTGTAAATGACGATGCAGTCCTTGATAAGCTTCTTGCTGTAAAACACCAGAAGAAGATTGAGCTTGAGGAGTATCTGAAAGAGAAACAGGGCATCGAGATTGATACACACTCCATCATTGATATTCAGATCAAGCGTCTTCATGAGTACAAGAGACAGCAGATGAATGCACTTTATGTTATCCACAAATATTTTGAGATCAAGGCAGGCAAGAAGCCGGGCAGACCGATTACCGTTCTTTTTGGAGCAAAGGCTGCACCTGCATACACGATCGCAAAAGATATCATTCACCTGATCCTCTGCTTGCAGCAGGTAATCAACAATGATCCGGATGTTAATAAATATCTTAAGGTTGTCATGGTTGAGAACTACAATGTTACTCTTGCAGAGAAGCTGATTCCGGCCTGTGATATCTCTGAACAGATTTCACTTGCATCTAAGGAGGCATCCGGTACTTCTAACATGAAGTTCATGTTAAATGGTGCTGTTACGCTTGGAACCAAGGATGGTGCAAACGTTGAAATCGCAGAACTTGTTGGTGAGGATAATATCTTTACTTTTGGCGAGGATTCCCAGACCGTCATCGACCGTTACGAGAGAGGCGATTACAATTCAAGAAGCTACTATGAAGCTGATGCAGATTTGAAGAAAGCTGTTGACTTTATTGTCAGTGATGAGCTTATGGCCGTTGGCAGCAAGGAGAACCTTGAGCGTCTCTACAATGAACTTCTGAACAAAGACTGGTTCATGACCTTCCCGGATTTCGAGGCATATGTAGAAGCGAAGGAAGCAATCTACAAAGCGTTCGAAGACCGCAAAGCTTGGGCAAAGATGATGCTTGTAAACATCAGCAAGGCAGGATTCTTCTCATCTGACCGTACCATCGACCAGTACAACAAAGAAATCTGGAAATTGAACTAATATTACAGTGAATATTAGAATCTGTGGATTCACATAGAAACACAGGCTTTTTGCGAAAGCAGGGAGCCTGTGTTTTTTCTATGGCATTTTACGTTTTATATGTGCTTTGTTTTTTTGTGATTTCGTTTGGCTCCGTTGTGCACACTTGCTTTGGCCTTTATGTGTTCTTGTTGTGCTTTTTTGTTCACATTTGCTTTGAATTTGAGATGCTTTTTTGGGGTTTACTTTTTAAATAAAGCATGTTACACTTTGAATGTATTCGAGAAAGCTCTTTTTATCTTATTGCCACATGTCGTGGCTGTTTCTCCGATAATTTTTGATATGGATTTAGAGGATTACGTGTTAGGAATAGGTAAGAAATATACCTGTTTAGCAACTGTGTGATGGCTGTGGAAGATTTTGTGCTGAAACCATCACATAGGAAAAATGCTGTGTGATGGCTGTGAGGAATTTTGCGCTGAAACCATCACAAAGAAAAGAAGCTGTGTGATGGCTGCGAGGAATTTTGTGCTGAAACCATTACAAAGAAAAGAGATTGTGTGATGGTTATGAGGAATTTTGCACTGAAATCATCACAAGGAGCGGAAAACGTGTGATGGCTATGAGAAATTTGGCGCTGAAACCATCACATAGGAAAAAAGCTGTGTGATGGTTATGAGGAATTTTGTGCTGAAACCATCACAAGGAGCGGAAAGCGTGTGATGGCTATGAGAGATTTTGCGTAATAACCATCATAGAACAACAAAAAATTAAAAGGAGAGGCCTAATGGGAAAAAAAGAGATAATTCTACCGGAGTTGGTAGAGAGAAAAAGAGTACTTGAAAAGACAATAAAAAAGGCAGAACAAATATTATCAAAGAAGGTAGACGGGTATCTTCAGGTTAACAGACATGATGGACATTATAGATATTATATGAAAGATGATCAGGAAGCCGGACAGGAAAATCGCAAAAGAAAATATATAAAGGATATTAATATTGCAAAAGCCATTGCAAACAGAGATTATGCAAAGCAGATAATTAAAAGTGCTTCCCATGAATTGAAACAGGTTGATACATTGATAAAAACATATAGTCAGGCAACGGCAGATGAATGTTATAAAAGACTTCATCCGGGCAGGCAAATTCTTGTGACACCACTTATTGCTGATGATGAGCAATATGCAAAGTCCTGGTTGGCAATCTCTGCACAGGAACGCAATTCATATCCCGCGGCATCCTCAATTCTGACGGAAAACAACGAAATGGTACGATCGAAGTCAGAAAAAATAATCGCAGACAAATTGAAGCTGTCGGGAATTCCATATGTATACGAGAAACCGCTTAAACTTGGGCCTATTACCAAATACCCGGATTTCACAGTTTTGAACAAGAGGACGAGAAAAGAATACTATTGGGAGCATATGGGAATGATGGACAGCCCGGATTATTTTAAGGAGGCAATGGAGAAAATCGAATTGTATCAAAGACACGGTATTATTCCGGGAAAAAACTTGATTATTACATATGAGACAGACAGGAAGCCGTTATCGGTCAAGTCAGTTGAAATATTTATCAAAGAATACCTCCTATAAAAAGATATGAAAGGAAAGGGCAGGCCATAAGTATTTTGATAGAACCGGGCATAAGTATTTTAACAGAACAACATTGTATTCTGTATATAATTACGCTAAAATAATACAAGGAAAAGAGTGGAAAAGCATGAGGCGTTTGCAAATGTTCCAGTCAGGAGCTGATCGAGCGCAGGGGGGCTGACAATTGTGAAGAAAAGAGGATATGTGATTAATTATATATTGCTGCTGGTATGTATCCTCACATCGCTCAGCCAGGTGCAAAGTTATAAGACAACACTTGGGCAGGCGTCTTATTTTGATGCCAAAAGCATTGTAGGACTGTCTTATGACGTTGCAGGACTGCCTTATGGCAGAGCATGCATTGCACAAGAACCGGACAGCGGTGAAAACGTTGCCTGGATGGCGGAAGACGATACTGTCGCAGCGTTTGACAGTACAGCAGTGGAAGATAACAACCATGGTACAAACAGTTTAAAGAAAATAGACTGTATTGTGAGCACAGACGCATGTACGGTGGAGATGCTGGGGAGCGCCCGCTCGAATCTGCTGAATCGTACTTCTGCCATCAGACGTAATGAAATCCGTGAGAAATCAGGACCCCGGTCAGAACAGGCAGAAGGAATCCTTACGAGGCAAAGAACAAATCATTTCTATACATTTGCCAATCTGTGTGTAAAGATAACAGACACGGATACGGCAGGTGTCATACGTTTTATTCACAATAAGGATGGGAAAAAAGAAAATCTGATATCGGTTGATTGAGCAGCCCGTGGAAACATGGGTTTATTTGTGTACACAAAAACTGATATTGGAGGAATTAGAAATGATACAAAATATAATTGTTGGAGCATTGTTTGCAGCGATGATCGGAGCAGGAGTATTTGGCTGGTGGCTCGAAAATGGAAAGGATAAGCCAAAGGAGAAGAAGCAAGGGGAGAGTGAATCGGATAAAGAATAATCCCACGAAAATGAGAAAGTGTGCATAATAATATCACGTATCCTTTTTTGTGGTAAAGTATAGTCCATAAGACAACAATTCTGCTGGAAACATTGGAAGGAGTATAGAATGCAATACAGAGCTGACAGATTCGGTAATCAAATATCCGTGCTTGGATTTGGCTGTATGCGGTTTACGCAGACGGCCGGGAAAATTGATCTGGCAAAGGCCGAGAAAGAGATTATGGAGGCATATAATTCCGGGGTGAATTATTATGACACTGCGTACATATACCCGGGAAGCGAAGCGGCAGTGGGGGAAATATTTGAACGGAACAAAATCAGGGAGAAGATAAAGATTGCAACAAAACTGCCGCATTATCTGCTGAAAAAACCGGGAGACATGGACCGTTATTTTAATGAACAATTGAAGCGGCTGCGTACCGGCTATGTGGACTATTATCTTATGCATATGCTCACCGATGTTAAGACATGGCAGCGCCTGAAGGATATGGGGATTATAGAATGGCTGGAGGAGAAAAAGCGTACGGGGGCAATCCGGCAGATTGGATTTTCTTACCATGGCAATTCGGATATGTTCTGCCAGCTGCTCGATGCTTATGATTGGGATTTCTGCCAGATCCAGTATAATTATATGGACGAACACTCGCAGGCGGGGCGTAGCGGACTTATGTATGCGGCACAGAAAGGGCTGCCGGTTATCATTATGGAACCGCTGCGCGGCGGGCGGCTGGTCAATGGACTCCCGCGTGAGGCAAAAGAAATTTTTGCAAAATGCGATGCCGGGAGAAGCCCGGCTGAATGGGCGTTTCGATGGCTTTGGAACCAGCCGCAGGTAACGTGTGTCCTGTCTGGAATGAATTCGATTGATATGGTTCGCGAAAATGTAAAAACGGCTTCCGAGATGCTTCCGGGGGAATTCTCCGAGAAGGAGGAAAAAGTGTTTGCAGACGTGGTTGCAGCAATTCAATCCAAAATGAGGGTTGGCTGCACCGGCTGCAGATATTGTATGCCATGCCCGATGCACGTAGATATTCCGGGAACGTTTGCGGCATATAACAGGCAGGCATCCGAGGGCAGATTTTCCGCACTTAGAGAGTATTTTATGGGGACAGGGGTACGCAAGGATTACACAGGACCGGCAAACTGTATCGGCTGCGGAAAATGTGAGCAGCATTGCCCGCAGCATATTGAGATACGCAAAGAACTACAGAATGCAAAAGCAGCACTTGAAACACCGGTTTATAAGGTGGCGAGAAAGCTGCTGCCGCTTATCATGAAGTATTGAAACGAGTTTCAAGGTATGTTATAGTCTAAGAAAGCAAACGCGGAGGAACGGTCAGATGAGCAGGAGAACACGGCACATTGCGTTTTTGGCATGTGCGGCTGCCCTGATGCTTTCCGGCTGTGGACAAAAGACAAATACCACGGATCAGGAAGCATACAGACAGTATGGAATTAATTGCATAGAAAGTGGAGACTATCAGTCGGCAGTCGATGCGTTTCAGAAGGCGTTGGATCAGTCACATGGTAAGGTGACGGATGCAGAAATTGATATCTGCTATTACAAGGCAGAGGCACAGTTTCTGGTCGGAGATTACGAAGGCGCACAGACAACTTATCAGGCACTGATTGACTATAATGATGATGCGAATAGTTATTTCCTGCGAGGATGCATGCGTTTTCAGCTTGGAATGCAGGAGGAGGCTCTGAATGATTTCGGGATGGCGGTGAGCCGCGAGAAGAATGACCGGAATCTGTACATTGGCATCTATCAGGCGATGGCAGCGAACGGACTAGAGAGTGAGGGACAGTATTATCTGCATCAGGCACTTGAAGTCAGTGGTGATAAAGCGGAGGATCTGATGCAAAAAGGGCGTGTATACCTGATGCTTGGTGATACGCAGAATGCATCAGCGAGCCTTTTGAATGCAATTGAAAAGGGAAGCGTAGAAGCCAATTTTTACCTGGCAGAGACCTACGAGGAGCTTGGAGACACAAAGAGCGCTGATGAATATTTTCAGAAATATCTTGATGCGGGAATTGCCAGCTCTTACGAGCTATATGAGGTTGGAACACGCCTCATGAACAGGGGAGATTATGAACATGCGGTCAGCTACTTCCAGACAGCATTGGAGCAGGAGGAAGTGCCAAACAAGGTCTCCATTTTGAAGAATATGGTGATTGCCTATGAGGGACAGCGTGATTTCGCTTCGGCAAAGGACGCATTAGAGCGATATCTTGAGCTGAATCCGGATGATGAGACTGCAGTTAAAGAGATGACGTTTTTGTCGTCGAGATGATTAAGCGGCTTAGGAAAGAGATTGAGCCTGTGATTAAGAATCGCCAGTCCGGCAGACGCCGGATATGGCGATTCTTGGCTTTGTAGGAAATAAAAAGGAGAATATATGGCAGAACTGATTAAGATTGAAGAAATTGAAGAACGTGTAATCCTGGTAGGGGTAAGTGAACAAGACGGTGATGATGCGGAAGACTCCGTGACTGAACTTGCCGAACTTGTTGAGACGGCTGGAGCAACCCCGGTTGGCACATTGATCCAGAAGCGGGAAAACCGGCATCCGGGAACCTATATCGGATCGGGAAAAGTGGAAGAACTGCGTGAGATGATCGCGGAGAAAAATGCAACGGGAATTGTCTGTGATGACGAGCTTTCTCCGGCACAGATCAAGAATCTGGAAATGCTTTTAGACACGAAGATCATGGACCGGACATTGATCATTTTGGATATTTTTGCGGCTCATGCGACGACGAGCGAGGGAAAAATCCAGGTAGAACTGGCACAGCTTCGTTACCGTTTGAGCAGGCTTACCGGACTTGGCCGCTCCATGTCCAGACTAGGAGGTGGTATCGGTACAAGAGGACCGGGAGAAAAAAAGCTGGAGATGGACAGGCGGTTGATCAATGACCGCATTGCACAGCTAAGAAGAGAGTTAAAGGAAGTTGAGTGTCATCGGGATATTACGAGGGCCCGAAGAAAGAAGAACCAGATACCGGTTGCGGCTATCGTAGGATATACCAATGCAGGAAAATCCACACTCTTAAATCATCTGACAGATGCGGATGTCCTGGAGGAGGATAAGCTTTTTGCAACGCTCGATCCGACAACGAGAATGCTGGAACTCGATGGGCGGCAGCAGATTCTTCTGACCGATACCGTTGGATTTATCCGGAAACTTCCACACCATCTGATAGAGGCATTTAAAAGCACCCTGGAAGAGGCCCGCTATGCGGATTATATCATTCACGTGGTGGATGCTTCCAACCCACAGAGAGACAAACAGATGCATATCACCTATGAGACATTGGATGATCTTGGAATCAAGGACAAGCCTATTGTGACCTTGTTCAACAAACAGGATTTAAGAACAGACAATGAGCCGCTTCATGATTTCCGGGCAGACCATGTGCTTAGTATTTCAGCGGGAACTGGAGAGGGGCTTGATGCGGTCAAATCTCTTTTAGAGGAACTGCTTCGCAATAATAAGATATATGTGGAACGAGTGATTCCTTATGACAAGGCCGGCATCCTCCAGCTTGTCCGCGCACAGGGCGAACTGCTGGAAGAAGAATACGGGCAGGACGGAATTGCAATCAAGGCATATGTTCCGATGGATGTTTACGGGCGTTTATAAATAAATCTGCTTGGAACCGTCAATACTATCACTGGTGCTTTGGTCTATGTAGGCAATAATGGCATCGCGATCCCCTTGCCGGATCAGCGAATAGAGCTTCTCGGTGCTTGCAATGAGGGGCTCTCTGCCATAATTTATCACGTAACGCTGCCAGAGCATGCAGACTAGATCTTTAAAAGAAGTAAAAATGAGCGGCAGAAGGGAATTTCCGCTGACGAAGCCGAGCTCATGGTAGAAACGGAACGTGTTTTCAACCAGGCTTTCGTTGTTGGAAGAAACCCGGATATCATCGACAATCGCGTCCAGCGATGCGAAGGCCTCCTCCGGAGCTTCATCGGCGGTCAGTACGCCGGCAAGGCTTACAAGAACGATACGAAGCTGCAGGATAGATCGCACTTCGGCATTGGCGAGGGCGCCACCGTTGTATTTCATGATGGATACAAGAGTGTCCAGCGTGCCATATTTGCGGTAGTCTTCAATGAAGGTTCCAATCCTTGGTTTGATAACGAGAAAGCCTTTCTGTTCAAGCTCTGCAATCCCGGCATTTACAACAGCACGGCTGACCTGCATGGAGGTGGCAAGCTCACGCTCGCTTGGCAGTTTGGAACCAATCGGCAATTCGCCGGATAGAATTTTACCCTCCAATTGCTCAACGAAAAGCTCTTTGAGCGACGGAGCGGATATTTTTTGAAACTGCATAAAATACTCCTTTCCCAATGATGTATATAAAATGTTGAAGCATATAGAAAACAATATATGTGGAATTGGTATGACCACATACCACAAAGAAAATTATATGCAAAAAAGGTTGAAAAATCAATATTATTGTTGACGTTTTCTCAAAAACATGGTAGTCTGAATTACAGAAAAGGCTTCTGGTCATACCAGAGCACCATACACGTATATATAATCATAGGGGAGTATGATTCATATATATACCAATGATTCCCGGCTGCGAGTGCGCATCCGGGAATTTTTACTTTTATAGCAGGATGCTCCGCAGAAATTTGGACTTTTGTTTTCAATTTGCAAATGAGAAGCACATATTTTATAATGGGAAAAGGACAAGCAAGAAGGGAACAACAATGACGGAAAAGAAAAAAGAGAAAGCGAAGAAGACGGGTGAGCGGTCCAGACGGCAGATCCGCTGGGACAAGCTCGACAATACCGCGAATCTTTTCCCTGTAATTGCGGGGAATGATATGACGAATGTATACCGGATTGCGGTAACGCTTAAGGAGGAGATACAGCCGGAAATCCTGCAGCAGGCACTTGACATTGTACTGCCGAAGTTCGATGGATTTAACGTGCGTCTGCGCAGAGGCGTTTTCTGGTTTTATTTTGAGGAGAATGGAAAACCTGCACCAAAGGTTGTGGAAGAAGCAAATTTTCCCTGCAGGTTTATCCGCGCAAACCGTAATCACAGCTATATGTTCCGCGTAACCTATTATCATAAAAGGATCAACCTAGAAGTCTTTCATGTGCTGACGGATGGGATGGGTGGCCTGAATTTTATACGGGAGCTTACCTATCAGTATCTGAGATTGGTCCATCCGCAGATCAAGGCGGAAGACAATTTAAGCCACATGACTTCCCTAAATAGGGAGGACAGCTTTGTTAAGAACTTTAAGAGAGGGAGATCAAGCGGTTTTTCAAAAGAGAGAGCGTATCTGATACGCAAGGAGAAGCTTCCGCAAGGGGAGTTTGGAGTCATCCATGGGTACATGCCGGTATCCGGCTTAAAAGAGGTGGCGCATCGATATGGGACGTCGATCAATGAATATCTGGTAGCTGTTTTTGCATGGAGTACCTACCAGGACTGTCTGAAGGGAATGCCGTCGAAGCTTCCAATCCGCGTTGCAGTTCCGGTTAATCTGCGACCGTATTTTAACTCGGTAACGACAAAGAACTTTTTCTGCATGGTTTCGGCGGAGTTTCACCCGACAAAAGACAGCTATACTTTCGAAGAAGTGGTTGAGATTATCAAGGAAAGCCTGCATAAGCAGATTACGAAGGAACATTTGGAGGATCTTTTTTCTTATAGTGTTTCCAATCAGCAGAATATTTTCCTGAGAGCGGTTCCGCTGCCGCTTAAGAATATTGTGATGAAGCTGGTTTACACAAAATCAGCGCTTGCAAATACAACCACGATAACGAATATCGGAAACATCAAGGTGGAGGAGGCTTATGAACCATATATAGACTCTTTCCACGCTTTTATTGCAATGTCAAAGGGACAGTCGCTGAAAGGAACTATCTGTTCCTATGGGGACAACCTGGTGTTTACGTTCAGCTCCATCTTCGCGGACACCGGTGTACAGGGTACATTTTTCCGAAAAATAGCAGAGGATGGAGTGTCGGTCCGGGTCGAGACAAACGGGGTGTATTATGAGTAGATGCAACAATTGTAAGATTCAGATAACAGATGAGACGGATAAATGCCCATTCTGCCGATGCGTTCTGGAAAAGGACGAAGGGCAGACGCAGGACAAGTATCCAGAGGCGTGGGTGGTGGCGCGTAGATTCCACCTGCTGGAAAATATAGTTTTATTCCTGTCGATTCTTATCGAAGCAGTGCTGGTATACATTAATTACGTTGTGACGCCGTTTTTTGCATGGAGTCTGATCGTCGGACTGGTGCTGCTGTATGCAAATGTCGTGCTGAGGCTGGCAGTGATCGGAAAATCCGGATATATGTTTAAGACAATCTGCCTGGTTCTGATGACAGTTATTATCCTGATCGCGATCGATTACCTGACCGGTTATAACCGCTGGTCTCTTAACTACGTAATGCCTGCGGGTATTCTATTTATGGACATTGGCATATTGGTACTTATGATCGTCAACCATAGAAACTGGCAGAGTTATATGATGGCACAGCTTTTCACGATCGTTTTGAGCATTATTCCAATCATACTGCTTGAGATTGGGGAGGTTACTTTCTCGTATTTGACGATAATCGCATTTGCGGTATCTGTTTTTATTTTCCTTGGAACCTTAATTATTGGCGATCAAAGAGCTAAGACAGAATTGAAACGGAGATTTCACATATGATTGAACACCTGAAACAACATTGGAGCAGCCGGCTGACAGAGGAAGAAGCACAGGCAGAAAATGCTGCTGTGGATGCAAAGGATGCGCGCGAAGTGCAGGAGAAACCTGCCGGTGGGAAGAGCGGGCTGGCGGAAAGCAAAAAGGCGACAGTCAGCGTGCAGGGGCGCGTGATCAGTGAGCTTATCGCTACGCTCACCAACGACATGCTGATCGGCAAACAGATCAAGTCCGGAAAACTTAGAAAACGGATGGTGGAACCGCCATGGCGTGTGCCGTCCTGCTTTACCATGACTCACATTGACATGCCGGATTTTACGATGAAAATGCTTGCCTCAAAGGAAAATCCAAACATGGATAAAGTGATATTGCAGCTGCACGGCGGAGGATACATGGGAGCAGTGCGCAACGCATATTATGTGTTCGCGGGATTGTATAATGAAGTCAGCCATGGATTCAGTGTGCTGACACCGGATTATCGTGTCGCACCGGAGCATCCGTTCCCGGCAGCACTTTTGGATGCGGTTGAAGCATATAAATGGCTGCTTGAACGGGGGTGGTTCGGAGATCAGATCATCCTTGCCGGAGATTCGGCCGGAGGCGGTCTTGCAATGGCACTTACGATGTATCTGCGGGATCATAATATGCCGATGCCGTGCGGAATTATTGCAATGTCTCCGTGGACGGACGTTACAGCCAGTGGAGAGTCGTACACGACAAATTATGAGAAAGACCCTTTGTTTGGAAATACAAGGGAGAGTCTGATATATATCAATGATTATGCGGGAGAACATGATCCGATGGATCCATATATCTCTCCGCTGTTCGGAGACTTCAGGCACTTCCCGCCAATGCTGATCCAGGTTGGATCAATCGAGATGCTCTTAAGTGATTCTGTGGATGCGGCGGCGAAAGCCCGCTCACAGGGAGCAAAGGTCCGGCTGAGTATCTATGAGGGAATGTTCCATGTGTTCCAGATGGCATACCTGAATATACCGGAATCAAAAAAGGCCTGGATGGAGGTTGGAAAATTCATTGATATCCTGTGCAAAGAATGATCGATATGCATGACCGCAATATGGCACTTACCCGAGGCACAGATAATATTTATAAGAAAAACAAAATCATGAAACATTATATATTAGTATAACTAATAAAAAGTTTCAGAATATATTATTGGAAAAAACCAGCGTGTAAAGGTATACTGTAGGTATATAATTTGCACGCTGATTTTTGTTGGTGACGGTGCAAAACGGCACTGTTTTTAACAAAGCAAATACAAGGAGGAAAAAAAAATGGATTACAAGCATTCCGGCGTAGATATTGAGGCAGGATACAAGTCAGTAGAGCTTATGAAGGAATATGTAAAGGGAACGATGAGACCGGAGGTACTTGGAGGTCTTGGCGGATTTTCCGGAGCATTTTCCCTGGCTGCAATCAAGAATATGGAGAACCCGGTTCTTTTGTCTGGAACAGATGGCTGTGGAACAAAGGTTAAGCTGGCATTTATCATGGACAAGCATGATACCATCGGTATCGATTGTGTTGCCATGTGTGTAAACGACGTTGCGTGTGCTGGCGGCGAACCACTTTTCTTCCTGGATTATATCGCATGCGGAAAGAATTACCCGGAGAAAATCGCTACGATCGTCAGTGGTGTTGCAGAGGGGTGCAAGCAGGCTGGATGTGCTCTCATCGGCGGTGAGACAGCGGAGCACCCGGGCCTTATGCCGGAGGATGATTATGATCTTGCCGGATTCGCGGTAGGCGTTGTAGATGAGAAGGATATTATTACCGGAGCTGATCTAAAGGATGGTGATGTCCTGATCGGTATGGCATCGTCCGGAGTACATTCCAATGGATTCTCCCTTGTAAGAAAAATCTTCCCTATGACAAAGGAAGCACTTGGTACTTATTATGATGAACTTGGAACTACGCTTGGTGAAGCGCTTCTTGCTCCGACAAGAATCTATGTAAAGGCACTCAAGTCTGTAAAAGAGGCGGGTGTCCGTGTAAAGGCGTGCAGCCATATCACTGGGGGTGGATTCTATGAGAATATCCCGCGTATGCTTCCGGATGGAAAGCGTGCCATTGTAGAGAAGAATAGTTATCCGGTTCCTCCTATTTTTACCATGATGGCAAGAGAAGGCCAGGTAGAAGAACAGATGATGTACAATACTTACAACATGGGACTTGGAATGATCGTTGCGGTTGATCCGGCAGATGTGGACAAAGCGATGGAGGCAATCAAGGAAGCAGGAGATACTCCGTATGTTGTCGGCAGGATTGCAGATGGCGAGAAGGGAATTGATCTCGTTTAATACAAGAAGCGGATGCTGCAGCGGCATCGGGAGGGCTGTATGTTAAAATTAGCAGTTTGTGTATCTGGAGGCGGAACAAATCTTCAGGCTATCATGGATGCAATTGATAATGGAGCGATCACCAATGCAAAGATCGAGGTAGTAATCAGCAATAATGCAAATGCATACGCACTCGAGCGTGCAAAATCACGTGGAATTGAGGCAGTATGTGTCTCTCCAAAGCAGTTTGCAGAACGTGCAGAATTTAATAAGGCATTACTCGAGAAGATTGACTCTTATGGAGTGGATCTTGTTGTACTTGCGGGCTTTCTGGTAGTGATTCCACCGGAGATGATACGTGCATACCAGAATCGTATCATTAACATTCATCCATCATTGATCCCATCATTTTGTGGAACCGGTTATTATGGACTTAAGGTGCATGAGGGTGTGCTTGCACGCGGAGTCAGGGTGACAGGAGCAACGGTTCATTTTGTGGATGAGGGAACGGATACCGGGCCGATCATTCTGCAGAAGGCTGTGGAAGTATTACAGGATGATACACCGGAGGTATTGCAACGGAGAGTCATGGAACAGGCAGAGTGGATCATTATGCCAAAGGCAATTGATCTGATTGCAAACGGCAAGGTATCCGTAGAGGACGGACACGTCCGGATCGCGGAATAGCAATAACACGAAGAAGCCGGATACAGATCATGTGACACAGAACAACAGGCAGGAGGACGTATAGATGAATATTTTGGTAGTCGGAAGTGGCGGAAGAGAGCATGCAATCGTTACAAGCGTTGCGAAGAGCAGACGTGTAGACAAAATATATTGCGCACCGGGCAACGCAGGAATCGCTGCACTTGCAGAGTGCGTTCCAATCGGTGCAATGGAGTTTGACAAGCTGGTTGCCTTCGCAAAAGAAAAAAATATCGATTTTACCATCGTTGGAATGGATGATCCGCTTGTAGGTGGCATTGTCGATGTGTTTGAGGCAGAAGGCCTAAAAGTGTTCGGACCACGTAAAAACGCGGCAATTCTGGAGGGATCAAAGGCTTTTTCCAAGGATCTTATGAAAAAGTACCATATTCCGACTGCAGCATATGAGAATTTTACGGATCCGGAGGCTGCACTTAAATATCTTGAGACTGCGAAGATGCCGATTGTTTTGAAGGCTGACGGACTTGCGCTTGGCAAGGGCGTTCTTATCTGTGAGACGCTTGAGGAAGCAAAAGAGGGCGTAAAGACAATCATGGAGGACAAGAAGTTCGGAACGGCTGGAAATACCATGGTTATCGAAGAATTTATGACTGGCCGTGAGGTATCTGTTCTCTCCTTCGTGGATGGCAAGACGATCAAGATCATGTCTTCCGCACAGGATCACAAGAGAGCCGGGGACGGGGATACGGGACTTAACACAGGCGGTATGGGTAATTTTTCACCAAGCCCATTCTATACAAAGGAAGTGGATGATTTCTGCCAGAAGTATATCTATCAGGCAACCGTTGACGCTATGGCTGCAGAGGGACGTCCGTTTAAGGGCGTTATCTTCTTCGGACTGATGCTTACGGAAGATGGACCGAAGGTACTTGAATACAACACACGTTTTGGTGATCCGGAGGCGCAGGTAGTACTTCCAAGATTGCAGAATGATATTATTGATGTGATGGAAGCATGCGTGGATGGAACTCTTGGGGACCTGGATCTGAAATTTTCCGATGAGGCAGCAGTATGTGTTGTCCTTGCATCCGAAGGATATCCGGTTGCTTATGAAAAGGGACTTCCCATCACAGGTTTCGAAAATTTTGAAGGGAAGGATGACTACTTCTGCTTCCATGCGGGAACGAAATTCGATGAGAATGGTAATATTGTGACAAACGGTGGACGTGTACTTGGAATCACAGCACTCGGAAAGACCTTGAAGGAGGCGCGCGCAAAGGCGTATGAGGCAACGGAGTGGATTCATTTTGCAAACAAATATATGCGCCACGACATCGGAAAGGCAATTGACGAGGCTTAGCATTGTTTTTTTCGAAAATAATTGAATGGCATGAGATCTTATGGCTCTGCATGGGAAGGAAACTCTTCTTATGCAGAGCCTTTTGCTTTTTTGCACAAAAATTTGCTCTTCTTTTTGTAGTTTATTACGTTATTGCTTTAGAAAAGTTTATAAACTATAATAATTACGAAAACATACGAAAATATAGTATGATTAATATCGAAAAGAGGAGAGGTATCATGAAAAAGAGAGAAACTTTTTCGAAACATGGCATATGTGCGCGGGTGTTAAGCTTCTTGCTGGCATTTGCCATGGTGGTAACAATGGGGACGTTTTCCAAGATCGGGCAGATTGTCACCAAGGCGGATGATGGCGGCATAAATGTGCGCGTGCATGTAAAGATTCCATCTGATTGGGGATGGGAAACACCGTCACTTTGGTTTCAGGGAAAACCTGTTACATTGGAAGATGTGGGCGAACAAACCCATATTACAGGATGGGGAGAATCTGACTATGGCTATCCGCTTACAAGGGAGCCGGACGACTTCTATACAGGTGTGATAAAAGGAAATGTAACGAATTTACAGTTCCTTGATGTGAGTGCGCCGAGTGGTCGAGTTATATCAAATGCATACGATTCCAAGATGACACAGTATGTGAGTGAGAATATTACGGATCTGTATTATATCTTAAAAGATAACGCTTGGACATGGTACACAGATAAGGAAGGTACGTCTGTACTTCCAGAGCTGGACGGCGTAGAAGATTGTACCGTAACCGTTCATTACGAAAACACCAGCAAGTGGTCTAAAGTATGTGTGCAGGCGAGCGAGGGCGGAAGCTGGAATGCAATCGCTGGATATGAGAATTACAAAGAAGATGTTGGGGTGGAGGTCAGCGCTGACCCGGAAAAGGCTAACTGGTATACACTTAAGATCACAAAGAAAAATGACACCCAGCTTAATCTGATTTTTAATGCAGGAAAGTGGGAAGATACAAACCAGACAGACAATATCAATGTCGCATTGACTGGAAAGACTAGTCTTGAGCTGTGGTGCAGTGGAAATAAGAGCACAGGAACAAAAGTTCTGGTAGAAGCACCGGAAAGCTGGTTGAATCCGACAACACCGGAGGAACCGGAAGAACCGCAGATTACGACTTGTGAGCTGACTCTTCATTATAAGAATGCATATGGAGAGAACCCGGCGGTATATATGTATAATGGATCGGACAATCCGGCAGGCTCATGGCCGGGGGAATACCTTACAGCAGACCCGGATCACGAGGGATGGTATTATGTACATCTGTCTGTCTCTGCAGAGAAGGACTACACCGTTATCTTTAACGGCAAGAGCGGGAAGACAAAAGATCTGACCGGAATGGTAACAAAGGGAAAAACTACTGCGGAGTATTGGTATGATGCATCTGAAGGAGAGGTTTTCTCTGAGACACTTCCGGAAGGCTGGAAGTACAAAACAACAGTTTACTACCATGCTCCGACATGGGCAGAGGCTTATGTTTATATGTGGGGTGGCGATTCATCCATCAGTGGGCCGGGAACCGGAGGAATAAAATGGCCGGGAGAGAAGGCTGTTCCGGTTGAGGGTAAGACCGGATGGTATGAAGCTTCATTTACACAGGACGCAAAGACTGATTTCAGCTGTATATTCAATAACAATAATGGTATTCAGACTGCAAATATCAATGTTGCGGTAACAGCTGCGAACACAGAACTCTGGGTAACCGGAACAAAGGATGATGGGGATACCACAGTAAGCAAGACAGCGACGAAAGAGTGGCTCGGAGAAGCTGCAAAGCCATATACCTTCAAGCTCTACTATTGCAACCCGGATTTGTTGGATACAGATGCATCTGCCACCACAAAGGATCTGTGGATGTGGAATGCAGGGCTGAATGAGGATTACAAATTTACCGGAACCTGGTACGATGAAGAAAATGATGTAACCTGGCTTACACAGGAAATCACTGTGGACGGCAAATTCATCGGAAAGGATGTCGGACTAAAAGCCCGCTATGATTATACGAAAGGATGGGACGGCGGTGCTGACTCTGACCGCAGCTTCACTCTGGATAGGGATACGGATATCTATTACTACGTAGACGGAAAAAATCCTACAAGTGAGAAACCAGTACTTACCGCTATTGAGGCAAGATACATTAATTTTGAATATACCAATCCATCCTTGGACGACACAGCAGCGCCGGAATTCTATTCATGGACCGTCGGCGGAGTAAATAATTCCAAGCTTGTAGCACTGACCAGACAGGCGGATGGAACATGGACAGCAAGGATAAAGGTCTCTTCTACCTGCGACAAGGTAAGTTTTGTTGTTGCCCTCAACAGTTCGTTAGATCCGTGGGTAAAGGATGGCGGTGATCATTCCATCGAATTCCCGCTTGCACAGAAGAATCTGTTTGTAAAGATGGAAGCCGGAAAGGAGCCTGTGCTTAGCGCACCGCTTAATACCGGATATGAAATCAATACAACAGAGAATAAGGCATACATATACTATCGAAATGACAAGGCTCTGGCTGCCGGAACACTTGCAGACATGACAGTAAAAGCTGAGGTAAACGGTGGGCTTGTCGACATGGCATACGTGCCGGAGAATAAGCGCTTTGAGGCGGCTGTAGCACTCACCAACGGAAGGACGCACTATCGTTATCAGGTAGACGGTGAATATGAAACAGATGCATTCAATACAGACAGAGAAAATGTTGATGGAACAGACTACTCATACTTTGAGTATTACAAGCTTGATGCAACTGTCACCGCAACCGTTATGAATGACAAATTCAACTATAATGAGAACAATGTTGTGAAGTTGAATGTTGTTCAGAATAGGGACGGAGCAAATGAAAATGACCCGGAACTGCAGATAACAGAGGCATCCTTAGATGCATCTGCACTTGGCGGAAGCAACGTTTTGAAGATTGAGCCGGAACTTAAGGCAGTCACGATTTCCGCGGCTGTTGATACGGCGCTTGGCATGAAGACATTGCCAATCAAAGTAAAGGATCAGTTCGGAAATATTTATAAGACATCTGCTCAGGTTGAAGTCGTTGCACGTGAAAAGAGCGATGCGGCAGACGATTTTGACTGGGATGAATCCATTATCTATTTTATGGTTACGGACCGTTTCTTTGACGGAAACAGCACAAACAACGCAGCAAACGGAGCCAATACCTATGGCAACAATGATGGGCTTTATCATGGTGGAGATTTTGCAGGTGTAACCGAAAAGTTAGATTACTTAAAGGACCTTGGAATCAACACCATTTGGATTACTCCGATCGTAGAGAACATTCCGGGTGTGACAGTTACTGGAACAGGAAGCGAAGATGTTCCATATAACTCTGCTTATCATGGTTATTGGGCAAGTGATTTTACAAAATTAAATCCGTCACTTGGAACAGAAGCAGAATTTACCAAAATGATTGAAGAAGCGCACAAACGCGGAATTAAGATCATGGTAGATATCGTTGTCAATCATGCCGGCTACGGCACCGAGGATTCATTCAATGCACTTTTGAACGGAAAGAACATGATCCGCGATACAGATGATACCATTTCCGGAAGCGACCAGAAGGATTCCCTTTCCGGATTGCCGGATTTCAAGACGGAAGACGCTGATGTAAGGGCACTTCTGGTAAAATGGCAGACCGATTGGGTCAAGAATTTTGGTATCGACTATTTCCGTGTGGATACTGTTAAGCATGTTGAAGGAACCACATGGGCAGCACTTAAGAATTCTCTTACCGAAGTTGACCCGGAATTTAAGATGATCGGTGAGTATGCAGGTGGCGGCTATGCATTTAACGGAGATACACTTGGCTCAGGGGAGATGGATTCCGTTCTGGACTTCGACTTCAATGATTGGGCAACGAATTTTGTGTCAGGAAAGATCGCTGATGTGGAGACTTCTATGTCTGCCCGCAATGACAAACTGAACAATACATATATGACGGGACAGTTCCTGGGAAGCCATGATGAAGATGGATTCAAGTATAACCTGATCCACAACAAGAATATGAGCGAGGATGACGCAAATGCAGCAGCGCTTGTTGCAGCATCCCTGCAGATTACCGCAAAGGGACAGCCGGTTATCTATTATGGAGAAGAAATCGGCCTGACCGGAGCAAATAATTATCCGTATCAGACCAACCGTTATGATTTTGACTGGAGCCTGACAACGGATTCCAACAAGACCTATCAGCATTATAAGAAGATGCTTGCTATCCGGAACGCTTATACAGATGTATTCGCAAGAGGAACAAGAACCACGCTGAATGCATCGGATGCAGATGGCATTGACGTATTCGAAAGAACATATAACGGACAGAAGTTGGTTGTTGCATTAAATATCAAAGCCGAGACAAAGGACGTTTCTGTAAGTAATCTGGCAGCAGGGGCAACCTACCGCGACGTATATGCAAATAAGGATTATGTGGCTGATGAAAGCGGAGTGCTTACGGTTTTGGTACCGGCGGCAAAGGACGGTGGCACGGTTGTGCTTGTTAAGACACAGGATAAGCCATCTGATAAGCCATCTGATAAGCCATCCGATGAACCATCCGATAAGCCATCTGATAAGCCATCCGATAAGCCATCTGATGAACCGTCCGATACACCGGCAGAACAGCCGACAGCTGCTCCGGCGCAGGATGGCAATGTTACCGCAGCGGATAAGGCGGAAACAGTGGCAGAAACGAAGGAGCCTGTGGCAAAGAAGAATGTTAAGGCAGATGTTTCCGACCTGGCGCCAAAGGCGAGAGTTACCACCAACAAAAAGGGTGAGGCTAAGCTAATTACATTAGGAAAGACCAAAGATCCGGTTGTGCTTGTACGTTCTAAGACAACGATCGACGGTGTTACCTATGAGATAACCGCAGTCAGCAAGAATGCTTTTGCAAAGTGTGGAAAAGATACCTGGAAGGTTACGCTGTCAAAGAGCATTACAAAGCTTGAGGCAAATGCATTTACGGGAAGCCGGTTAAAGCAGTTTAACGTATATGCAAGAACCGCACCGGAAGTGTCAAAGAAAGCTTTTGATGGTGTGGATACAAAAGAGATGACCGTGAAGGTCACCATGAAGATGAGCAAAAAAGAATTCAAGAAATTTGAAAAAGCTCTTCGCAAGGCCGGATTTGAAGGCAAAATTATTCAGATGAAATATCACTAAAATTCGAAACAATTGATTCGGAAAGGCCGGGGCAGATAATGCTCCGGCTTTTCCAATGTTATCTTCTGCTGGCATATTTGTAAGGGATATGATAGTATATAGCAATGAAGACGATCTATTATAAGGACGAACTGAATGATGAATTTTCTACGGCGCAGATCACACCTCGCAGGATCGATGGAACATATGATTACAGCCACAGCTCTGTAAGCCGGCGCCTTGCCAGATTCTTCTGGTACAAGGTGATCGCAAGACCGGTGGCGTGGCTGTACTTAAAGGTCCGGTATCACCACAGGATTATCAATAAAGAGGTACTGAGATGCGCACAGGAGAGCGGATACTACTTGTATGCAAATCATACCTGCGCAGATGCAGACCCGTTGATCCCGACGATGGTGGCCTACCCGGAGGAGGTGTATGTCATTGTGCATCCGAACAATGTGTCAATGCCGGTTCTCGGGCATATCACACCGCATCTTGGAGCGCTGCCGCTTCCGGATGACAGAGCGGCGCTGAAGAACTTCCTGGATATCCTCAGGCAGATTTCTGTGGAGGAGAGGCATGTTGTCATGATCTATCCGGAGGCACATATCTGGCCTTACTATACGAAGATCCGGCCGTTTGGGGATAGTTCGTTTCGGTATCCGGTACAGTTTGACAAGCCGGTATTTTGCTTTACAAATACATACCAGAAGCGCCGCTTTGGCAAAAAGCCGCGCATTGTGACATATGTGGATGGCCCGTTCTATGCGGATAAGGGGCTAAGCGGCAAGGAACAGAAGGAAAAGCTGCGCAATCAGGTGTACGAGGCGATGTGTAGGCGCAGTAAGGAAAATACCGTTGAGATGATCCATTATGTCAGGGCTGATGAGGCTGGAAATGAGGAGTTATGAAAAATATATTGTTTTGTGGGAATATCAAAGTGTTTGACGGAATGTTGACATGTATGCTTTCTATATTTATGCGGACGAAGTCAGAGGAACCGTATCACTTTTATATATTTACAATGGATGTATCCCATCTGAGGGAGGACTATGTTCCGGTATCGGATGAACAGATACGATTTTTACAGGAGATAGCAGAAAGCTATAACAAGGAGAACATCGTAGAGAAAATCGATGTGACAAAGATTTACGAGGAGGAGTTTGCAAGCTGCCCGAATGAGGGAGCATATTGTTCACCATATACGCTGTTGCGCCTGTTTGCGGACAAGATTCCGGATATCTCGGATAAGCTGCTGTATCTGGATGCAGATATCTTATTCAACCGGGAACCGGAGCTGTTGTATGATATTGATGTGAATGGTTATGAGTACGCGGCAGCGCGGGATCACTACGGTAAATACCTGATCAATCCGAATTATATCAATGCGGGAGTGCTGCTTTTTAATATGGCAGAGATTAAGAAGACCGGATTGTTTGAAAAGGCGCGGACTCTGATCAAGACAAAGAAGCTTATGTTTGCGGATCAGGATGCGGTGTACCACAGCACGACAAAGAAGAAAATGCTTCCGCAGAAGTACAATGATCAGAAATTCCTGCACAGGAGCACGATCATACGCCATTTTTCCAAGAGATTGTTCTATCTGCCGTATCCGCATACGGATAATATCAAACAGTGGGATGTGAGCAGGATTCACCGGGTATTCCGGTATGATCAGTTTGATGATATCCTGTTTGAATATATCTATTTAAAGAAAAAATTTTTAAAGGGAGGATATTAAAGTGGAAATCCGAGATTTAACAAGAAGGAATGTTGTGCCTGTTTTCTATGCGTGTGACAACCGGTTTGCCCGGTATACACTTGTTTCTATTACTTCTTTGATTGCAAATGCCTCAAAAGAATACCGGTACCATATTTACATTTTAAGTACCGGAATTGAGGAGAAGTATAAGGAATACGCAAAAAGTCTGCGCACAAAGAATGTTATTGTAGAATTTGTCGACATGAAGGATACCATGGACCAGATTGCCGACAAGCTCCCGGTGCGAGACTATTATTCAAAGACAACCTATTACCGTCTGTTTATTCCGCTTATGTATCCGCAGTACCGCCGTGCAATCTATATCGACAGCGACACCATTGTGACCGGCGATATTTCCGAGATGTTCAGCGTCAATATCGGACGGAATTATGCAGCTGCCTGCATTGACCAGCCGGTACATCAGATGGCGATTTTCACCGAATATGTTGAACAGGTGCTTGGCATTAAGGGAAGAAACTACTTTAATGCGGGAGTTATGCTTATTAACTGCAAGCAGTTCCGCGACAATAAGCTTCTGGACGCGTTTATCGAGAAATTGAATCTCTACACCTTCGTAGTTGCGCAGGATCAGGATTATCTGAATCTGATCTGCAAGGACCATGTCTACTATCTTGATGACAGATGGAATGCGCAGGTAATCGGAGAAATGGCATGCAAAGAGAAGGATTTTGGAATCATTCACTTTAACATGGCAGCAAAGCCTTGGAACTATCCGGATTGCCGTTTTGCATCCTACTTCTGGAAATATGCGCAGATGACTCCGTTTTACGATTCCATCCGCGAGGACATGAGCAAATATACGGATGAACAGCGAAAACGCGATGATCTGTCAGGGGAGAACCTTGTCAATATGGCAATTTCAGAGATCCACAACGAGCACAATTATCTTCGGATGATGAGCGGGCGTGACGGCAGATCTGAGGAACGCAGGGAAATCCTTAAGAAGATAGAGCAGTATGAGCGTGAGGGACGGTTTGATGAGGATGTGGAGGATGATCCGCCGGCACCGGTACTGATGCCGGAAGATATTGATTATCTGCCCCGCAATTTTACAAGCAGGATTCAGACAAAGTATGCGTTTAAGCTTGCCAGATGGTTTGTCAATCTTTTGATCCGCAAGAAGCAGCTTATCATTAAGGAAATCACGGGTGAGGAGTATCTGCACGAGCTGAAAAAGAACAAGGTCGGCGCGGTGCTTACCTGTAACCATTTTAACGCGAATGACAGCTTCGCAGCGCAGCTTGCATTTGAGGCTGCCGGTGTGAAAAAGCGCAGGATGTACCGTGTGATCCGTGAAGGCAATTATACAGGATTCCCGGGATTCTACGGGTATCTGATGCGGCACTGTGATACACTTCCGCTCAGCGAGAACAAGGATACGATGAAGAAATTCATAAAGGCTGTAGATACGGTTTTGCAAAAAGGAAATTATGTTCTTGTTTATCCGGAACAGAGTATGTGGTGGAATTACCGTAAGCCGAAGCCGCTGCAGAAAGGTGCATTCACTTTTGCGGCCCGCAACAAGAAGCCGGTAGTGCCGATGTTCATCACAATGAATGACAGCCCGATCCTGGATAAAGAGGGCTTTTATGTACAGGAATATTCTATCCATATCTGCCCGCCAATTTATCCGGATCCGGCAAAGAGGCTGGCGGATAATGTGCAGATGATGAAGAAGAAGAACTACGAAGCATGGAAGAATATCTATGAAGAGACTTATGGAGTGCCGCTTACCTACACATGTGACCCGGAACTCTTAAAAGAAAAGCTATAGAAAAAGCAAAAGGAGAATATCATGGAACCACTTGAATTTCGCTATGACACACAGCTTTTGATCGAGGGGGAGAACCTCGATGAGGATGAAATCTCGGATTACATCACCGAGCATTTTAAGGGCGATTGCCTGCTGGCAGTCGGAGATGAGGAACTTATCAAGATTCACTTCCATACCAATGAACCGTGGAAAATTTTAGAGTACGGAGCAACACTTGGAGAGATCTATGACATCGTTGTCGAGGATATGGACAGACAACAGAGAGGTCTGAAGGGCTGATAGTTACAAATTTAACAAAATACCACACTAAAGGACTAGAGACTCTCTATTGACGAAATGCAGGGTAATTGCTTACAATGTATGTAACATATTTTCAAAGGAGGATATTATGAAAGTTTCAAAGAAAATTTTGTCACTTGTTCTGGCATTTGTATGTGCTGTATCTGTTGTTGCCGTAGCGGCTCCGACACAGGTATACGCAGCAAAGACCAAAGAGATCACGCTTATCAAGGGGGAGAAGATTTCTTATAATGCGGATAATTATAATGTCAAGTCCGTATCATCCGACAAGAAATCTGTAGTATCTGTAAAGAAGAATGAGGATGAATCAACAGAGATCGTTCTTACCGCAAAGGAAAAGGGAACTGCAAATGTTACCGTTAAGACCGAGCGCGGAACCAAGAAGTATAAGGTAACTGTTGTTGGAAATGCTGTTTCTTTTAAAGCAGTTGCACAGGTTGGCTCCTATGTTATCTTTAAGGTAACAAACAAGACCAAGGTTACAATTCCAACCCTCTATTTTGATTATAAGGTCAAAGATTCTGACGGAGATGTTATAAAGGCTGACACTGACAGCGTATATAAGATTGCTGCAAAGTCTACCGCATATACCTCTGTATATGTCGGATACGGAGAGAAGGTAAGCCTTAAGAAGAGCTCCGCAAAGATCAATCTCGAGGAGAGCAGAAGATACTTAGATTACAAGTATACCGATCAGACCAAGAAGGTAAAGGTTACTGTAACGAAGGAGGAAGAAGGAGACAGAACTGTTGACTTCAAGCTCAAATTCAAGAGCAGCGTGAACGAGTACACAAATGTTGCTGCAGATCTGGTTCTGTATGACAGTGATGACAATATCATCGACATCATCCAGTTCAGCAAGTATCTTGGCAAGAAGGAGACCACTTCACAAGAGGGATATTCCAATGCAGTAGATTACTATGATCACTATAAGCTTTTTGTAAGAGCATATACGGAAGATTATCAGTACTAATCCTTGCAGGATAACAGAATTAAATAAATTGTAACAATGGACCGGGCACGAAAGTGCCCGGTTTTTTCGTTTAAATGATTTTATGACATGCTGCAGGATTTTGTCAGATTAGGGGAACTGTAAAAAGAACCTTGTAGACGAAGAAAAAGGCGCTATTTCTACTTGGATCGTAGAGATAGCGCTTTTTATATGGTAATAGAACCGGTAAATTATGAGTTCATTGCCTGCTTCTTTGCATATCCTGCACGGCGGCGGAGTGTCGGATCAAGGATACGCTTGCGGATACGAAGGCTCTCCGGTGTTACCTCAAGAAGCTCATCGGTATCGATGAAGTCAAGTGCCTGCTCCAAACTTAAGATGCGAGGCGGAACAAGGGTAAGTGCCTCGTCAGCGGAAGAAGAACGGGTGTTGGTCAGGTGCTTCTTCTTGCAGACGTTCAGCTCGATATCCTCAGCCTTTGAACTCTGTCCGATGACCATTCCGGAGTATACCTTCTCGCCAGGTCCGATAAAGAGTGTGCCACGCTCCTGCGCTGAGAAAAGACCGTAGGTTACAGACTCGCCGGACTCAAATGCGATCAGGGAACCGGTTGCACGGTAAGCGATCTCACCGCGAAATTCGTCATAGCCGTCGAAAATTGTATTGATGATACCATTTCCCTTGGTATCGGTCATGAATTCGCCACGGTATCCGATCAGTCCGCGGGAAGGAATGCGGAACTCAAGACGGGTGTAGCCGCCTGCGATGGAGCCCATGTTGCGAAGCTCGCCCTTGCGCTGCTGAAGCTTGGAGATAACAGCTCCGGTAAATTCGTCCGGCACATCCACATAAGCGATCTCCATAGGCTCAAGCTTCTTGCCTCTCTCGTCGGTCTTGTAGAGAACCTCTGCCTTGCTGACTGCAAACTCATATCCCTCACGTCTCATGTTCTCGATCAATACGGAAAGATGAAGCTCACCACGGCCGGAAACCTTAAGGGAATCCGGGCTGTCGGTCTCTTCGACACGAAGCGATACATCTGTGTTTAATTCGCGGAACAGTCTGTCGCGGATGTGGCGGGAAGTAACATACTTTCCTTCCTGTCCTGCAAGCGGGCTGTCGTTTACGATGAAGTTCATGGAGATGGTCGGCTCTGAGATCTTCTGGAACGGGATAGCAACCGGATTCTCAGGGGAGCAGATCGTATCTCCGATGTGGATATCTGCGATACCGGAGATCGCAACGATAGAACCAATGCGTGCCTCTGCAACATCCACCTTGTTTAAGCCGTCAAATTCGTACAGCTTGCTGATGCGGACCTTCTGCATCTTGTCCGGATCATGGTGGTTGACAACAACGGCATCCTGATTGACACGGAGCACGCCGTTATCAACCTTTCCGATACCGATACGTCCGACATACTCATTGTAGTCGATTGTACTGATGAGCACCTGTGTGCTGGCATCCGGATCGCCCTCCGGAGCAGGAATGTAATTGATGATCGTCTCAAAAAGAGGAGTCATATCCTTGCGCTCGTCATCTAAGTTAAGCATTGCATAGCCGTCACGGGCAGAAGCGAAGACGAACGGGCAGTCAAGCTGCTCGTCGGAAGCATCAAGATCCATGAAAAGCTCTAATACTTCGTCAATAACCTCGGTCGGTCTTGCCTCCGGCCGGTCAATCTTGTTGATGCAGACGATAACCGGAAGGTTGAGGGCAAGTGCCTTCATCAGAACGAATTTGGTCTGTGGCATGGTTCCTTCAAATGCATCTACCACAAGAACTACGCCATTTACCATCTTGAGAACTCGCTCAACCTCACCGCCGAAGTCTGCATGTCCCGGGGTATCGATAATGTTAATCTTTATATCTTTGTATTGAACGGCAGTATTTTTGGAAAGAATCGTAATTCCACGCTCACGCTCAATATCATTTGAATCCATGACACGTTCCTGAACTTCCTGATTCTCACGAAAAACACCACTCTGCTTTAAAAGCTCATCGACCAATGTGGTCTTACCATGGTCTACATGGGCGATAATCGCGATGTTTCGAATATCATCTCTTGTCGTTTTCATAAATAATCCTTTCTTATATAAATGCGTCTAAGCTCCAAATCAACTCACATATTTTATCACAAATCCTTAATTTGACAAGCTTTTTGCCATATAAATTATTTTTTACAGTTTTTCGGGAAAAATTTATTACAAAAAAAGCAACTTTATTTCTCCGGCTTATCGACAAAAATTGAGAATTTATATCCTTGTCCGGATGATACAACAAAAGCCTAAAAAAATTTTCCACAAAAGGAAGGGAGAAAATTCATGGCAGATAAAATTTTTGAAAACAACCAGGTATCCATTGTCGGAGAGATCGTATCAGATTTCGAGTACAGCCACGAAGTGTATGGGGAAGGCTTTTACATGGTCGAGGTGTCGGTAAGCCGGCTATCGAACTTTGTGGACTATATTCCGGTTATGGTGTCCGAGCGATTGATTGATGTAAGCGGTGACTATATGGGCAAATATGTCTATATCGGCGGGCAGTTCCGGTCATTCAATCGGCACGAGGAGAAGAAGAACCGGCTGGTTCTGTCCGTTTTTGCGAGGGAACTTGAGGTGCTGCCCGATGCAGGGGAGGAGAGTGCAAGCAACCAGATCTTTCTGGACGGCTATATCTGCAAGGACTCCATTTATCGTAAAACACCGCTGGGAAGAGAAATTGCAGACCTGCTTGTTGCAGTGAACCGATCATACGGAAAATCGGATTACATACCTTGCATCTGCTGGGGAAGGAATGCAAGATTTGCCGCCGGATTCGAGGTCGGAACACATGTACAGATCTGGGGCAGAATCCAAAGCCGAGATTATGTAAAGAAAATCAATGAGACAGATGTGGAGCAGAGAACGGCCTACGAAGTATCTGTAAGTAAAATCGAATTCATGGAATAATAAGGGGAAGATAGTGAAAAATAAATGCTGTACCGGGGGCGCTGCGGTGGTTTATTCTCATAAAGTTGCAAAAAAAGTAAGAGTGTGATATTTTAGGAGAGATTTCTTTTTTCGTACATATGGAGGATGTTATGGGTAAAGGCGTAGTACAGATTTATTATGGCGAAGGACATGGAAAATCCACAGCCGCATTGGGAAATGCAATTCAGATGGCCGGAGATGGCAAGAGTGTAATTGCAATACAGTTCATGAAGGGGAAAATGGAAAAAGAGGCAGACTTTTTACAGAGACTAGAGCCGGAGATCCGTTTTTTCCGTTTCGCAAAGTCAGATGTAGCGTTTGAGGAATTGAGCGAAGAGGAAAAACAGGAGGAGAGCATTAATCTGAAAAACGGATTTAATTACGGCAAAAAAGTGGTCTGTACCGGAGCCTGCGATCTTCTTATTATGGATGAAATATTAGGATTATTGGATGAAGGTGTTATTACGGTGGAGGATATGAAGGAACTCGTCAGTGCAAAGCCGGAAGAAATGAATATCATATTCACAGGACGGGTACTTCCGGACGCGCTTCGTGCATGCGCAGATGAGATATATAATATTGCACCGGAGAAATAATAATTGGTGCGTTGACATTGCAGGTGTCAGGTGCTAAGATAAAGAAGATAAAGTTGTAGCAGCAGCTACGACCGATTATATAAGAAAAGCAGGATAGAGGTTGCGCGAATTATCAGTACCTTATAGGATGCAGCAGGAGCAGGAGAATATAAGGGAAAGGAAGAGCGCCGAAAGTATGCGGCGTCTGCAGTTGTATGCTTGGGCATGGAGCGAACAGTTTCATGACTGTCATCGTAAGATGGAGGGCTATCAGAAGTTTCGGTAATCCGGAGATTTTTTGACCAGCTCATTTGGGCTGGTCATTTTTTAATAACAAAGGAGAGAGAAAGATGGCAATTTTTAAGGGTGCAGGTGTTGCAATCGTCACACCGATGAAGGACAACGAGGAAGTAAATTACGATAAACTGGAAGAGATGATCAACTGGCAGATCGATGAGGGAACCGATGCAATCATTATTGCAGGAACAACAGGTGAGAGCTCAACCCTTACGATGGAGGAGCATAAGAAAGTAATCGAGGCAGCTGTGGAGTTTACCGGGCACCGCGTGCCGGTAGTTGCCGGAACAGGCTCGAACTGTACACGTACCGCGATCCAGCTGTCACAGGAAGCAGAGGAAGCCGGCGTAGACGGTCTGCTTATCGTGACACCTTATTATAATAAAGCGACACAGGCAGGGCTTGTCCAGCATTATTCAAGAATTGCACAGAATGTTAAGACCCCGATCATCATGTATAACGTACCGGGCAGAACAGGATGCAATCTTCTGCCGGAGACAGCGGCAACCCTCTTTAAGGAGCAGAAAAACATTGTCGGATTAAAAGAGGCAACCGGCAATATGGCACAGGCTTCCCAGACGATGTATCTTACCGATGGAAAGCTTGATATGTATTCCGGAGAGGATGGACTTGTGGTACCGCTTATGTCAATCGGAGCGATCGGTGTGATCTCCGTATGGAGCAATGTGGCACCGAAGAAGGTGCATCAGATGTGCCAGAGCTTTTTTGATGGCAATATCGAAGAGGCACGCCTGCTTCAGAGAGAGGGGCTTCCGCTTGTGGATGCGCTGTTTTCTGAGGTTAATCCGATTCCGGTCAAGACCGCACTTAATCTTATGGGAAAGAATGTCGGCCCGCTTCGTTCCCCAATGAGCGAGATGGGAGAAGCAGCAAAGGCAAAGCTTGTGCAGGCAATGCGTGAGTATGGGATTGCACTTGCATAATAATAGATGCAGAAGTGAAAGATACTTACAGAAGAAAAGGAGCATGGATACATGACGAGAGCAATTATGAATGGCTGCAACGGAAAGATGGGACAGTGCATCACTAATATTTGCAAGGCGGATCCGGATATTGAGATTGTTGCGGGAATTGATGTATATGATGGGATAAAGAACGATTATCCGGTTTTCCCAAGCATCAGTGCGTGCACGGTAAAGGCAGACGTTGTTATTGATTTTTCCAACGCATCCGCAGTAGATGAATTGTTAGAATATTGTGTTGCAACACAGACCCCGGTGGTTCTTTGTACAACAGGATTATCCGATGAGCAGCTTGCAAAGATGGAAGCGGCAAGTGGAAAGGTTGCAGTCTTAAAGTCTGCAAACATGTCGTTGGGAATCAATACACTTATGGAGCTTCTCAAAAAGGCAGCACTTGTTTTCGCTCCGGCAGGCTTTGATATGGAGATTGTCGAAAAACATCATAACCAGAAGCTTGATGCACCGAGTGGAACAGCACTAGCATTGGCGGATTCCATGAATGAGGCATTAGATGAAAAATACGAGTACGTATATGACAGAAGCAAAGAGCGCAAGAAGCGTGACAAGTATGAGATTGGTATCTCAGCAGTACGTGGAGGTAATATCGTTGGTGAACATGAGGTGATTTTTGCAGGGCAGGATGAGGTGATCGAATTTAAGCATACCGCATATTCTAAGGCTGTTTTTGCAAAGGGAGCCGTGGAAGCTGCAAAGTTCTTGACCGGAAAGCCGGCTGGCAGATATGATATGGCGGATGTGATTGCTGCAAAATAAGAACAGGTGAGGGTTACGATGACAATACTGATAAAAGATGGACATATCTTAAACCCGGCGACGGGTATGGACGAGATGGCGGACTTGTACATCGAGGATGGAAAGGTCTCAGAAATAGGGAAGAATTGTAAGAAAAAGGCAGATGAGACAATAAATGCCAAGGGATGTTATGTCATGCCGGGATTTATTGATATGCATGTACATTTCCGCGATCCGGGGCTCGAGCAGAAGGAAGACATCTATACCGGAATGCAGGCTGCTGCACACGGTGGATATACAACCGTCATGACAATGCCGAATACGAAACCGGTTGTAGACAATCCGGATGTCGTGCGCTATGTGCATGATAAGGCTGCTTCCGGCAAGTGCGTCAACGTATTGCAGATCGGAGCCGTTACCAGAGGACAAAAGGGAGAAGAACTTGCCGATATTGAAGGAATGGTTAAAGCAGGAAGCCCTGCAATCAGCGAGGACGGCAAATCGGTCATGGACAGCGGACTGTACCGCGAGGCAATGAAGATTGCGGCAAGTCTGGATATTCCGGTATTTGCGCACTGCGAGGATATCAATCTTGTAAGGGGCGGAGTTGTCAATATGGATGAAAAGGCAAAGGCTCTCGGAATGCCGGGGATCTCCAATGCAGTTGAGGATGTGATTGTCGCAAGAGACATTCTGCTTGCGAAGGAGACCGGTGCGAGACTGCATCTTTGCCATTGCTCAACTGCGGATTCTGTTGAGATGGTTAAGCAGGCAAAGGAAGAAGGCATAAAGGTTTCCGCAGAGGTATGCCCGCACCACTTTACGCTTACCTCGGATGATATCCCACAGGTTCCGGTTCCGGGACAGACAGAAGGTGCCATGGATGCGGATACCAACTACAAGATGAATCCTCCGCTTCGGACGGCAGCGGATGTTGCAGCACTTAAGAAGGGACTGAAGGATGGCATCATGGACGTGATCTCCACGGATCACGCACCACATACTTATGAGGATAAGAACACTTCCATGAAGAAGGCACCGTTTGGTATTGTCGGACTGGAGACAGCTGCGTGCCTGACCTATTCCGAACTTGTACTTGGCGGGTATCTGACTCCGATGCAGATGGCAGAGAAGATGAGCTACAATCCGGCAAGACTCATCCCAATCGACAAGGGAGACATCCAGCCGGGCAAGATTGCAGATATTGTGGTCTTTGATCCGAATGAGACGTATGAGATCGATAAGAATACATTTGCCTCCAAGGGACGAAACACACCGTTTGACGGAAGAAGAGTGACCGGTCGTGTCAGATACACGATCTGTAACGGAACTGTTGTTTACAACTATGAAAATAATTAAGGGAGAATAAACCATGATCAACAAACTGATTACCAAAATCCAAAAAACAAACGCACCGATCGTTGTAGGACTTGACCCGATGCTTTCCTATATCCCGGAGCACATTCAGAAAGCAGCTTTTGAGGAGTTCGGGGAGACACCTGCCGGCGCAGCAGAAGCAATCTGGCAGTATAATAAAGCAATCGTTGATGCAACCTACGACCTGATCCCGGCAGTAAAGCCACAGATCGCAATGTATGAGCAGTTTGGCGTGGAAGGTGTCAAAGCATTCCAGAAGACTGTAGATTACTGTCATGAGAAGGATCTTGTTGTGATCGGAGATGTAAAGCGTGGCGATATCGGCTCTACCTCTGCGGCATATGCAACCGGACATCTCGGAAAGGTAGCAATCGGAAGTAAAAGCTATTCCACATTCAGTGAGGACTTTGCAACGGTAAATCCTTATCTGGGTTCCGACGGAATCAAGCCGTTTGTTGATGTATGCAAGGAAGAAAAGAAGGGTATCTTCATCCTTGTCAAGACTTCAAATCCATCCAGCGGAGAGTTTCAGGATCAGTTGATCGATGGCAGACCGCTTTATGAGCATATCGCAGAGAAGGTGGCAGAGTGGGGAAGTGACTGCATGGGAGACTCCTACAGCTACGTGGGAGCTGTTGTCGGAGCTACCTATCCGAAGCAGGGAGAGGTTTTGAGAAAGCTGATGCCAAAGTCCTTTATCTTAGTTCCGGGCTATGGCGCACAGGGCGGAAAGGGAGCTGATCTTGTGCATTTCTTCAATGAGGATGGACTTGGTGCGATCGTTAATTCTTCCCGTGGTATTATTGCAGCTTATAAGCAGGATAAGTACAAGGAGATGGGAATTACAGAGATGAATTTCGCAGATGCCTCACGTGCAGCAGTGGAAGATATGATCGCCGATATTAAGGGGGCACTTGAATCCCGCTGATAGAGGCGTGATTAGAGCGGAAGAACAGTAAGTGGATTTGGAAGGACAGATTATGAGTAAATTTGAAGAGAGTGCACAGGTTATTTTCCAGAGACAGCTTGCACCGGGAATTTTTGATTTGACAATTCAGACTGTAGATATAGCAAAACACGCAAGGGCCGGTCAGTTCATTTCTGTGTATTGCGCGGATAGAACAAAACTTCTACCACGCCCGATCAGTCTGTGCGGGATTGACAGGGAGAAGGGCACACTGCGTCTTGTATACCGTGTGACCGGAGAAAACACGGGAACCGAAGAGTTTTCGAGACTGGCAGCCGGGGATACCATCCGCGTGCTCGGACCTCTCGGCAATGGTTTTACGGTGGAACCGGGAAAGAAAGCTTTTTTGATCGGAGGAGGAATTGGCGTGCCTCCGATGCTACAGCTTGCAAAGGAGATGGGGGATACCCCGTTTGACATTGTGATGGGCTATCGCAATGCAGATACATTCCTGCTGGATGAGTTCAAGGAGCAGGGGAACGTTCTTGTTGCAACGGAGGATGGAAGCGTTGGAACGAAGGGAAATGTCCTTGACGCTATCCGGGAGAATGCAGTGGATGCCGATGTGATCTATGCATGTGGACCAACACCGATGCTTCGGGCTTTGAAAGCGTATGCCTTAGAACAGAAAATGGAGTGCTATATCTCCATGGAAGAACGTATGGCTTGCGGAATCGGTGCATGTCTGGCATGTGTATGCAAGACAAAAGAAAGGGATGCACATTCCAATGTCAACAATAAGAGAATCTGCAAAGAAGGTCCGGTGTTTGATGCAAAGGAGGTAGAACTGTAATGAATACAAGTGTGAATTTGTGTGGTGTTACATTGAAAAATCCTGTGATGACGGCATCGGGAACTTTTGGTTCAGGCGAGGAATTCAGCGAGTTTGTGGATCTGAACAAGCTGGGAGCGGTTGTTACCAAGGGAGTAGCGAATGTCCCGTGGCCGGGCAATCCCACTCCGCGTGTCGCAGAGGTATATGGCGGTATGTTAAATGCAGTTGGGCTTCAGAATCCGGGCATTGATCTGTTCTGCAAGAGAGATATCCCTTTTTTGAAGAACTATGATACAAGAATTATTGTAAATGTCTGTGGACGGTCGGCGCAGGACTACTGTGAGGTCGTGGAACGGCTGGCCGATGAACCGGTGGATATGCTGGAGATTAATATTTCCTGTCCGAATGTCAAAGAGGGCGGCATCGCTTTCGGACAAGATCCCAAGGCGGTTGAAGCAATCACAAAAGAGGTAAAGAGATATGCAAAGCAGCCGGTTATCATGAAACTTTCCCCGAATGTCACGGACATTACGGAGATGGCACTTGCAGCAGAAGCAGGCGGTGCGGATGCCCTTTCTTTGATCAATACCATCACCGGAATGAAGATAGATATCAACCGTCGCTGCTTTGTATTGGCAAATAAGACAGGCGGAATGTCAGGTCCGGCAATCCATCCGGTCGCGGTGCGCATGGTTTATCAGACCGCTCAGAAAGTATTGGTTCCGATCATCGGAATGGGAGGAATTGCAAGCGCAGAGGATGCAATCGAGATGATCCTTGCGGGGGCAACCGCAGTTTCCATCGGAACAGCCAACTTTACAGATCCGAAGATCAGCGAGAAGGTTGTTGCCGGCATCGAGGACTATATGAAGAAGTATCAGGTAGAAGATATCGTGGAACTTGTTGGAGCGGTCCACGAAAGATAAAGCAAGGGATGAATCCCGGTAAAAGGAGAACCGGACTATGGGTAAAATGAGAAAAAGGGGATTGGCGTTTCTTTTATGCTGTGTATTCCTGCTGGAATCCTGTGCCGGGGTGTTTGCACAGGATCTGGGAAGTAGTGCAAGACAATCCGGACACCCGGTGACCGGCTCACAGAGTGAGTGCACAACAGGCAGGATGAAGGCTGAACCAATAGAGATGGATCTGGCATTGTTTTCAGGCAACCGGTATTCGGCAGAAGAACTTTCCGGAGGTCAGATTGATGATGGAAACCCAGGTCTGCCGGGACAGAATCTGCTGAAGGAATCTTTTGCTTATTCAGATGATTGGGACAAGTATTCATCGAACTATTATTATAACCAGATGAATGAGGACGAACGGGAGTATTGGGATGCACTTGATGCGGTGTGTCTGAAATATCTAAAGAAGAAAACAGACCTCACAACATATCTGGGGTATTATGTGACTGACTATGTATACAGCAAGAGTCTTACGCTGGATGAAGTGATGGAGGTTGCGCAGATCTTCCGGTATTCAAATCCACAATACTATTTCTTAGAGCCGCTTATGTTCTATGCAAATACAGGATATCGTGCAGGAGTAGCATTTCTTGTCTACGATGCTTTTGGAAAAGGAAGCAGGCGTGCAAAGGCCACAAAGAACCTTCAGGACAGGGTGGAATCTTTTGTTACTGCTGTGAATGAATATACAACGGATTATGAAAAAGTTAAGGCTGCCCATGACATCATCTGCGCCAATACAACATACAACTATGATGTCCTGTATACAACAGGAGAGGTCGATGCTTATGCGGAACAGGAGGCACTGACACAAAGTGCATACAGCGCACTTTGCATGGGAAGCACGGTGTGTGCGGGATATGCGCAGGCTTTTGAGATGGTCTGCAATGGAGCAGGAATAGATGCTGCTGTTGTCACAAGCGTAAATCATGAGTGGAACAAAGTACGGATGAATGATTCCTGGTATAATGTGGATTGTACGTGGGATGACCAGACGAACATTGTCTATGATTTTTTTGCAAGAAGTGATTATGCGTATGATTATCTTCTGACCAATGCAGCAAGCCATGTGGAAGAGAGCCAGTGGGATAGATATCTTCCGTCATGTACATTGGATTCCGGAAGCGGTGGCAGTTATGCAGGAATGCTTCCGGCTGTAAGTGGTACAACGGAACCGGTGCAGATTACGGTTGAAAATACGTACAGACATGATAAGACGGCTGATGAGGATTACGTGAGCGGATATAAGGTCACGCTTACGACAAAGACTCCGGGGGCCGACATTTATTACACAACAGATGGAACGTTTCCATCACCGGCGTCATCAAGGGCATATCGCTACAGAGGACCATTTACGATTACATATGCAGCTCCGCTTATGGCAATCGCGGTATGCAACCAGCAGTATGACAGTGCGGTGACAACGGATGAGTCGTGTGAGGCTCCGACTTATGCAATCCATTATGAGTTAAACGGCGGAGAGAATAATAACGGGAATCCTTCTGGGTACAAGATTACGGACAAGACGATCAAGCTGAAAAAACCATCCCGCACAGGCTATAAATTTGGTGGCTGGTATAAAACGAAGAAGTTTAATTCTTCTAAAATAAAGCAGATTAAATCAGGCTCCGCCGGAGCAATCTGTCTATATGCAAAATGGACACCAATTAAGTATAAGGTCAGGTTTGATGGCAACGGCGCAACAAGTGGTTCTGTGAGTACGAAGAAGTGTAAGTATGGAACGAATTATACAATGCCTTCTAATAAATACAAAAAAGATGGCTATGAGTTTGTGGGCTGGAGCACGAAAAAGTCCGGAAAAGGAACCATCTACGGCAACAAGGAGAAATTTACAAATCTTTCCGCAAAATCCGGGGAGACAGTGATTCTCTATGCAGTGTGGAAAAAGAAATAGCTGTCAGGCAGACAGATACAGATGTGGTTTGTCTTGCATTTTAGTTTTTGCTATGCTACAATAGTACCGATTTTTACGGGGGGATAGACGGGTCAAAGCGGACACCGCTATCTCCCTTTTTGAGCTTTTATAGAGACGATAAACGTATGGGATGTGTAGATGAGATAACAGAGGAACAATTACATACATATATCAGACAGGGCGAATTTGAGATGTATCTGCAGCCGCAGTACTCTGTAGCCGGAAACGCACTTGTTGGCGCGGAAGCACTGACCAGATGGAAACATCAGGGCGAGTTTGTCTCCCCGGCGAAGTTTATTCCGGCGCTGGAACAATGTGGACTGATCGCACAGCTTGACAGTTATATCTGGGAGTGTGCCTTTTCCCTTCAATCAGAGAAGCAGAGAGAGGGTATTTTTCTGATTCCGATATCGGTCAATGTGTCGAGGGAAGATTTTAATGAGATTGATGTATACAAGACTCTGACAGAGCTGAGTGAAAAATATGATGTCTCACCTGCATATATGCATATAGAGATTACAGAGTCTGCATTTGTCAATGACAAGGAAATTATCTATGAGGCGGTAAGTAAGCTCAAAGATTTTGGCTTCATGATACTCATTGATGATTTCGGAAGTGGGTATTCCGCGCTTAATATATTGAAAGATATCGAGGCAGATATCGTAAAGCTGGATATGAAATTTTTTGATCTGACGGATCAGAACAATGTCAAGGCACGTAACATTATCTGTTCTGTTATACAGATGGCACAGCTTATCGGGCTTGGAATCATTGCGGAAGGTGTTGAGACGGTAGAACAGCTTGATATTCTAAAAGAGGCGGGTTGCGATATCATACAGGGATATTATTTCTATCACCCGATGAATGTGGCAGATTTTGATGCATTGATGAGAAGTCTGAACAAGGGACGGATAAGAAAAAAGGCAGATGAGAGCTCCTTTGGAAAGGAATGTATCGCTGAGAGCCGCAAACTTTTGGAAAAGGCTGAGTATGGAGATGCGCTGACACTTGTCCAAAGGGCGGCAGAGCAGATCAATCCGGCGACAGACCCAAGAACATATTGTGACATGCAGAATCTTACCGGGGTCATCTATGGTGCGATGGGAAATGAACTGCTTGCGGTAGAGCACTACCTTGCCGGACTTAGTGTGGCGTTAAAGAATGATTTTTCGGTTGTAAGCGGCAAGCTGTACAATAATATCGGCTCCGAATACCAGAGCCTGAAGGATCATGAGCATGCAATCAAGTATTTTGAGCTGTCTGCCAAAGAGCTTCTAAGAGAAAATAATTCCGGTCAGGAAAATTATGTGCAGAGAGCATTCGTCACAAATATGAACCTATGCGTGGAGTATTACGCTTTGGGAGAATATAGGCGGGCAGAGGAGTATCTGAATCAGGCAGAGATTTTTGTGAAGACACCGGGGATGGAATCCGACATGTTCCATTTCCTTGCGGTACAGAGCAATCTGTATATGAAAACAGACCGCAGGGAATTGGCACAAGAAGGATTTCCACATCTGATGGAACTAGCATTTAATGCTGAGGATCGGTCTGATTTTTGGGATGACATGGAAATGCTTGGAAATCTTGCACTAGAGCTGCATGAGTTTGCTGCGATGAAACGGGTTCTTGACAATATGGAGAACCAGCTGCATATGTTCTCAGAGGAACAGATCGGCCTTGACATTCAGGTAAAGATCCAGGAGATGCGGCTGGCTTATTGTAAGGGAATCAAGGATGAGAAGAGCCTTCGCGAAGCAGAACTTGCGTATATTGAGCTGTGCAAGAAACAGTATCTGGAAGGAAAACGAACCAGGGCAGCAGCCATTGATTATAAGATACAGCTGAATATGCAATACGAGGAGAATGTCCAATATAAGAAACAGATTGATATCGATCAGCTTACCGGTGTGGGTAACCGTTATAAGCTGGAAAAGGATTATAAGACACTCAAGAAGATAAGTGGTGAAAATGGCGGACAGATCGGCGTCGGAATTATCGACCTTGATTATTTCAAAGAGGTGAATGATACCTACGGACATTTGCAGGGAGATTATTATCTGAAGGTAGTCAGCCAGGTAATCAAGAAGATTATATCTAGTACCGGAGGCATATACCGATACGGAGGCGATGAATTTGTAGTGCTGCTGGTTGATGTAGATGCCGATGAGGTGACAAAGATCGCGCAGCAGATCAGGGATGAGACGGAGAGCAGGCAGCTCTGTAATCAGGCTTCTGATAGAAATGTCCTTACAGTATCACAGGGATATGTAGTGCTGGATCAGATCAAAAATATAGATATCTGGCAGATATTGCCATATGCAGACCGCCAGCTGTATAACGTTAAGAAAAACGGCAAGCATGGATACAGGATCATTGATAAACTGATCTGATGCTGCCGGAATTAAAAATAAAATTTAAGGAGATTAAAAATGCAAAAGAAATTCAGAAACACCAGATTTACTTCATTGCTCCTTTGTATGATGCTTACTGTGGCAGTAGCATTAACTACAATCGGATGCGCGGACAACAAGGCAGACAGCACGACCTCTACGGAATCACAGAGCGTAAGTGAAACGGCTGACACACAGGCAGCAGATGATGCCGTGGATACAGAGAGCACTGACGACTCCGCGGATGCACAGGATACAGAGGCGGCAGCGGATACACCGGCAGATGCAGAAAGCCTTGGAGAGGGTGCGGTACAGTTTACATTTACTGTAGTGGATGCTGACGGAAACGAGACAAATTTTGATATCCATACGGATGCGGAGACGGTAGGAGCAGCTTTGCTTGAGCAGAATCTGATCGCGGGTGATGACAGCGAGTATGGTCTTTATGTAAAGACTGTCAATGGAATTACCGCAGACTATGATACTGACGGAACCTATTGGGCCTTCTATGTGAATGGTGAGTACGCAATGACCGGTGTGGATTCTACTCCGGTTGAAGATGGTGCAGCCTACGCATTTAAAGTAGAAAAATAATGAAACTTACTGTAAGGGAGACAGCAGTATTTGGAATGCTTGGAGCACTCATGTATGTCTCAAAAGTAATCATGGAGATTGCTCCAAACGTCCATTTCTTAGGCGTATTTACAGTGGCTTTTACGGTCGTATACCGCAAAAAGGCACTGTACCCAATCTATACTTATGTGATCCTGAATGGAATCTTCTGTGGTTTTGCAACATGGTGGATTCCATATCTGTATTTATGGACATTGCTGTGGGGAGCAACCATGCTCCTGCCGCAGAAGATCCCGAAGAAGGCGCAGCCAATTGTCTACATGACCGTCAATGCCTGTCACGGATTTTTGTTCGGGACACTTTACGCGCCGGCACAGGCGCTGCTATTCGGGATGGGATTCCGCGCAACGATCGCGTGGATCATCGCGGGACTGCCGTGGGACTTTGTGCACGGAGTCAGCAATTTTTTCTGTGGGCTGCTCATTGTCCCGATCATTTCACTGCTTCGGATGCTCGAACGAAACACAACGCGATAGTGCGTTTTTTGTTTATACTTTTTTAATAAAATAATTAGCACTCACCTCTTGACAATGCTAATAAATGGGTGTATAACGTAGGCAAGAACAAAGGAAGGGAACAAAAAGAGATAAAGAAACATCGAATGGAGTTCCTAAACATCCCGGTTCCAAGATCATATATGACCAAAGAAACAAGGTAACAATTAACAGATTTAGAAAAAGGAGAGATGACTTATGTTAATGCCTAGTATTTTTGGAGAGAACTTATTTAATGATGATTGGATGGATTTCGGATTTCCTGAGGTCGACAAGGCTCTGTATGGTAAACATGCACAGAACATGATGAAGACAGATGTCAAGGAAACAGACGACAGCTATGAGGTAGATATTGATCTTCCTGGATTTAAGAAGGATGAGATCAATGCAAAGCTTGAAAATGGTTACTTGACCATCAGCGCTGCAAAGGGTCTTGATAAGGACGAAACTGATAAGAAGGGTAAATACATCCGTAAGGAGCGTTACGCAGGTTCTATGAGCCGTAGCTTTTATGTAGGCGAGAACATCACCCAGGACGATATCAAGGCAAAGTACGAATCCGGTATTTTAAGACTTGTAGTTCCGAAGGTTGAGAAGAAAGAAATCGAGAACAACCGCTACATTGCAATCGAGGGCTAATCCCTCTGAGCAGCAATTTGTTGGCGGAACTTGATTATGGATCTTAGTATATAGAAAGAAGTGAGTATCATGGATAAGAATCCAAAACATCCATTAAAAAAGAGAAAAGTACAACAGAAGGTAAACCTTGCAGCCAGAAATGGTGAGGAAGAGCATGAGACTTCCGGCAAGCATAAAAAGCATTACGAATAAAATTGAATGATGAGTTTGATTTTGAGACACCGCGGCAGTGATTGCTGCGGTGTCTTTTTTCGCTTTATAGGAAATTCCCGATCATTTGTACTATCAAATTTTGCTGCAATGTCATACCACTGGTATAAAAAACTCTCTCATAATTGTATGACTGGTGTGTTTAGGTTTGGCGGGCGGTCTGCTATAATCAGAGTCAGACGGGCAATTTGTGATTGAGCGAAAACAAATTGTCTTGAGGCATTTGCCTATATCTTACACGATCAATCGCTTGGAAATGAGGATCAGCATAACTAACAAATTGGCGGAAAATATCAGAACCTTACGGAAACAGCGCTCCCTGACGCAGGAGCAGCTGGCGGAGGTGCTGGGGGTTACAGCAGGGGCTGTATATAAGTGGGAGGCAAAGCTCTCACAGCCGGAGCTTAATATGGTGATGGAGCTAGCAGACTTTTTTGACACGTCGGTCGATGTGCTTTTAGGCTATGAGATGAAGGACAATCACATCGCAAAAAGTGTGCAGCGCTTGAAGGATTGCCGGCATGAGAAGAACAGGGAGGGGCTTGCCGAGGCGGAAAAGTCCCTGAAAAAATATCCGAACAACTTTGAGGTTGTGTATAATAGCGCAGTTTTGTATATGGTATTTGGAGTTGAACTGGGAGATAAGCGTCTTTTAATCCGGGCGCTGGAGCTATACGAAAATAGCAGAATATTGATCTCACAGAACACTGATCCGAAGATAAATGAAAGTGTTCTATGTGGCGATATTGCAGGTATTCTGTTAAGCCTTGGCGAAACGGACAGGGCGATCGATATTTTGCAGGAAAATAATGCAGGTGGTCTGTATGACGATTTAATCGGACTTAATATGGCGTCAGAAAAGCGCTATGCAGAAATTGCAAACGAGTATCTTTCCGATGCGCTTTTGGAACATGTGATTTCATTGATTAGAACTACGCTAGGTTACTTCAATCTATTTTATTATAAAAAAGATTATGGTTCCGCCGGGGCAATTCTTAAATGGGGGATACAGCTTGTTTCTGGATTAAAAAAAGAAAATAAAATCAGTTTCCTTGACAAAATGGAATGTGTATTTCTTGTGTGTATTTCGTGGGCGCAGAAGTGCTCCGGGGAGCTTGAGGAATCTGAAAACTCCCTTATAAAGGCAAAAAATATGGCGGATAGATTTGATGCGTGCCCGAATTATGATCTGAGCGGTGTGAAATTTGTAACCATGAAGGACAAGCAAAATGCCTATGATGATCTTGGAACATCGATAATGACAGGGATTGAAAGTATATTGAAATCATTTGAAGATGAGGAATTACTCAAATTATGGAGGGAGATAGTGGCAAAAGATGATTCTAAAAGATATTTCGGTAAAAATTAACCGAAATATCTTTTAGAAACCTTGAAAAAAACATTATAAAAGGTATAATAAAAGAAATTTAGGGATAAACTAACCGAAATATCTTTTAGAGGTGCTTTAAATGGAAAAGGAAATTAAGAGAGATTATTATCTGGATCAGCTTATAAGACGCAAAGATAATGGTTTGATTAAAATAATAACCGGTATAAGACGTTGCGGAAAATCATATCTGTTGCGGACATTGTTTAAAAATCATTTGCTTGAAAGTGGTGTAGATGAAGAACACATTATAGAGATGGCGTTTGATTTATTTGACAATATAGAATATCGGGATCCCAAGGTATTTTATCCGTGGGCGAAAGAACAGCTTAAAGATGAGGGCAAGTATTATTTCCTATTGGATGAAGTGCAGATGTTGGAGGAATTTGTAAGCGTTCTTAATGGTTTGGCGGATAAAAAGAATTGCGATGTTTTTGTAACAGGAAGCAATGCAAAGTTTTTATCAAGGGATATAGCAACTGAATTTGGAGGCAGAGGAGACGAGGTTCACATGTACCCTTTGAGTTTTTCTGAATTTATGGCTGCTTATGATGGAAACAGATATGATGGATGGAATGAATATATTACTTACGGTGGCATTCCGCTCGTAGTATTAGCTGAAACAGAAGAACAAAAAATGGCGCTTCTTGATAATTTGTTTAAGGAAACCTATATCAATGATATTGTAAGACGCAACAAGGTTAGGAATGTTGGCGAGATGGAGGCACTGTTGGATATATTATCTTCTGCGATAGGGGCTTTGACGAATCCAAATAAACTACAAAAAACATTTAAAAGCGTAAGCAAATCAAAGATTACGGCAACTACTATTACGAAATATATTGAATACTTGGAAGATGCTTTTTTAATCGAAGAAGCAAATAGATATGATATTAAGGGAAAATCCTACATCGGGACGCCACTAAAGTATTATTTTATGGATATGGGACTTAGAAATTCACGCATCAATTATAGGCAAATGGAAGTGTCTCATTCTATGGAAAATGTGATTTACAATGAACTTAGGATGAGAGGATTTAGTGTTGATGTTGGTAATCTGACTGTTGTTGAAAACGAGAAAACAGGAAAAACAGTAAAAAAGCAGTTAGAGGTTGATTTTATCTGCAACAAGGGATCCAAGAAATACTACATTCAGTCTGCGTATATGCTTGGAACAGCAGAAAAGATGGAGCAGGAGATTCGCCCATTTTTGAAGATAAATGATTCCTTTAAGAAAATTGTTATCACTTCAGATACACCTAAACCGTTTTATAACGATGATGGAATTTTGATGATGAATGTGTATGACTTTTTGTTAAATGCTAATTCGCTGGAACTATAAATATAGCCTATGTAGAGAGGGATTTTTGTTGTGGGAACAGGACTGATTGAATTTAAGAACGTACGAAAAAGATATGGTAAAAAGAGTAAAGATGTATTGAAGCAAATTTCGTTTTGTGCATCAGAGGGTGAAATCATAGGCGTACTGGGAAAGAACGGCGAAGGAAAAACAACCTTGATTAAATGCATGCTCCGGCTTTTGTCAATCGATGACGGAGAGATAATATTTGACGGTGAAAATGTAAATACGATCAAGACCGAGTATTATTATAAGAAAATCGCGGCTGTTTTAGAAGGAGATAGAAATCTTTACTGGTTTTTAAGCGGTTATGAAAACATATTGTATTATGGGCGCTTAAAGAATATCCCAGATTCCATAATTAGAGAACAGGCAGATTTATATTTAAAGCGTTTTAACTTGTTCGAGGATAAGGATAAAAAAGTAAGCCACTATTCCCGTTGAATGCAACAAAAACTTTCCATTATCATTTCCCTGTTAGGAGAACCCAAGGTATTGCTTTTAGATGAGCCTACGCTGGGATTAGATGTGCAGACGAAGGCGGAGCTTATTACATGCTTAAAAGAACTTGTAAAAGAGCGCAATATCACGATCTTTATAACATCCCATCAATTAGATGTTATAGAAAAAATGGCAAGCCGTCTGATCCTACTACAAGAGGGGAAAATTGCATACGATGGCAATGTCATGGACTTTAAATGCAAATATAGCAAAGAAAAATACCAGATCACGATCCGGGGCAAGTCAGATCTGTATCTTAAGGAAAATTATGCGATTGAAGATACATACGACAGCACTATTATAACAATAATGGGTGAAAATTCGCGTGATGTCATGCAAACGGTAGCAACGCTGATAGATCGGGGGTATGACGTTATTTCTTTTAATAAGGATACATCCGATTTAGAAGATATTTTGCTTAGCTTTTATAAGGATGGTGCAGAGGAGTTATGTTAAGAATTTTACGGGCTGAATTTCGGAAAAATATAATAGAAATGAAAACATATTATCCAGATCAGATCGCAGATTTTATAATCAAGTTTATAATATTTGTTGCATTTTTTGTGGGATTTGGAAAATCAAGGATTAACGAAACCAATTTTTGCATAGGCTATTTGTTCTGGATGATCTCCTCACAGATCATTTCAGAAGCTTCTGTAAATATTTCGTTTGAAAAACAAGTGGGGACAATAGAGCAGCTGTTAATAAAACCATATAAGATGGACATTATTTTAGCGGTGAGGACATTTATATCCTTTATGGTGTCATTTGCTAAGTATTTACTGCTTTACATTATTATCTATTTCCTGTTTGGAATATACATAAATATTAGCGTTGAATTAGTGATTATATGCGTGATATCCCTTATCGGCTTTTTAGGCTTGGGCATTGCATTGTCCGGAATTACGATGATCTTTTCAAAAACCGCATCATTTGAAACGATTATTTCATACTTGCTGCTGCTTTTGTCAGGATCTGTTATATCGTATGATAATATAAATCGTTCGGTCTTTAATGTTATGAAATTATGTCCCTTTGTATATGAAATATATCTGGCGCAAAATATTGTTGCCGGTGAAAGTTTAGGAAGCGGACAGACTATTTATCTATTGGCAATCAATGTAATAATGCTCTTGTTAGGAATGCTCGTGTTTAGGGCAATACATAAGTATGTGACAAGAGTAGGAATTTCAAATGATTATTAAAGGGTATCCGGATAAAGGTCTGAGTTAAAATCGCATTGAAAAACTCCGCTGTTTATGGTAGCATGGAGACATTGCAGAAGAAAGAAAAAAGCAATGAAAGAGGCAGAAGCCCATAAGCATAGGAGGTCTACGGACATGGAACAGTATAAGCAGGAATTTATAGAATTTATGGTGGAGAGCGATGTGCTCAAATTTGGCGATTTTACGCTTAAGAGCGGAAGAAAATCGCCATTTTTTATGAATGCGGGAGCGTATGTGACCGGATCACAGCTAAAGCGCCTCGGAGAATATTATGCAAAGGCAATCCATGAGAACTATGGAGACGATTTTGATGTGTTGTTCGGACCGGCGTACAAGGGAATCCCGATCAGCGTTGTGACGGCGGTTGCTTATAGCGAGCTGTACGGTAAGGAAGTGCGTTACTGTTCTGACCGCAAGGAGGAGAAGGACCACGGCGCAGATAAGGGCAGTTTCCTCGGAAGCAAGCTCAAGGATGGCGACAGAGTGGTAATGATCGAGGATGTTACAACCTCCGGCAAGTCAATGGAGGAGACGGTTCCGAAGGTAAAGGGAGCAGCGGATGTACAGATCGTTGGACTGATGGTTTCCTTAAACCGCATGGAGGTCGGACTTGGCGGCAAGAAGAGCGCGCTTGACGAGATCAAGGAGACTTACGGATTTGACGCAAAGGCAATTGTTACGATGAAAGAAGTGGTAGAGCATTTGTACAATCGGGAGTGCCAGGGCAGAGTGGTCATCGATGATGAAATAAAATCCGCGATAGATGGATATTATAAGCAGTATGGCTGCAAATAAAAATAAATTTGACAAACACAAACGATTTATCCTGATCCTTTTTATTGCTTATCTGTTGCTTTTGTCCTATTTCCTGTTCTTCTCAGAGGCGATGGGACGCATGGGGACAGAGGCACAGTACCGGTATAACCTTACTCTGTTCCGGGAGATAAAGCGATTCTATAAGTATCGGGAACTGCTTGGTTACAAAGCATTTTTCCTTAACGTATTCGGCAATGTGATTGCGTTCATTCCATTTGGACTGCTGATTCCGAAGCTGCTGCCGAAGCTTAGCAGCTGGTTTTGGGTGACGGTTCTGGCATTTGAATTCAGCCTGTGCGTTGAGGTAGTCCAGCTATGTTTTAAGCTGGGAAGTTTTGATGTGGACGATCTGCTGCTGAATACGATTGGTGGTTTTATCGGCTATTGGGTTCATTACATTTGGGATAGGAGCAGGAAACGGAATGTTTCTGATAAGAAGGCGTAAACGATTTCAGTTTACCGAAAGAAAACACTCGAAAAAAGGAATCATAGCGAGCGTTCTATCTGCAGCGGTGCTTGTTGCATATGGCGTTATTGTTACACAGGCATTCCGCACGGACGGTAGCTTGTCTGCATATTACGGGAGTGCGGGGATATGCTTGTTTGTTGTTTCCGTAGCGCTTGTTGTACTTGCGGGGCAGAGTCTGATGGAGGAGGATTCCTATCCGCTTTTTCCGAGACTCTCACTCATATTGTCGATCCTTGCAGTTGGCTGCTGGGGGGCAACCTATGCGCTGGGACTTGGAATTATCGGATAGTGCTTTAAATGGAGGAAGATTATATATGAAATATTTGGAACTGATAAAACCATCGAATGAGCTTGTGGAGGAACGATTCTTACTCATTCGCGAGCGGCTGGGCGAGATTAAGGAAAAGCCGGAAGTCGCAGCACCATTTGATGGATATTTCCAGATGTTCGCCACGCAGTTATTGCAGTTGATTGAGGTGGAGGCGCAGGCAGAGAGCGGAGCAATTGCCGGCTGGAGCGCAGAAGAAGGAAAGCGGATCAATGATGCGCTGTATGCACCTTTTATAAAAGAAAATTATGAGACCTCTTATGCCAACCCGGCGTATGCGGTCCGGGTACTAGGGGAAGAACTTGGCGCGCATCTGGCAGCCGTCTTTTATATGCTGACAGAGTACAATACTTATGCATTTGAGGGAAACCGGTTTTACGTATGCATTTTTGCGGAACTTGTGGTGGAGCTTTATACACAGTTTGAGGATGCGGCGGAGTTCTCACCGGAGGAAGTAAAGGCGAGCATCTATTCTTTCATGCATGACTATTCGGATGTCAGGATGGAGGACAAATTCGGACGTCTGTTAAATCCGGATTACGACTATTTTAAGGATCTTGTCATGGAATCTGACTTGTCGGATGATGCATACCTATATCGCTTTGGTCTGCATGTCGGAGAGAATGAGACGAAGAGCAGAGCATATCTTGCAACTTTTTCGGAGAAAGAGATACAGGCAATGGCAGATACCTACACCGAGGGGTATCGTATCGGTTTTGCGACCTGCAACAAGGATATCAGTAAGAAGAGCGTAGCCGAAATCCGTTATCCGCTTGGTTTTGAGCGGATGGCACGCGCGGCAGTGCATAATTTTGAAAAAATCAACCTGCGTGTGACAATCAGACCGTATGCCACCTCTGCCAATAAGCAGGCAGATTACGATATGAAAGAAGCTGCGGCGCTCTGGATGGATAAGGCGTATGTGGAGTACCGCTTAGAGTGCCAGCACAATGCGCTTGAGGCGCTTAAGGACATCGCGCCGGGCTATGGTGGCCCTGCTGTGATCGAGGTGTTTGGCGAGGAGCCGTTCTCTCCAGTCAGCAAGAAGGAGAATCCGGCATACACTGAGAAACAGCAGAAGCTTATGGTTCAGATGATGAGTGGATCATCTCAGATGCTGAACGAATATATCCACGGCGAAGAGAGAAGCTTTACGATCATCGCATATCCGCTTCCGGCGATTGGGAAGGATTACGAGGCAATCTTTTCCGAGACTGTTAAGCTTAACACGCTTGATTATGTACTGTATCGGGATATGCAGCAGAAAATCATAGATATTCTTGACACTGCGGATCGTGTGCACATCCAGGGAACCAATGGCAATAGGACCGATCTGTATGTGAAGATCCATCCACTTGCCAACCCGGACAAGGAGACTGCATTTGAAAACTGTGTTGCTGATGTCAATATTCCGGTAGGCGAAGTATTTACCTCTCCGGTACTAAAGGGAACGAACGGTAAGCTTCACGTCAGCCAGGTATACCTCGGAGAGCTGAACTATCTGAATCTGGAGATTGATTTCAAGGATGGAATGATCGACACTTATACCTGCACGAATTTTGAGGAGGAAGCGGAGAACAAAAAATACATCGAGGACAATGTGATGTTTCATCATCCGACACTGCCGATGGGCGAGTTTGCGATAGGAACCAACACGACTGCATACCGTATGGCGCGTGTATACAATATTGCGGACAAGCTGCCGATCCTGATTGCAGAGAAAACCGGACCGCATTTTGCAGTGGGTGACACCTGTTATACCTATGATGAGGATAACATCACTTACAACCCGGACGGAAAGGCGATCATCGCAAGAGACAATGAGGTGTCTGCACAGAGACAGACTGATCTGTCCAAGGCATACTTTAACTGTCATACCGACATCACGATTCCGTATGACGAGCTTGGCGCGATCACGGTCATCCGCGGGGATGGAACTACGCAGGATATTATCCGCGACGGACGTTTCGTAGTTCCGGGAACAGAGATACTCAATCAGCCACTCGATGAGTTAATGGCGTAAATGATCATAGATAAATAAGCACAAAAAGGAGAAAAGAAATGGCACAAGTAGGAATTGTAATGGGAAGCGACTCAGATATGCCGGTTATGGCAAAGGCTGCAGATGTATTGGAGCAGCTTGGCGTAAGCTACGAGATGACGATCATCTCCGCACATCGTGAGCCGGACGTATTTTTTGAGTATGCAAAGAGCGCAGAGGAAAAAGGCTTTAAGGTAATCATTGCAGGAGCAGGAATGGCAGCACACCTTCCGGGAATGTGCGCAGCAATCTTCCCGATGCCGGTAATCGGAATTCCGATGCACACTACTTCTCTTGGCGGGAGAGATTCTCTTTATAGTATCGTGCAGATGCCGACCGGTATTCCGGTTGCAACCGTTGCAATCAATGGTGGTGCAAATGCAGGAATCCTTGCAGCAAAGATCTTAGCTACATCAGATGATGCACTTCTTCAGAGAGTAAAGGATTATGCGGCAGATCTGAAAGAACAGGTGAAGGCAAAGGATGCACATCTGCAGGAAGTCGGATATAAGAACTACGCAAAATAAAAGCCAGACAGACGTTTCCAATTATACACGTAAAAAACATCGAATTTGTATTGTTTTTGAAATGGTCACAAACCCCTATAATAAGTATCATATAATGGTACAATTATAGGGGTTCTTGTTTTGTGGGAAAAATCTTTTCCACGGAGCAGAATGCCTGATGGAGGAATCTATATGCAGGAGAAATACACATATCGCAATCTCCCGATACCAGGAGGCGGCTATGTAACCGGATTTACATTTCATGAAAACGAACCGGGGGTACTTTATCTCAGAACGGACATTGGCGGCGCATACCGGTTCTGCCCGGACGAGAGACGTTGGGTCAGTCTGATCGATCATGTGAATATGAAGGATTTGAGAGAAACATTTCCTATCGCGCTGGCGCTCGATGACAAAGACCCGGCAAAGTTATATATTGCGAGTGGAATATGGAACAATCCGCCGGGCAGACTTTCCGTATCAACAGATTATGGAAAGCATTTTACATACTATGATATGCCAATGCGTGTGCATGGAAACTTAAACGGAAGAGGAACTGGGTATCGGCTGATTGTTGACAAAAAGGACAGCAAGCGTCTGTATTATGCAAGTCAAGCGGATGGATTGTGGACGAGCCCAAACGGCGGGGCGGATTGGGAGAAGCTTGCGGCTATGCCGGAGGACTATCTGACCTTTGTGGGACAGACAAGGGATGGCAGAGCACTCATTGTCGGAAGCGCCGGAATCACAACGAAGCGGAGTGAACATCTCAGGGGAAAGAGCCTTTATGTCTCCTATGATGAGGGGCAGACGTTTACGCAGCTGTGGCAGCCGGAGGATGGCGAGGTAGAGGGCGTAAAACTTGCCGGATTGGTGGCACAGCGCTACACGATGGATAGGCATTATCTGTATGTGACCTATTCTGTGATGGGACCGAATGCCTATGTATTGGAACATGGGTATAGCTGTGACGGCGGAAGTGTGATTGGTGGAAAGGTCGTACGCTATCCGATTGAGCAGGACGGAACGATTGGACAGGGCGAGGATATCACGCCTCCGATACTCTGTCAGGGTGGTGCTAATATGTTCGACACGCCGGAGCGGGAGAACCGTGCGGGCATGGATAAGAATGCAGATGGTACGCAGATGTTGCAGCATGGATTTAGCGGAATATCCTGCACAATGCAGAAGCCGGGGCTTTTGGTGGTATCGACCATCAGCAAGGAGGACGGCGACTGTATGTACCGGTCCTTTGACTATGGACAGACATGGGAAGTAATCCTATATGATCTTTCTGTTGGACGTCTGGATTTTAGAACTTCCTATATGACACCGCAGTATAATGGAGGCCACAGTCTGGTTCATTGGATGACGGATATCAAGATCAACCCGTTCAATTCGCAGGAGCTGTGGTTCAACACCGGGACGGGCGTATTCTGTACCAGAAATCTATTGGAGGATGTGGTTGTGTTTTCCGATTGGTGCGATGGTCTGGAGGAGACTGTTCATCTAAATCTCTACAGTCCGCCGAAGGGGGAAGTGCAGCTGATCGACATTTTAGGTGATCTGGGAGGTTTTGCATTCCGCAATCTGGATAAGCCATGCGATAATTCTTTTGACGATGCGGATGGAAACCGCTACATTACCTGTATAAACGCAGATTATTCCGACGTAGACCCGGATGTGGTTGTTGTGACACCGAGAGGCAACTGGACAGGAAAGACGAAGGGCGGGTTAATCCTATCGAAGGATCAGTGCAGGACTTTTGAGCGGCTTTCGATGCCATACGGCATATCGGAAAAGATCAATCAGGCACTTGCCGCAATTGAACGTCCGAATGTAAATAGTGGCTGGGTGGCAATCTCACCGGATTGCAAGAGTCTTGTATGGTCGGTTGCAGATAATATATTTCTTCCAGCAGATATGGTGATTGTCAGCGTGGATGGCGGCAAGTCATTCCGGAAGGCAAATATCTATGACCTTTCCGGCAACTGTATTTCTGACTATCCGATCACGGAGGCAGCACCGGTACTTGAACACAAATATCCGCAGAACGAAGCGCTTGAAGAGGGTAAGCACATTTATGCATACGGCATGAAGGTGTTTGCAGACCGGTGTGACAGTGAGGTGTTCTATGGTTTTGGACGACATTTTGAACTGTATGTCAGCACGGATGGTGGCTGTAATTTCTATCAGAAGAAGCTGCCGGGGAATACGCCATGTGTGGATTTTTCACTGATCGACTGCGCGAATAAGACTGAGGTGCGGGGCGAGTGTGGAAAGAGCGGCGTGTTCTACATGGCACTCAGAGAGCAAGGCCTGTATAAGCTGGTTTATGACAGAGCTGCCGATGAGGTAAGTATTATCAGACTGAGCAGGGATGGAGATATTTTCTACCGCATGGGACTTGGCGTGATTCGTCCGGGCGCGGATTATTACAAAGAAGATAAGGCAATTTATACGGCTGCAACGATTGATGGCACTTATGGTTTTTACCGCAGTACGGATGAGGGCAGGACATATACAAGACTAAATACCGATGCGCAGATGTACGGGGAGATCAACAGTCTTGAAGGCGACAGCCGCACATACGGACGATTTTATATTGCAACAGGAAGCAGAGGCGTGCTCTATGGGGAGCCGGCGGCTTCGGATGATAAGTAGAAGGAGGAGAAGTTATGCATTTTGAACAGGATGGAGACCGACTGATCATACGGGAGGGAATCTCCCAGGTATGGATTGAGCCGTGGGGACCGAATTCCCTGCGTGTACGGATGACGAAAGAGACACAGATGGATGCAAACGATTGGGCATTGGAGGAGAAAATGCCTAAGACGGATGCAACGATCACTTATGAGGAGATTGATGTTACGGATCCGTGGTATCAGACACCGGAGTATGAGAAATACCACCAGACCGGAACACAGGCAACCCTTGTAAATGGCAAGATTACGGCAAAGATATCACACGAGGGCTGGATCAGCTTCTACAATCAGAAGGGAGAACTTCTGACGGAGGAATATTGGAGAAACAGAAATCGCATCAACCGCTACTGTGTACCGCTCCGCGTGGATGCGCGCGAGTTAAAGCCAATTATGGGTACGAACGATTTTGCACTGACGGCGCGGTTTGAGGCGTTTGACGATGAGAAGATCTTCGGTATGGGACAGTATCAGGAAGCGCATATGAACAAGAAGGGCGCAACACTAGAGCTGGCACACCGCAACAGTCAGGCGAGCGTTCCGTTCATGGTATCAAGCAGAGGATACGGATTTTTCTGGAACAATCCTGCGATTGGAACGGCAACCTTTGGAACCAACAAGACCGAGTGGCATGCAAACAGCACAAAAAAGCTGGACTATTTTATCACGGCGGGAGACACTCCGGCAGAGATCGAGGCACAATATTCGCTTGCTACCGGGCGCACGCCGATGATGCCGGAATACGGTATGGGCTATTGGCAGTGTAAGCTACGTTACCGCAATCAGGAAGAATTGCTTGCCGTGGCAAGGGAGCATAAGAAGAGAGGACTTCCGATGGATGCAATCGTAATCGATTTCTTCCATTGGACGAGACAAGGTGATTTCCGTTTTGAGCCGAGAGACTGGCCGGATCCGGCAGCAATGGTAAAGGAGTTAAAGGAGCTTGGCATTGAGCTGGTCGTATCCGTATGGCCTACGATTGATGAACAGAGTTCAAATTACGGAGTTATGGCGGAAAATGGCTATCTGGTCAACGCAGACCGCTGCAATGCGATCCACATGACATGGATGGGAAATACGACATTTTACGATGCAACCAATCCGAAAGCACAGCAGTTTGTCTGGGAGCAGTGCAAGGAGCACTACTATGATTATGGTATCCGATGCTTCTGGCTGGATGAGGCAGAGCCGGAGTACGGTCCGTATGATTTTGACAATTACAGATATTATGAGGGACCGGCTGTACAGTGTACCAACCGTTATCCGGTCGGCTATGCAAAGGGATTTTATGACGGACTTAAGAAAGAGGGAGAGACCGATATTATGTCGCTTGTGCGCTGTGCGTGGGCGGGAAGCCAGAAGTATGGCGTACTCACATGGTCAGGGGATATCTATTCTTCTTTCCGGGCAATGCGTGAACAGCTGCAGGCAGGCCTTAGCATGGGAATGGCAGGTATTCCGTGGTGGACGAGCGACATCGGAGGCTTTTTGGGCGGCAATATCGCAGATCCGCATTTTAAGGAACTTCTGGTACGCTGGTTTGCATGGGGAGCATTCTGCCCGGTATTCCGTATGCATGGGGAGCGTTCTCCGTGGTATGAGCGTGAGCAGGAATTTATCAACGGCGTGCGCCAGCTGACCTCAGGACAGGACAACGAGGTCTGGAGCTTTGGCGAGGATAATTATGAGATTTTAAAGAAGTATCTCTTTATCCGTGAGAGACTCCGCCCGTACATCCGCGAATGCATGAAAGCGGCAAGCGAGAGCGGTGCTCCGGTCATGCGCCCGCTGTTCTATGATTTCCCGGAGGATAAGGACAGCTGGGAGATTGAGGATGCCTACATGTTCGGACCGGATCTTCTGGTTGCGCCGGTGATGGAAGAGGGCGTGACGGAGAGAAGTGTATATCTGCCAAAGGGCGCTGCATGGAAGGATGCCTACACGAAGAAAACCTACGAGGGCGGACAGCGTGTGACTGTACCGGCGCCAATCGATATCATTCCGGTATTTATGCGCGACGGAAAAGAATATGATATTTACGAGTAATCGTTTGTGTTTGAGAAGCGGTAAGAAATTTACCGGACGAAAACAGATTGTAATCGCAATATAAACGCAATAAAAAGACTTTGTGCCACGAAATATCAGTGGTACAAAGTCTTTTACATTATTATAGAAAAATATCTTTATTCTGCGATCGCCTGACCGGTATAGAGTTGATAGTATTTGCCCTTCGCTGCGATCAACTGATCGTGGTTGCCTCGTTCGATTACACGGCCCTGCTCTAAGACGATGATGCAGTCGCTGTTGCGGACGGTGGACAGGCGGTGTGCGATAACAAATGTGGTACGCCCTGCCATAAGCTTATCCATACCATCCTGGACAATGCGCTCGGTACGGGTATCAATGGAGCTGGTCGCTTCATCGAGGATCAGTACCGGAGGATCGGCGATAGCGGCTCTTGCGATGGCAAGGAGCTGCCGCTGCCCCTGACTTAAGTTAGCCCCGTCTCCGGTCAGTACGGTCTGATAACCATCCGGAAGCTGACGGATAAAGGTGTCTGCATTTGCAAGCCGTGCCGCAGCGTAGACCTCCTCATCGGTTGCATCGAGTTTGCCGTAACGGATATTTTCCATAACCGTTGCCGTAAACAGATGCGTATCCTGAAGAACGATTCCGAGTGAATGACGCAGATCTGCCTTTTTGATTTTATTGATATTGATGCCATCGTAGCGGATCTTACCATCCTGAATGTCGTAGAAACGGTTGATCAGGTTGGTGATGGTCGTCTTTCCCGCTCCGGTGGAGCCGACAAACGCGATCTTCTGCCCCGGTGTAGCATACAGGTCTACATTGTGAAGGACGATCTTTTCCGGAACATATCCGAAATCCACATCATCAAAGACGACATCGCCCTGCAGCTTTTTGTACTCGACCTCTCCGGTTGCCTGATGGGTATGTTTCCAGGCCCAGAGTCCAGTGTGATGGTCTGTCTCAGTAAGGGTGCCGTTTTCCTCAGCTGCATTGACAAGGGTAACATATCCCTCGTCTGCTTCCGGCTCCTCGTCGAGCAGTCCGAAGATTCGCTCACAGCCTGCAAGTGCCATGATGATACTGTTGAACTGCTGGCTGACCTGTGAAATCGGCATGGAGAACTGCTTGTTGTAGGTCAAAAATGCAGCGAGTGAGCCGACGGTAAAGGTGCCGAAGGTGATAGGTCCTACGGTAGTTCCGCTTAAGGAGATCGCAAGGAAACCGCCAAGGATGGTGCAGAGGACATAGCTTAAATTGCCGATCTGTGCATTGATCGGTCCCATCAGACTGGCATAGTAGTTCGCGTTCATGGCGCTGTCAAACAGCTCATCGTTGATCTTGTTGAAATCCTCAATATTCTGCCGCTCATGGGTAAAGACTTTTACGACTTTCTGACCGCTCATCATCTCTTCAATGAAGCCGTTTACTTTTCCGAGGTTCTGCTGCTGTGCAACGAAGTAGCGGCTGGAGAATCCGGCATAATGCTTGCTGACATAGAAAGTTATGGCAACCATAAGCAGTGTCAGGATCGTAAGTGGAATGCTCAGGCGGATCATGCATACCAGAACAAAGATGACAGTAATCGCACTGTTGAACATCTGAGGAATACTCTGGCTGATCATCTGACGGAGAGTATCCATGTCATTGGTGTAGATAGACATGATATCGCCGTGTGAGTGTGTGTCAAAGTAGCGGATCGGCAGATCCTGCATATGGGAGAAGAGCTCATCACGCATATATTTGATGCTGCCTTGTGAAATATAAATCAGCATCTTCTGCTGAATAAAGGTTGCAACGATTCCGACTGCATAAAATCCTGCAACACGTCCCATTGCATGAAGCAGTGGACCATAGTCACTGCCACCGTTCGCCAAGAGCGGCGTGATGTAGTCATCAATCAGGGACTGGATGAACATGGTTCCCTGAGTGTTTGCAAAAACAGATAAAAGCAGGCAGATCAGCACAATAATCCATAAGACGGCATAACGGCTGATGACTGTTTTGAGTAAGCGGGCTAACAGCTTGCCCGGATTTTTGATCTGAGGTTTTGGACCCCTTGGTCCTCTTGGTCCCGGCATTAGTTTGCACCTCCTTCGTCAAAGTCTCCACCACCGCTTGTCTGGGATTCATAGACATCGCGGTAGATATCGTTGGATACAAGCAGATTCTCATGGGTATCGAATCCGTCAAGTTTGCCATCGTTCATGACAATGATACGGTCAGCGTCCATGACAGAACTGATACGCTGCGCGATGATGAGCTTGGTAGTACCAGGAATCGCTTCACGGAATGCCTTACGGATGTTGGCATCGGTAGCAGTATCGACCGCGCTGGTGCTGTCATCCAGAATAAGAATCTTCGGTTTCTTTAGCAGTGCGCGGGCGATACAAAGACGCTGCTTCTGCCCACCGGAGACATTGGTTCCACCCTGCTCGATATGTGTGTTGTACTTGTCAGGGAATTTCTGGATAAATTCATCTGCGCATGCCATCTTGCAGGCTTCGATGCATTCCTCCTCGGTAGCGTTCGGGTTGCCCCAGCGGAGGTTATCCAGAATACTTCCGGAAAACAGTACGTTCTGCTGCAATACTACGGATACCTCGTTGCGGAGCGTATCAAGATCGTAGCTGCGGACATCCTTTCCACCGACGTAGACCGCACCGTCATTGACATCGTATAGGCGGCTGATCAGGTTGACGAGAGAAGACTTTGAACTTCCGGTTCCGCCGATGATTCCGACCGTCTCGCCGGATCTGATGTCCAGATTGATGTCATCGAGGATCGGTGCCTCGGAATGCTCGTTGTAGCGGAAGGTTACATGGTCAAAGCGGATGCTTCCGTCAACGACCTCGTAATCCGGATTTTCCGGGTTGGTCAGATCACTCTTTTCGTTTAATACCTCTGCAATACGGTTTGCGCTTGCGATACTCATGGATACCATGACGAAGATCATGGAGAGCATCATCAGGTTCATCAGGATGCTCATGCAGTATGTAAGGAGTGAGGTGAGGTTACCGGTGGTAAGCTCGCCGGCAACGATAAAGTGAGCACCGAACCAGCTGATCAGCAGGATACAGGTGTATACGGTAAGGTTCATAAGAGGTGCGTTCCACAGAACAACGTTCTCTGCGCGGGAGAGCATGTTATAGATGCTCTGGCTTGCTTTTTTGAAACGCTTCTTTTCATAATCGCCGCGTACATACGCCTTTACAACACGGATTGCGGAGACATTCTCCTGAATGCTCTCGTTAAGATCATCGTACTTTAAAAATGCTTCACGAAAATAGCGCATTGCAAAAAAGACGATGAGCGCAAGGCAGAAACCAAGAATGATGACAGCGACAAGATAGATGGAAGCAAGCTTAGGGCTGATGAAAAATGACATAGCCATTGCACAGATAAGGCTTGCAGGAGCACGCATAGCCATGCGCAGGATCATCTGGTAGGCGTTCTGGATGTTGGTGACATCCGTTGTCATACGAGTGACAAGACCTGCGGTGCTGTACTTGTCGATGTTGGAAAAGGAGAAGGTCTGGATGTTTTTAAACATTGCCTTCCTTAAGTTGCGACCGAGACCCATTGAGGCTTTTGCACCGTACTTGGCCCCCATCCATCCTCCAAACAGGGAGACAAATGCACATGCGACCATGAGAAGTCCCATTTTGACAACATAGCCCTGGTTTTCACCATAGATTCCGACATCAATGATCTTTGCCATTAGAAATGGGATGATGGTTTCCATCAACACTTCCAACAGCATAAAAAGAGGCGTAGCGATGGAAGCTTTTGTGTATTCCTTCAGCTGTGCGCCGAGTGTTTTTAACATAAGATGTTATCCTTCCTTTCTTTGCAGTTTCGCGGAAAAACCGCGCGCATATGTGAAATTTTATAACCACAAATGGCAAAAGTCAAATACATATATATAGGAAACAATAGTGAAAATACAATTTTTACGTCAGAGTAAAATTGTGACGATTTTTGGACATAATATTTGGCAAAAATGTATAAGACGCTGATAAAACAAGGGTTTGCGGAACAAAAATAGGAAAAAGGTACGACCACATAATGTAGAATTGATACGTTGACAAAACCACAACATATTGTATAATTAAAATCAGCGTTAAGATATCACCAGAAGAAATGATAAGATATAACGAAGATACAAAGGATCGGTGGAGGTTAAGTAATGAAAATAATCAAACGAAGCGGAAGCGAAGCAACATTTGATGAGGCGAAGATTGTTGCCGCAATCCAGAAGGCGAACGCATCCGTTATTGACTATGAGAAACTGACAGATGAACAGATTGAGGAAATCGCAGCGAACGTAGAGACTGCATGTGAGAATATGAAGCGTTCTCCAAGCGTAGAGGAAATTCAGGATATGGTGGAAAACCAGCTCATGAACCAGAGAGCTTTTACGGTTGCCCGCAACTATATCACATATCGCTATAAGAGAGCGCTGGTTCGTAAATCAAACTCTACAGACGAGCAGATTTTAAGCCTTCTTGAATGTAACAATGAAGAGGTAAAACAGGAAAATTCCAACAAGAACCCAACAGTCAACAGCGTACAGCGTGATTATATGGCGGGTGAGGTCAGCAAGGATATCACCAGAAGATTCCTTCTTCCGGAGGATATTGTTGAGGCACATGAAAAAGGACTGATCCATTTCCATGATGCAGATTATTTCGCACAGCATATGCACAATTGCTGCCTGGTCAATCTGGAGGATATGCTGCAGAACGGAACTGTTATCAGCGAGACGATGATTGATCCGCCGAAGAGTTTTTCAACTGCCTGCAACATCGCAACACAGGCAATCGCGCAGATCGCAAGCAGCCAGTATGGTGGCCAGAGTATTTCTCTTTCCCATCTTGCACCGTTTGTACAGGTAAGCCGCGACAAGTTCCGCAAGCAGGTAAAGACAGAGTTTGAAGCCGCGGGAATCGAACTTGATCAGGAAAGGATCAATGAAGTGGCAGAGCTTCGCGTCAAGGAAGAGATCAACCGTGGCGTGCAGATGATCCAGTATCAGGTCATCACCCTTATGACGACAAACGGACAGGCTCCGTTTATTACGGTATTTATGTATCTGGATGAGGTTCCGGACGGACAGATCCGTACAGACCTTGCAGCAATTATCGAGGAGATGCTTCATCAGAGAATCAAGGGAGTGAAGAATGAAAAGGGTGTATATATCACCCCGGCATTCCCGAAGCTGATCTATGTGCTTGAGGAAGATAATATTACCGAGGATTCCAAGTATTGGTATCTGACCAGACTTGCTGCGCAGTGTACCGCAAAGCGTATGGTTCCGGATTATATTTCTGAAAAGAAGATGAAGGAGCTGAAAGTGGACAAGACCGGAAAGGGTCAGTGTTATACCTGCATGGGCTGCCGAAGCTTTCTGACCCCGGACCGCACGACCGAGAATGTGGCAAATGCCAAGAATTATGTTGAGGGAGAGGGCAAATACTACGGAAGATTTAACCAGGGTGTTGTTACCCTGAATCTTGTAGATGTGGCTTGCTCCTCTGGCAAGGATATGGATAAGTTCTGGCAGATTATGGAGGAACGTCTTGACTTGTGTTACCGTGCACTTATGTGCAGACACAAGAGATTGCTTGGAACGCCTTCCGATGTGGCTCCGATTTTGTGGCAGAATGGTGCACTTGCACGCTTAAAGAAGGGAGAGACGATCGACAAGCTTTTGTTTGGTGGATATTCTACCATTTCCCTCGGATATGCAGGCTTATGTGAGTGTGTAAGATATATGACCGGTGTATCCCACACCGATCCGGAAGTGGGAACTCCGTTTGCACTTAAGATCATGCAGAGATTAAACGATGCCTGTGCAGATTGGAAGGCAGCAACAGACATTGACTTCTCTTTATACGGCACACCGCTTGAATCTACAACCTATAAGTTCGCAAAGTGCTTACAGAAGCGTTTTGGAAGAATCGAGGGTGTTACCGACAAGAACTACATTACAAACAGCTACCACGTACATGTTACGGAAAATATTAATGCATTTGACAAACTCAAATTTGAATCCCAGTTCCAGGCACTCTCTCCGGGAGGGGCGATCAGCTATGTTGAAGTACCGAACATGCAGAACAATATTGATGCGGTTCTTTCTGTTATGCAGTATATTTACGATAATATCATGTATGCAGAACTCAACACCAAGAGCGATTACTGCATGAAGTGCGGCTACGACGGAGAGATCGAGATCATCAACGAAGAGGGAAGCGGAAAGCTGATCTGGCAGTGCCCATGCTGTGGCAACCGGGATCAGGATCAAATGAGTGTTGCCCGCCGTACCTGCGGCTATATCGGCACGCAGTTCTGGAATCAGGGACGTACCCAGGAGATCAAAGAGCGCGTACTGCACCTGTAGTGAGGAGCGCCCATTGGCACAAGATTGAAGACACTGTATTTCACGGTTGTGGGATACAGTGTCTTTTTTGACACAAGACTGCTCCTTTGGTATAATTATTATAGGAAAAATGCCTGCAGGGCATATAGGAAGGAATTTGTATGATACAGCAAGAAGAAAAGCAACCTTGGCTGGAAGCAATAGACTCGCAGCACTTTATTGATAACACAGCAAAATTCAATGATCTGATGATGATGTACCGTTGCGCAATCCGTGAAGTGCAGACCAAGCTTGAAGTGTTAAATGATGAATTTTCCGTAGAGAATAAGCGTAATCCGATTTCTTTTATTAAGACAAGAATTAAAAGTCCACAGAGTATTTACAACAAGCTGCAAAAACTCGGATATGATTTTACCGCCGAGAACATACAGGAACAGCTGAACGATGTTGCCGGCGTGCGTGTAGTCTGTGCATTTATCGATGATATTTACACGATTGCAAACCTTGTTGGAGAGCAGGATGATATTAAAGTAATAAAAATCAAGGATTACATCAAAAATCCGAAAGATAATGGATATCGGAGTTATCATATGATCGTGGAGATACCGGTATTTTTCTCCAAAGGAAAAACACCGATGCGTGTGGAAATTCAGATCCGCACAAATGGTATGGACTTTTGGGCAACCTTGGAGCATCAGCTCCGCTACAAGAAAGGAATCGAGGACCTGCCGGGCTACGATGAGATCAGTCAGGAACTTTTGATGTCTGCAAAGGCAGTCATTGAAACTGAAAATGAAATGCAGAGGATCAAAAATAAAATAGGTATTTTTCATGACATTTGATATAGTGTGGTTGGTTACAACACCAACATCAATGCAATATCTTTACTGCGCCACCGTAAACAGCGCATAAAAATATCCCTTCTTTTCCATCAGAAAATCAAAGGTGCCGGATTCGGTAATGGTGCCATTCTTTAGTACAATGATCTCATCATAACGCCGCATCTGCGATTCGGCTAACGTGTGCGTTACGACGATCCGGGTGATTCCGGTGAGGTCTAAAAGATTGTCCGAAATCTGATGCGCGGTCTGCGCATCGAGGGAGGCAGTCGCCTCATCTATTAGAAGGACGGAGGATTTTTTGAGCAGGCTTCGTGCAATGGAAATCCGCTGCTTCTCACCGCCGGAGAGTCCCTTTCCATTTTCCCCGCAGAGATAATCTTTCCCGCGCTCTGTAATCAGGCTGCCTAAGTGCGCCTTGCGGATTGCCTCATCCAGCTCCGCTTTCGGGAAATCACGGAACATGGATACATTGTCTTTGATGGAGGCGTTGAATACAAATACATTCTGTTGGATCACTGAGATCAGATCATATAGCGACTCTGTTGAAATGTTTCTAAGTTCTGCATCGTCGAAAAGAATGTTGCCGCTGTAACCGGTGTTTGCAGCCGTGAGCAGATTAAGGAGCGTCGATTTCCCGCAACCGCTTCCGCCGACAATCGCGTAGGATTTTCCTGCCTCGAAGCGGACAGAGATATGGTGGAGAATTTCTTTGTCCTCTTCATATCCGAAGGAAACATTCCGCAATTCAATCCCTTTGGAAAGGTGTGTAAGGCAGAGCCCACCGGTGGAACCGGAATTTTGCTCAAGAGCATCGGTAAGTTTGTCAACTAGACCAAGTGCCGCTTTACGGTTTGCCAATAAGCCGGGCAGAGTGGCGATCGGTTCAATGATATAGTTCATCAGGTTTACAAACAGGAGCAAAGCACCCGGTGTCAGCCCATAGCCGTTTTTCGTGAGGTATGCACCAACCAGAAAAACCGCCAGTTGTGCGAAAATCCCCGTTACCGAACCAATCATTCCGATGATGCTTTTGATGCGCTGACGATTACATTTCTCTTTTTCCAGTGAGCTGTTATTTTCTTTAAACAGGTCGTAAATTTCTTTTTCCGCCTTAAAGCTTTTTACAATAGAAAAACCGCCGAGACAATCCTGCAGCGCAGCAGTAAAATCTTTGTTGCGGTCGGATACCCGCACTTCGGCTGCTTCAAGCCTGCCGCCTGTTAAGATGGATGCAAAAAGTGGTAAAATGCTTACGCAGATGGCAACCGCGGTCAGAAGTGGAGAGTACCAAAGCATCATGACAAGCGCGCCGACAAAGGTGACAGCCATTGTGATGATGTCAAACTGCTGGCTTAAATAGTTGTTCTCAATACTTGTCGCATCGTTTGTGAGCGATGACAGGTAAGCCGCCGTGCTTTCATCTTTGAAGGATGAGATGTTTTTGTGGATCAGCATATCGAAGGCATAGTCTTTGTATTGCTGCATGGCACGTTTTAGGTAAGCGGGTTTGGCAATGTAGATAAGTATATAGAGGATAATGCATAGGAAAAGGAAGCCGACGCTTGCCTTTGCGAGTTCCAAAAGTGAAAGTGAACCATGTACACCAGAAGCGGCATCGACAAGCTGCTGCATGAGCCATGAGATGAGCAGACTAAGAGAGCCGGAGGCTAGAGCTGCTAAGGTGGAGACCAAGAAGGCAAGCATGTTCCTGTGATAAAATTGTGCGGTAAGCTGTTTCTTTAGAGATTTTGTTTTCATCTGCATTTATTCCCTTCAAATGTTTTTGTGTACTTCAAATTGTAGCAATGTGTTTTTATAAATTGAACACACTGGGCGTGCAATTTTTCGGGAAAAATATGTACCAATGGTATGGGTTGTAAGCCAATGGGCGCTCCTTGTGTCAAAAGGAACGTCCCCACTTGAAAATTATCGTGCAATATGGGTATAATAGATAGCGAAACTGGAATATAGAATGTTATTAGGGAGAATAAAAATAAAATGCGAAAAACCAAAATTATCTGTACGATCGGACCGGCTTGCGAGAACGAAGAGACACTTACACAGATGTGTTATGCAGGAATGAATGTTGCAAGACTGAATTTCTCACATGGGACTTTAGAAGAACAGCAGGCGAAGATTGACCTGATCAATAAGGTAAGAGACAAGGTTAATATGCCGATTGCGATAATGCTTGATACAAAAGGCCCGGAGTACCGTATCCGAAAGTTTGAAGAGGGTAAGATCACACTGAAGGAGGGGGATACGTTTACCTTCACGACAGAGCAGATTGTAGGAAATCAGGAGCGTGTCGCAGTCAATTATCCGGATCTGATCAACGAGCTTAAGGTGGGCGACCAGATCCTTGTCAACAATGGACTTGTTGTATGCGAGGTAAAAAAGCTGCAGGGAAACGACGCAATCTGTACTGTATTGTCCGGTGGGGAGCTTTCCAATAATAAGAGCATGAATTTCCCGAACAAGGTGTTAAAGGGAGATTATCTGAGCGAGCAGGATAAAGAGGATCTATTGTTCGGCATCAAGAATGGCGTTGATTTTGTAGCAGCATCTTTTGTTTCAAATGGAAATGATATGCGCCAGCTCAAGGACTTTTTGACAAAAAATGGCGGAGAAGATATTGACATCATCGCAAAGATCGAGAATCAGTCCGGTGTGGATCATATCGATGAGATCTGCACGATTGCGGACGGTGTGATGATCGCGCGTGGTGACCTTGGCGTAGAAATCCCTTATGTCAACCTGCCGGCAATCCAGAAGCAGCTTACCAAACGATGCAGACTGCTCGGAAAGCGTGTCATCACTGCAACCGAAATGCTTGAGTCAATGATCCACAATCCGAGACCAACGAGAGCAGAGATTTCCGATGTCGCAAATGCCGTGTACGAGGGGACATCCGCAATCATGCTCTCCGGAGAATCCGCAGCAGGAAAATATCCGGTGCAGGCCGTTAAGACAATGGCAGAGATTGCAGAATGTACTGAGAAGGAAATCGATTATACCGAGTGGTTCCGTAATACCGAGTACAAGATACACAGCAATCTGGATGCACTTTCCCATGGAACCTGTGCAATGGCAATCGATGTAAACGCTAAGTGTATTGTGGTTAATTCGGTAAGTGGAACAACCGCACGAATGGTCAGCCGTTTCCGCTGCCCGGTAGACATCATCGGTATGACCACCTCAAAGCGTTCGATGCGCAAGCTGAATTTAAGCTGGGGTGTATATCCAATGCTCAGCGAGGAATATAATTCCATTGACGTTATGTTCTACAACGATCTGAATCAGGCAAAAGAGATCTTCGGTCTGCAGCAGGGAGATAATGTTGTCCTGACCGGAGGACAGATCAACGGAACCAGCGGAAATACAAACATGATCAAAGTAGAAACACTGTAAGAGTGGAAAAGAGTATAGATTTTTTAAAAATAATATAAGGATACTAATGTTTACAAAATAGGCGAAATATGCTATTTTCTTCTTATAGTTATTCATTTGCTTTTAGGGAGGCGTGTACTTATGACATATCAGGAATTAGTTAAGAAATTGGAGACAGCATATGCGAAGGCAGATGCAAGCGCAATTAAAGACCATGTAGCAGTACAGTTTAACGTTACCGGCGAGGGCGAAGGCGCACTTTATCTTGAAGTGGCAGATGGAAAGATTGACATTCAGCCATATGAATACTATGACAGAGATGCAATTGTCACTACGAATGCAAGCGCTCTTGTAGATATCGCAACAGGCAAGCTTAATGTCTCTGAGGCTTACAACAAGGGAATCCTTTATGTGGATGGAGATCTTCATAAAGCATCTTTACTTGAGAAGATCGTTCTTAAGAAAGCAGCAGAGAAAAAGGCACCGGCAAAGAAAGCACCGGTTAAGAAGGCTCCGGCAAAAAAGACAACTGCAAAGAAAGTAGAAGCACCGAAGGCACAGCCGGTAAAGAAGGTCGAGGCACCGAAGGCAGAGCCGGTAAAGACGGTCGAGGCACCGAAGGCAGAGCCAGTAAAGAAAGCAGAAGCACCAAAGATTGAGCCGGCAAAGAAGACTCCGGTAAAGAAAAGCACAAAATAAAAAAGTGCGGTATAAGACGATTGGAAAGCCTGCTCTACTTGGTAGAGCGGGCTTTTGAGGTTAATGGAATGAATTATGCAGGAATAAAATATTGTGATATCGCAAATGGACTTGGCTGCAGGACGGTTTTGTTTGTGTCCGGGTGCAGAAACCATTGCAAGGACTGTTTCCAGCCCCAGACATGGGATTTCTCCTATGGGGAATCATTCGATGAGGACACTCAGAAGCAGATATTGGATTCGCTGGAACCTGATTATGTACAGGGGCTTACCTTACTTGGAGGAGAACCGTTCGAACCTGAAAACCAAAAGGAATTGGTGTCTTTTGTGGAGAAGGTGCGAAAGCGTTTTCCACAGAAGAATATATGGGCCTTTACCGGATATATATATGATAAAGATCTGGTCGAAGGAGGGCGAAAGTATACACAGGACACGGACAGATTCTTGGACATGATTGATGTGCTGGTGGACGGACCGTTTATTGCGGAGGAAAAGGACATTCGATTAAAGTTCCGAGGCTCCAGAAATCAGCGGGTAATAGACTTGAAAAAAACAAGGGAAAGTGGCACAATCGAATTATTCATGGAGTAAGTAGCAGAAAAAGAGTGCGTTTTGAATGGTTTAAAAGGGAGTGTTTGTATATGAAGAAAAAGGTACAGCAGATGTTGGCGCTTATTTGTAATGTGCTTGGAACAATCGCAGCGGTATATGTTGGCGGCTGGCTGATGTTTTTACAGCCACTTCATACGCTATACACGGCATTTGGAAATGGAAAACTGAGCGTACAGCTTGTTGCGGTGTGCGCGGTAAAGATCTTATTGTCTGCAACATTTGCAGGGCTTGTGTGGTGTATCGGATACATTGGATGCAATTATTTTAAAGGGAAAGAAGATCCGGACTGGTCATTGCTTAACCGTCAGACGGAAGAACAACAACTGGTCAGCAAGGAGAGCTAAGGGTGATTTTACGAGTACCGGACTATTATGAGGAATTTTCCTGTATTGCAGGAGAGTGCAAGCATAGCTGCTGCATCGGCTGGGAGATCGATATCGATGAGGATACCTATGCGTATTATAAGAGCATCGGCGGAGCGTTGGGAGAACGTTTCGCTGCACATATGTATATGACGGAGGACAACGAGCATAGTTTTCAATTGGAAAGCAATGGTTATTGTCCTTTCTTAAATAAGGACAAGCTTTGTGACATTTGCATTGCACTTGGGGAAGAGGCTTTGTCAGAGGTGTGTACGGAATATCCTCGGTTTTCCATCGAGTATGGCAATGTCCTGCAAAAATGCCTTTCGCTGTCGTGTGAGGAGGTCGCGCGCATCTTGTTTTTTAGAGAGACACCTGTTGGCATTGTGGATCATCCTATGGGCGATGACATATCAGATGCAGACGAGCCGGAAGATGAATGGATTCCTGCAATAGAGCAGATGCAGAAACAGGCAATCGCCCTGTTGCAGGACCGCAGCAGGGATATTTGGACGCGGATGCGGGAGTATCTTCTGCCGATATGCGAGGAGGAGTGCGATGCAATTGGAGAATATGCATATCAGGATTTTAAATCGCGCTATCAGACTTTTGCAGAGATGGAGACACTCGATGAAGAGTGGGAAATCGTAAAGGCGCAGATGGAGGAGTATTATACGGAGAAGACATACTCTGCTATTTTGCAGCAGTATCTGCAAAGCCCGGCATATCGGGAGAGTGATTATGAACAGCTTATGGTATACTTCACGTTCCGCTATCTGATGAATGCAGTGTACGATTACGATGCCGCGTCGTACCGGAAACTGGCGGTGGTGTTCACTCTTTTTATCCGGGATATGGATGCGCTACGGTATCACTTAAACGGCGGCTGTTATACGAGAGACGACCGTGTCGATGTGGTGCGGATCTTTTCCAAAGAGGTAGAGCATTCTGAGGAGAATATTGAGCTGGCGCGGGAGGCATTTCTGTTTGAAGAGGTGTATGAGACGAAAAGGCTGATGCGGCAGATATAGATACCAGATGGCTGCGCAACGGTTTGCGTGTGTGGGTAGAATGTTATAGGAATAGTGAGAGATAAAAAGGCAGACGCGTATGCGTCTGCCTTTTTGGGAGGGTGTGCTTAAGCACACATTTTATATGAAGAATTTTATTTATCCAAAAGATCCGTGTAGAAGTCTGCATAATCGCTGCGTCCGGCATGTGTGTAGTCGATCGCGGCAGATGGATGCTGATTTAAGCGTCCGGTCAGTAAATACGGAATGTCATAGCCCCAAAGTGCACCGCTTTCCTTAAGAGGCAGCATGTACTGCTCAAGGAATTTGAGAATCGGGTAGATGTTGTACTTCGGATTCTTTAAGAAGCTGATCAAAAGCTCCATTGCACAGTTGCCGGCACCGCGTCCCATGGACATCATGGTTGCATCAAGGTAGCTGACACCGCGGGCAACGGATTCGATGGTGTTTGCAAACGCAAGCTGCTGGTTATTGTGTGCATGGATACCGATAAATTTGTCATATTTTTCTCCGACTTCCATATATTTGTCAGCGATACGGCGGATCTGTTCCGGATATAATGCACCATAGCTGTCCACAATATAAATACCGTCTGCACTGCTCTGACCAACCATGTCAAGTGCCTGATCGATATCAGCCTCCTTGGCGTTGGAAACTGCCATGATGTTGCAGGTAACTTCGTAGCCCTTTGCCTTGGCATCCTCAATGATATCGAGAGCAGCAGGCATCTGATGTACGTAAGTTGCAACCCGTATCAGGTCGATGACGCTGTCCTTCTTATCGATAATATCCTTTTTGTAATCGCAGCGGCCGACATCTGCCATAACGGCAAGCTTCATATCGGAAGGGTTATCGCCGACGATCGCACGGATGCTGTCCTCGTCACAGAACTTCCACTTACCGAATTTGCTTGTATCGAACATTTCCTTGGAAGCTTTGTAGCCAAACTCCATATAGTCGACTCCGGCTTTGACATTGGTGCGATAAAGAGCACTGATAAAGTCATCGGTAAACATAAAGTTGTTGACCAGACCTCCATCTCTTATTGTAGCATCCACGACACGGACATCGGGACGCACCGTCATTAAGTCGCCTTTTTGTGACATGTTCATCATCCTCCTGGTATATGAATTAAAAACATTAACGCTTCAACGCTTTAAAGTGTGTGAGTATATAATACATATACTTGGAGAAAAAAGCAAGTAAAACTTTACATTTTTTTCACGCACTAATATAATGAGTGATGCAATGCATTTCGAGGAGGATTAAAATGATTAATTATCTGGGAAACTTTGACTTTTCTGTTGTCGCTTTTATCGGCGTATTATTTGCGTTTGCTGCAACCTGCATGGCAATTGCCAAATTGAACCCGCTTCTTCCAAAAGATCTGGGAAGACAGTTTGCACATGACGGATCTTTGTCCGCGGGAAAGCCGAGAGGTGCCGGCATTATATTTATATTTGTTTTTGTTATCACAGCACTTTTATTCTCACAGATCAACATGGAGATCGCAATCTATCTGTGTCTGGTAACGATTGAGATGTTTACGGGCTTTTTTGATGATGCATCCGAGAAACCGTGGGGAGAGTTCATAAAAGGCTTTTTAGACCTGATCGTCGCAGTTGTCGTTGCGCTTGTATATCTGCATTACAATACAAACGAAATAACGCTTGCTTTCTTTGGAACAAGCATCGTGATTCCACCGGTTCTTTTTGCATTACTTACCATTATCCTTGTATGGGCATCAATCAATGTTACCAATTGTTCCGATGGTGTTGATGGCTTATCCGGCACACTTACGATCATCTCAATCATGACTTTTTTTGTGATTGATAATCTTCTTGGTGTGGATGACCCATTTAACTATTGCATATTGCTTTTTGCGGTCTGCCTGCTTGGCTATTTATGGTACAATGCAACTCCAAGCAAGCTCTTGATGGGAGATGCGGGTTCACGTGCCATGGGCATCTTTATTGCAATCGTTGCTCTCAAATCGGGAAGCCCGCTGATGTTTCTTCCGATTGCGGCACTCCTTATTGTGGACGGAGGGCTTGGCCTTATCAAAGTATCTTTGATTCGTGTCTTCAAGATCCACATCTTAAAGGATGTCAGAACGCCGATCCATGACCATGTGCGTAAGAATCTCGGCTGGTCCAATGCCCAGGTTGTTTTCCGTTTCGCAATCATTCAGATTGTTATCTCGCTTGCAACAGTCTACCTCGTTATGATCCGCCTTTAGTACTTATGCGCCGACAGCCGTCCTGCACGGCTGCCGGCGCTTTTCTCTTTTACACCGCTTATCCCAATGGCATCAACATCCTCTTAAGTCATTCCCCATCTTCAAAAAAGCATACGCAAAAATCACGAAATTCTAATTCAACCGGCATTACGGTTTATCTATTTATTATGTCTTCTATAGGTTTGAACACTCCTGCCCGTCTATCCGTGTAACAGTCGTGTGCGGAGTGTCAAAGCCGATATAAGACACAATTATATCACCGTAATGCCGGTTGAAAGAATTTCAGCGATTTTTGTGTGAATGCTTTGTTATGAAGAGGGAAATGAACTTAAGGGATGTTTATGGAATGTGGCAGGAACGGTATGAAAGAGAAAACGAAAAGCGCATCATCGCGCCGGGCGCTAGACGCGTCGGCGCAAAAGTGCGAAGAATTTTTCGATGTGGAATGGTTTACCGAGGACGGCCTCTGTTTTGAGGCGGTTCTCCTCGGAGAAGCCAACGCAGATATTGTGATTGGCCTCAGCTAAGTAGTCCATGATACCATCGATGTCGGATTTGATATTTTTTGGACAATGAATGTAAAAATGCTTGTTGGCAATAATGTGCATCGTATAGGAGATACTAAAATGGTACCAAAGGAACTTATGGAGCGTGGAATGCTTGTAAATCCAAAGAATTTCCTTGATCGGTACAATTGCGTTGCCAAAAGGAGAAGTCATAATAAAGTAATGCTCTGTGATAAACATGTCCTCCGTAGCAAGCTGAGGAAGTGTAGCAAGCTCCTGTTCTGCCTCAAGAAGCATCTGCTTTGGATGACCGAAAACGACAAGGTTCTGGCATGGCGGAGAGAGAACGGGAAAATGTGCATACAGCAGATACAAGATCAGGCAGATGATGGCGTAGATTCCAGTTCCGAAATACGCAACAAAAAGAAGCGTAGTAAAGGTCGGATGAAAATCGGGTTCGCTGAAATAGTATCGGGGCATCTCAGCTGAGATACCGTTTTGTGTCCACGCAAGATCCTCGGAAAGTGCGGCAAGAAGCTTCTCATAAGAATCATTTGCACGCTCAATCTGGCCACGGACAGAAATCTCTGAAATCATCGGATTACCCTCTTCGCAGGTGGAGGGAGACAGAAGGACAATGGAGCATCTTCCATCCTGATAGGTGTAGTAATAGTAGCCGTTGGTGTTACCAAAGCGTTTGCTGATATAACCGGTAAACGTAAGCCCGGTAAAGGACGCGGACGCATAATGTGTGCCCTTTTCATAAGCAGACTGGAAACTCTCATTACGCCCTAAGGATGGCGGGGAGAGCAGTGTAGACAATGGAAAAACAAACCAGAGAACTGCAAGTATACACAAATATAGGACCGGCGAAAAAAGGCGTCTTCGATAAAATGCCCGGATATTACGCGTGATATAGTGTTCATAATTTTCAGTCATGATTAAAATACCTCAACTGTGAAAAGCATTGAAAGCGGTCCGGCAGCCGTGCACCGTGACCATCTAAAGTATAAAGGAATCTAAGACAAGAATCAACCTTGCTTTTCCCATAAAAAGTTGTTACCATAGTATAGATATTATAAGAATAAAAATGGGTGCTTTTTCGTGCACGATTAGAGGATAAGTGATGGATGCATACACAAGTTTTGCGGAGGTATATGACCTGTTCATGGACAATGTTCCATATGAAGAGTGGGCTGACTACATGATTGATATATTCGCAGAAAATGAGGTGAGGGACGGAATAATGCTGGATCTCGGCTGTGGAACCGGGAAACTGGCAAGGCTGTTTGCAAATAGAGGCTTTGATATGATCGGAGTGGATAACTCCATGGACATGTTAGAGATTGCAAAACAGGCACAGGTTGAGGAGGCGGACAGTACAATCCTGTATCTATGTCAGGATATGCGGGAGTTTGAACTGTACGGAACAGTCCGTGGCATCTACAGCGCCTGCGATTGTCTCAACTATATTTTGGAAGAGGATGAACTTCTCCAGGTATTTCGGCTGGTCAATAATTACCTTGATCCGGGCGGCATTTTTATTTTTGATATGAATACACCGTATAAGTATGAGACGCTGCTTGCAGACAATACATTTGCTGAGAACCGGGAAGAGGGTAGTTTTATCTGGGAAAATTACTTCGACGCGGAAAGTGGCATCAACGAATATGACCTGACACTTTTTGTGAGGGACAGTGATAACCGGTTTATGCGTTTTGCGGAGGAGCATTACCAGAAAAGTTATTCGGCAAAACAGGTATGCGCGCTGCTGCAGACAGCAGGAATGGAGCTTGTTGCTGTGTATGACGGGTATACGAAGAATCCTCTTAGGGAAGACAGTGACAGAATGACGATCATTGCAAGAGAAAAAGGAAAGAAGGAGCAGAATTAATATGACAGACTATATTGTCCGCGCGACTGCTGCAGACAGCAGTATCCGCGCATTTGCAATCAATGCAAAAGAAATGGTGGAGACAGCCAGAGAGCATCACGATACGACACCGGTTATGACGGCAGCACTTGGCAGGCTTCTCTGTGGGGCGGCCATGATGGGAAGCATGATGAAGGGAGAAAAAGACCTGCTGACCTTGCAGATCCAGTGCAGCGGCCCGGCACAAGGGCTTACGGTTACCGCGGATTCTGCCGGCAATGTAAAAGGCTATGCCGTAAATCCCAAGGTTGAACTTCCTCTGAATGCAAAAGGAAAGCTCGATGTCGGCGGAGCGCTTGATCTTGGAATCTTAAGCGTGATCAAGGATATGGGGCTGAAGGAGCCGTATGTCGGACAGTGCCAGCTGCAGACAGGAGAGATTGCGGAGGATCTGACGTACTATTTCGCAACTTCGGAACAGATTCCATCAGCCGTGGGACTCGGAGTGCTGGTTAATCCGGACGGAAGTGTCAGACAGGCGGGCGGGTTTATCATCCAGCTTATGCCTTTTACTCCGGACGAAGTGGTGGAAAAGCTTGAAAAGAGGATTGCAGAGATCGATTCCGTAACACAGATGCTCGAGCGCGGGATGACACCGGAGCAGATTTTGGAAGAAATCTTAGGGTCTTTCGGACTTGAGATAACAGATACGCTTCCGGCACAGTTTAAGTGTGACTGCTCCAAAGAGCGTATTTCAAAGGCACTTGCAACCATCAGTAAAAAGGATATGGACGATATTATCAATGATGGTGAGAGTATTGAGGTAAAGTGCCAATTCTGTAATACCGCATACAAATTTGAGGTAGATGAATTAAAGGAGATCCGAAATTGAGAGATGGTTTCGTAAAGGTTGCAGCAGTTACTCCGGATATCCGGGTGGCTGATACGAAATACAATGGTAATCAGATTCGTAACTGGATGAAAAAGACGGCAGAGGAAGGTGCAAAGGTCGTTGTTTTTCCGGAGCTTGGCATTACGGGGTATACCTGCGGGGATTTGTTCTTGCAGGATGCCCTGCTTCGAGCAGCAAAAGAGGAACTTATACTTATCGAGAGCGAAAGCCGCAGATATGATGCGATATTTTTTGTGGGACTTCCTTATGAGATAAACGGAAAGCTTTACAATCTGGCGGCAGCAGTTTCACGCGGACACATTCTGGGCTTTGTGCCTAAGACTTTTATACCGAACTACAATGAATTTTATGAATTGCGCCATTTTACTTCCGGGGCTGATCTATGTACAGAGGTTGTGATAAAGCAGGGAGAGACGGTTCCGGTAGATACGGATCTTTTGTTTGCGTGTGAGGAGCTTGCAAATCTAAGAATCGGAGCTGAGATCTGTGAGGATCTGTGGACTCCTGTACCGCCGAGTACACGCCATGCGATGGCGGGAGCTACCATAATTGTGAATTTGTCTGCCTCCGATGAGATAACGGGGAAGGCAGCATACAGGAGATCTTTGGTAAGCGGACAGTCCGCGCGCCTGATCTGCGGCTACGTGTATGCATCGGCGGGGGAGGGAGAGTCCACACAGGATGTTGTTTATTCCGGTCATGATCTGATCGCGGAGAACGGTTATGTTCTGGCAGAGTCAAAGAGGTTTGAAAGCGGCGCCGCATATACGGAGTTTGATGTGGACCGCCTGACAGCAGACAGGCGAAGAATGAGCACCTTCGAGATCGAAGATACACATACGTGTATTCCATTCCATCTGCAGATGCAGAAAACGGCTATCACACGCTATGTTGATCCATTCCCATTTGTCCCGGGTAATGCAAATGATAGATTGGCACGATGCGAAGAAATTCTTTCCATACAGGCGGCAGGGCTGAAGAAGCGGCTGGAGCACACAAATTGTTCTTGCGCAGTCATAGGAATATCAGGCGGGCTTGATTCCACGCTGGCCCTTCTTGTGACGGTCCGGGCATTTGAAATGCTGGGAAGAGATCCGGAAGGAATCCTTGCTGTTACAATGCCGGGATTTGGAACTACCGACAGAACCTATGGAAATGCAACCGCCCTTGTGAGATCCCTTGGAGCAACGCTTATGGAAGTAAGCATCGCAGATGCGGTGCGTATTCATTTCCGGGATATCGGACAGGATGAGGCGGTGCATGATGTCACATATGAAAATGGACAGGCACGCGAACGGACGCAGATTCTTATGGATCTTGCCAACAAACAAGGTGGAATGGTGATTGGAACCGGAGATCTTTCGGAGCTGGCACTTGGCTGGGCTACGTACAACGGAGATCATATGTCAATGTATGCGGTAAATGCGTCTGTTCCGAAGACATTGGTACGCCATCTGGTGTCCTATTATGCAGATACATGTGGCAGGGAACAACTGAAAGCGGTACTGTACGATATTCTTGATACTCCGGTCTCACCGGAGCTTCTGCCGCCGCAGAACGGCACGATTTCACAAAAGACAGAAGATATTGTCGGCCCTTACGAGCTGCATGACTTTTTCTTGTACGGAATGCAACGCATGGGCTATCCTCCGGCAAAAATTTTCAGGCTGGCCTGCATCGCCTTTGGGGATACTTATGTGCCTTCGTTTATCCTGAAATGGGAGAAGGTATTCTACCGCCGTTATTTTGCGCAGCAGTTCAAGCGCTCCTGCCTGCCGGATGGACCGAAGGTCGGAACGGTTGCGGTATCTCCGAGGGGAGATCTGAGAATGCCATCGGATGCATGTGTGCGCATCTGGATGGATGAACTTGAACAGCTGGAAGTGAAAGGAGAATGCAGATGAAACGCGAAGATATGACGGTGCCGGCAATTTTACTGGAAGCGGTGACCCTGATCCTTGCATTGGTTTATATTGGTTTGCAGATATTTTATGGGGTATATTATCATGTTGCGGCGTACAAGTTTGTGGTGAACGTGTTAGCCATGGTCTGCGTATATCTGGGACTTACGCTTTTGTGCATATATCCGGAGCGGATCAACCGTATTCCGGAGGAGGCATTTACACCAAAGATACGCAGACTGACCCTTCGCATGGTACGTCTGGTAAAATTTATCTTTGTGGCAGGAATCCTGGTTCCGTGTGTGTTTGATGCATTAGGGACGGAGCTTTTGGATGCAGCAAGTTTGATTGTGATCGGACTGATTCTGTTTGTCGTTCTTTTCTATGAGGGATGCATTATTCGCTGCTTGCGCAAATAGCCAGATATGATAAAATAGATAAACAAAACATAATTTAGAAAATATACAGAAAGAAGAGGTAAACTTATCATGGAGAAACATGTAACTTACAAGACAAAGGGCGTATGTTCTACACAGATTGACTTTGATCTTAGGGACGGACATATATACAACGTAAAATATACCGGTGGATGCAGAGGTAACACACAGGGAGTTGCCCGTCTGGCTGAAGGAATGGAGGCAGAAGAGGTTGTAAGAAGATGCAAGGGAATCGAGTGCCGTGGGGATAATTCATGCCCGAATCAGCTCGCACTTGCTATCGAGGCCAATTTGTAATTTACAATTAATATGGGGGTTGTTATGAAACAGATAGTAAAAGTGGATGAGGCCGCAGCGAAGGTAAATCGCTTTGTGCTGACAGTCATGACTATAATTGATCTTTTTCTGGTGTTTGGCTATGTGGGGGATTATGGCAGGAAGATCATTTCCCTTCCGTTTCTTTTGACGGTGGAATTGATCGTAATTGGTTCCCTGATTGCCAATTTCATTATCGTAAAGGTTAAGCCGGAGCTTTTTAAGCACACATCCATGTGGTGCTATATGCTTGTGTATGCGATTGCGGTACTCGGATCACACAATGATGCTGTGTATGTCATGGCTTTCCCAATCACGGTATTGTTTGTACTCTATTATAATTATAAGCTGGTTCTTGAAATCGCGATCGGTTTTGGCGCAATCAATATTATCGATATCGTATATGTGGTTGCTTTTTTAGGACAGATGCATTCTGGCAATCCGATCAACTCTACAGCATTATTGCTTCAGGGAGCAGGAACGGTTGTGTTCTTTATCGGCTTATGCGGAACTACCCAAATTTCCAACCACAATAACAGCCAGAAGCTTGACAATATCAAGGCTGAGCAGGAAAAGAACTCCAAGCTTCTGCAAGATGTATTGGCAGTTGTGGCAAGTGTCCGGAAGAATTCGGCCGAAGCGGGCGAATATATGTCCACGCTTGACAGCAATGTCGCGCACACGGCGAATGCACTTAATGATATTTCTGCCGGCAATAACCAGAATACCGAAAGTATTGAACAGCAGACAGTTATGACTGCAAAGATTCAGGAGATGATCCAGGAAACAAAGCACATGTCCGATCAGATGATTACGCTCTCACAGGAATCTGGGGAGGCCGTGCGTGGAGGGCAGGATGCGGTGCGGATGCTGCGTGAACAGTCAGACAAGACGAAGGAGGCCAATGAGCAGGTTGTTGCAACGGTTGAACAGCTGATCGTCAATTCCCAGAAGGTTGGAGAGATTACATCCCAGATTTTTAATATTTCTTCCCAGACAAATCTTCTTGCACTCAATGCTTCCATTGAGAGTGCGCGTGCGGGAGAAGCCGGAAGAGGATTTGCGGTTGTGGCTGAGGAGATCCGCAAGCTTGCAGATGAGACAAGAAGCCTTACCGAGGGCATCCAGAATATTGTTACAGAGTTAAGGGGTAATGCGGATGAGGCAAAGCACACTGTTGACAATGTTATGGCTGTGACTTCGGAAGAACATAAACTGATTGTAAGCGCAGAGGAACAGTTTGGAAATATCGGCGAACATATGGAAGGACTAAGCCATAACGTTGATGATATTTATCACAAGATTGATGAAATCTTAGCATCCAACGATGCAATCGTAGAAAGCATTACACATATTTCCTCTGTCAGCCAGGAGGTTGCAGCAAGTGCGATGGAGGCGGCAAAGCTCGGGGACGACTGCACGGCAAGTGCACAGCAGGCGCGGACGCTTATGGATGCATTGGTGGAGAGTGTATCTGCAATAGATAAATACATGGAGTAGAGAATGAAGTATCAGACAATCAACGAATTTGAACATTTTGAACTGAATGAGGTACATATAAGTGATGTGGAAGTGACCAATGGTTTCTTCCACATTGTTCTTGATGATGTGGTGATTTTGCCGGAAAACAGCTGTAATCGCGATATCCGCAAGATGCGTGCGAATGACCTGGTATTAAAAATTGATGATATGAAGATCCAGAGGCTGACGCGCGAAGGCTATAAGACTTATAACGCAGATGGCAAGCTTCTCGGACAGACAGAAGATACCGTGATACCGGAATCGGATTATAGTGGCATTTTAAAAACTTTTACGGACGGCAGTGCGTATTCTGTTACAAAAGAGGGCAACACATACACATTTATCGTGGATGCAACCGACGAGAGCACCTATGAGCTTGTCATCACAGGAAGCGGAGACCGGCAGGAGTGGGATCGGTTCTTATCATGGAACGAGTAATTTTCCATATCGATGTGAACAGTGCATTTCTGTCATGGGAGGCAGTCAACCGGCTGAAAAACGGAGAAACGGTTGATATACGGACCATCCCATCCGCTGTTGGCGGGGACATTGCAACCAGACATGGGGTAATTCTGGCGAAATCTGTTCCGGCAAAAAAGTATGCCGTGACAACAGGTGAGCCTGTTGTGGATGCCTTGCGCAAATGCCCACAATTACTTCTTGTAAAGCCGGATCATGAATTGTACCGACGAAATTCCAGAGCATTTATCGCAATACTGCAGCAGTATTCGGATGTGATCGAGCAGTTTTCCATTGACGAGGCATTTGTCGATATGACAGGGACAAAGCGGCTTTTCGGGGAACCGTTAGAAGCGGCGGACCGTATACGCAGGCAGATCCGGGATGAACTCGGATTTACGGTTAATATCGGAATCTCATCGAACAAGCTTCTGGCAAAGATGGCAAGTGATTTTGAAAAACCGGATAAGGTGCATACTCTTTTTCCGGATGAAATCCGAAAAAAAATGTGGCCGCTTCCGGTAAGGGATCTGTTTTTTGTGGGAAAGGCGGCGGAGCACCGGCTTCAGGAGATGGGAATCCGGACCATTGGAGATCTCGCGACAGCGGATCGTGCATTCTTAAATGCAAACCTCAAAAAACAGGGAGATATTCTCTGGCGGTATGCAAACGGGTATGATGATTCTGCGGTGGAACCGGTGCGCGCAGACAACAAGGGGTACGGAAATTCCACGACACTTTCCTTTGATGTAACGGATGCCAGGACGGCAAAGAGCATTTTACTCGAATTGACAGAGAAAGTGTGTGCAAGACTCAGACAGGACGATATGAAGGTGGAATCAGTCAGCGTTCAGTTCCGGTTTAACGATCTGACGAGAGCTTCCCATCAGTGCACACTCCTGAATGCAACGAATATTACGCAGGAAATCTATGCGAAGGTGTGCAGGCTGTTTGATGAAAAGTGGGACGGCACACCGATCCGGCTGCTCGGTGTTTCAACCTCGAAGGCATCCAGGGAAGAGAGTGGGCGGCAGATGAATCTGTTTGACACAACAGATTATGAGAAGCTTCAAAAGCTTGACAGGGCGATGGATACGATCCGCCAAAAATATGGGACAAAGGCGGTCAGGAGAGCTTCATTTATATCCGGTCAGGAAGAACAAAAAAGAGATATTTCGAAACGTATTGATACAGATACATGAGAAAGCTGGCAACGGGAGGCTGAAAAGCCTCCCACTTGTTTTTCCGCAGGAATGTGACCCGTATGGAGCAGAAGATGCACTTGTATGTCCCCACGGCGCGCAAAGAGACATAAAGTGATTTATTGTTCAAATGTTAAACAAATCTTAAAGAGTTTACCTATTGGAACTTAATATCAAAATCAGTACAATGATACCATAATAATCATGATTAAGGGAAACCGCACATGCGGCATACCCAAACTCCGGAGGAAGTTATGTATAATATTTTAGTTTGCGATGATGAAAAGGATATTGTTTCCGCACTAAAAATCTACCTGACCAGTGATGGATATCAGGTATTTGAGGCATACAATGGAAAGCAGGCGCTTACCATTATGCAGAGGGAGGACATTCATCTGGTACTTATGGATATCATGATGCCGGAGATGGACGGCATTCAGGCCATGGTAAAGATACGCGAGATCAGCAATGTCCCGGTCATACTGCTTACTGCAAAAAGTGAGGATACGGATAAGGTGTTAGGACTAACCGTAGGCGCAGATGACTATGTGACAAAGCCCTTTAATCCCGTGGAACTACAGGCACGTGTGCGCTCCCAGCTTCGGAGATACATGCTTCTCGGAAGCGGTAATGCTTCCGCTGGCACAGCGACCTTCCGGATCGGAGGTATCGAACTGGATGACCGGGCAAAGGAAGTTACGCTTGACGGGGAGAGGATCAGTCTGACCAGAACCGAGTATGATATTTTAAAGCTTCTGATGGAACATCCTGGAGAAGTGTATTCGCCAAGCCAGATTTATGAGAAGGTATGGAATGACAATCCACTCGGGTCAGAGAATACCGTAGCAGTACATATCCGCCATTTGAGGGAAAAGGTCGAGATCAATCCGGCGGAACCGCGTTACTTAAAGGTTGTATGGGGGCGCGGTTACAAGATGGAGCCGGAAGCCTGAAGCATCGCAGCGTATGTGACAAGCACACAGATGCAAGGGAGGAAGTAAAATATGCAGACGTTAAAAGGAAAATGGTGGGCAAAAGCAATTGCCATGCTGCTGTGTATAACCAGCATCATAACCGCATGTGTCGGATTCGCGGGAATGATCTATAAGGCGAACATGAACAGGGAAGACACACTTGAGAATGTATACAGTAAAATTGCCGACAACTATTCCGCGAAGGTGTTAAGCGCGTACAATGGTTCCGATATGAAGGCAGAAACATTGGCTGCACTGATACAGAAGAATGTTGATCCGAAGCTTAAGCTTGCAATTATAGCAACATCACAAAGAGAATGGGCGGATGATGCCGCAACAATGGCAGAGAAGCTTGGAGCGTTTGGCACGGATGCAGATTATCTGTATGGGACACCGGAGACGGTAAAGCAGGCAACAAACTATTTCACAGGCGGAGACAGCTATACTTATAGCTATAATACCTCCAGCCTGATCGGAATGATGGATTCCGGTTATCAATGGAAGCATTCGCCAAGCGGTGGCTATGAGGAAGTAAAGCGTGTCTGGTATGTGAAGAGTACAGGACTTTTTTACTATGAGACGGATAGCGGATTTTATCCGGTACACAATGTATGTATTACGGATCGGGAATCAACAGACTCCTATACGCTTACGGAAACTACGGGGGCGGATTCAGAAGTAACATACAACGCGGGTGAAGCAGATGGGGCAACGGAATACGATATAACGACAGAGGCGGCTTTGGATCAGGAAAACACATTGCAATATCTGAATGATGCGGATGACTCACCGAATGATCTAGTGAACTGGAACTATGTTCAGATGGAAAATGAGCAGTGTGCAATCCGTTTCCTTACAGAGGACCCGGATGTCGTAGATGACCAGCCGGGAAACTATGTTTATGCAGTAGAGAGCACGGAGAACCTTCAAAGTGATGGGGAGGGGATTGTATATGGTTACGAAGATACCTATATCTCCGATTACCTTCTGTATACGGGCAATGTAGAAGAAAACAGCAAAGAGACATATTACTATGTATTTTCTTATGTGGATGAAAGCGTTCAGAGTGATAGCTTCACAGACTTTTTTTCGGAGGCAGGAATATGGGTGGACCGCATAGATGCGGTTTGCAATTATGCGGTTGTGCTGGAACTGTTTTCTGTTATTATATTTGTTCTTTCCCTGTTGTTCTTAATCTGTGCAGCGGGACATCGGCCAGAGGATGATGAAATCCACATGACAACGCTTGATAAGATCTGGTATGAGGTTGTTTTGGGAGTGGTATGCATCCTTGATACTATTTTCATTGCGCTTATGGTATATATGGTTGAGTGGAGCGGCAGCCTTGATGTGGCGGGCTTTATCTCTATAGAATTGCAGCTTGCGACGGTGACAGCCCTTGTTACATTGTTCCTGTTTCTAACTACGGTCACCCGTATCAAGGCTCAGAAGTTCTGGCGGTATACCGGTGCATATTGGTGCTGGCATGGCATAAGCTGTGTCTGGAAGAAAATCTGGGCGGTTCCGGCAAATCTGCTGCATGGTCTAAAAGTGCGCAGGAAGGAAAATATGACCTTCTACCGGGAGCACATGTCGCTTTTCTGGAGAACGGTGGTAGCACTTTGCGTTGCTTCACTTGTAATTCTAATCAGTTTTGTCACTATGTGTGTTGGCGGCTACTACAGCGAGCTTTATGTGCTGTGGATATTGATCGCGCTTATACTTGTATGGGGCGTGACGTTGACGCTTGTCGTGCAGATGACCCGGCTGCAGGAGGGCGGCAGACGCATTGCAGAGGGAGATCTTTCCAACCCGATCGATACGAAGGGTTTGTATGGCGATTTCAAGGAACATGCGGAGAATATCAACAAGGCGGGGATAGGAATCGCGCATGCAGTTGAAAAGCAGATGAAGAGTGAACGATTCAAGACGGAGTTGATCACAAATGTCTCGCATGACATTAAAACACCGCTTACTTCTATTATCAACTACGTGGATCTGATCAAAAAGGAAGAAATTTCCGATGAGACACTTAAGGAATATGTGGATGTGCTCGACCGGCAGTCTACCAGGCTAAAAAAGCTGATCGAGGATCTGATTGAGGCGTCCAAAGCATCAACGGGTAATTTGTCGGTTAATTTTGAGGATTGTGATGCACGCGTGCTCTTGACACAGATCGTAGGTGAGTTTGAGGAAAAAACAGCTGCAAACCAGCTGGAAATGATTGTGCAGAATCCGGATCATCCGGTCAATGTGCGTGTGGACAGCCGTCATATCTGGAGAGTGTTTGACAATCTGCTTGGAAATATCTGTAAGTATGCGCAGCCCGGCACGCGTGTATATATTACGCTTGAGCAAAAGGCTCAAAGCGCCATCATATGCTTTAAGAATATTTCAAAATACCAGCTTAATATTTCAAATGAAGAACTGCTCGAGCGGTTTGTACGAGGTGACAGCTCCAGAAATACGGAGGGAAGTGGTCTTGGGCTTTCCATTGCACAGAGTCTTACGGAACTTATGAATGGCAAGATGGAGCTTGCTGTGGACGGAGACCTGTTTAAGGTTACACTTACATTTCCAATAAAGCCGGAGAATTAAATACAGGGTTTATCTGATGGAGAAAATGTGCTATAATTATGTGTAAATAAAATGCAAAATGAAAAGAGAAAGGGATTATGATGAAGAAAAAGTGGGTAATAGCTTTTGCGGTTCTTTTCGTACTTATGTGTGCTGGTATTCCTTTTCTGCATCTTGGACGCACAATTTCTCCGGAGACAGCTAGTGCGGCACAGACAAAGGAAGAGACTGCTTCCACAAAGAATAAGAAGCTGACAGGCTTGCAGAAGATTGATGGAAAATATTACTACTACGTAAAGGGAGAAGCCGTAACAAGCACATACAAGAAGGTTAATATCAACGGCGTTAATTATTATTTTTATTTTCAGAAGGATGGAAGTGCCTACACAGAAGGATACAGAAAGGTCACATCGGATTCCGGAAAGACCTACTATTGTTTCTTCAAGAAGAATGGACGTGCCTATGCGGATGGACTTAAAAAGGTAGCCATCAACGGAGTCAATTACTATTTCTACTTTGATAAGAATGGGCGCGCCGTTACGGACAAGTTGAAGAAGGTCACGGACAGCAGGGGCAATGTAGCATCTTACTATTTCCGGTCAAATGGCCGTGCGTTGACCAACAGTTTCAAAGTGATCGATGGAAGCAAGTATTACTTTATGGAAAACGGAAAGGCCTGCACGGAGGGCAAACACAATATATCCCATTATCTATGTTACTTTGATGAGAATGGTGCCCTGACACGCCGCATCGACAAGAATAAGAAGATGATCGCATTGACATATGATGATGGTCCATCCAAGTATACGTATAAGGTTCTGGATGTCATGGAGGAGTATAATTCGGTCTGCACGTTCTTTATCGTAGGCAATCGCGTCTCCTCTTACAAGGATTTTGTAAAGCGCGAGGCAGAGCTTGGATGCGAGCTTGCAAACCATACCTACGACCATGAGATCCTGACAAAGCTTGATTCAAGGGATGAGATCAGAGAGCAGGTAGAAAAGTGTAACGATACGATTGAGGCACTTACAGGAATCCGTCCGAAGCTGGTGCGTACACCGGGAGGCGGCCGCAACGATATGGTTGATGATACGATCGGTATGCCGAATATCCTGTGGTCGGTTGACACCCTTGACTGGAAGACCCGTGATACAGATGCTACAATCAAATCAGTAAAGGAAGAAGCTTACGATGGCGCAATCATCCTGATGCACGATCTGCATGAGGCAACAACAGATGCAGCAAAGACAATCGTTCCGTATCTGATCGACCAGGGGTATCAGCTTGTGACCGTCAGCGAAATGGCGGAATGTCGTGGAGTAGAGCTGGAAGATGGCACCAGATATTATTCCATGCGGCCACAAAAATAATAGAAAAGCATCTATACAAACAAATGTTCTGGGTATATAATAAAAGAGAACGTAGGTTCGATTTTGTTATATACCCTTTTTTGTTTGTAAATCAGAAAATTACTAAGTATTTTTCGAGATTGGCTTTTGGGATTGTTTTTTAGGACGGAGTATATCTTATGGCAGAAGTAATTCAACAGCAGGATTTAATGGACAAGCTTACCATTCTTTCCGACGCAGCCAAATATGACGTGGCCTGTACTTCAAGCGGAGTGGAGCGCAGGGGCAACGGGAAGGGTATGGGCAATGCATGCGGTGCAGGCGTTTGCCATGCCTTTACATCGGACGGACGGTGCATTTCGCTGCTTAAGATCCTTTTTACAAATGAATGCATATACGATTGCAGATACTGTATCAACCGCAGGAGCAACGATGTCCCGCGAACCTCCTTTACACCGGAGGAGGTCTGCCGGCTGACCATGGAGTTCTACCGTCGCAATTATATTGAGGGTCTGTTTTTAAGCTCCGGCATTGTTCATTCTCCCGACTATACGATGGGACTGCTGTATGAGACACTCTATCTGCTTCGCTCCAAGTATCATTTTAACGGATACATCCATATAAAAGGAATTCCGGGGGCCAGTGCGGATGTTGTGGAAATGGTCGGCTATTTGTGTGACCGCATGAGCGTGAATCTTGAACTTCCGACTGCGGAAGGGCTCCGGCAGGTTGCACCTAATAAAGTCAGACAGAATATCCTAAGACCAATGCGCCAGATACAGAATGGTATCCGGGAGAGCCGGGAATACCATGGAGTATCAAGCATGAAGGCCAGAGTCAGTATCGATGAGAAGAGCTATTATGAGCAGATGGCGGAAATCGAGGATAGCAGAGAGCACCTTGCGGAAGACAGAAAGAGAATTGAAGGTATTAAAAATGCCTCCGCGGTGGCAGAGAGCGGATGGCACTTTACAGCAGAACAGCCGAAGCGGGAAGTGGCCCTTCCTCAGACCACCCGCGGGCTGTCAAATCCGTCCCGCTATTTTGTCCCTGCGGGGCAGAGCACACAGATGATCATCGGAGCCACAGGGGAGACTGATTATCAGATCATGTCTGTCAGCGAAGCTCTATATCAACGCTTTGATATGAAGCGGGTGTTCTACTCGGCATTTGTAAATGTAAATCTTGATGAACAGCTTCCGGGAGTCGGACAGAAGCCGCCGCTCCTTCGGGAGCATCGTCTGTATCAGGCAGATTTTTTACTTCGATTTTATGGTTTTGCGGCAGGAGAATTGCTGTCGGAGGAGAATCCCAATTTTCATGAACTTTTGGATCCGAAATGCAATTGGGCAGTTCATCATCTGGAGCTGTTTCCGGTGGAAATCAACCATGCCGACTATTACACGCTGCTTCGGGTTCCCGGAATCGGAACCAAGAGCGCGAAGAGGATTCTTGCCGCAAGGAAGCATGCAAAGCTGGGATTTGACGATATCAAAAGGCTGGGGGTCGTACTGAAACGCGCACTGTATTTTATCACATGCGGTGGTCGTATGATGTATCAGACCAAGATCGAAGAGGGCTATATCACCAGACACCTGATCTACAATGAGAGACCGAATCAGTTTCTGCTTGAGGATGGAACCAAACAGACATATGAACAGCTGAACTTTATGTCAATGCTGGGGTGAATACGCAGACTGTCCTTTGCAGAATTAGGGGATTATTTAAAGGAGGAAGAGATGGAGGAACAGTTGATTTTACACTGTGAAAATCGAATAGACGGAATATTGACAGCGATTTATGATGCTTTCGTCTTTAAGAATAAGATGAACACTCCCTACCGGGATTCCATATCCATCCAGATCGGGGATGGAGGAAACGTCAGCCTTTTTGTCAAGGAAATCGAGGTGGCCACTGACGCTGCAAAGGCGCAGAAGACCGTGTATGCAATACAGTCCAAGCTGGGCTTCTCCATTTACCAGACAGTTTTTTACGCGCTCTGCCATTTTGATGAGGATCGGGCAACGGTGGTACTCGGCTATCTGGTCAGAGCTTTTGCAAAGGGAAGCAGAATCCGGGAATACATGGCGGATCCCTATGCGATGCGGGTGCTGGAGCTATCGAGAAAGGCAGGCAATGAATGCCAGAAGATGATGGGCTTTCTGCGCTTCCGCGATATGGGTGGTTTTTTGTTTGCAAGGATGGAACCAAAGTGTGATGATCTGCCGATTATGCAGGAGCATTTTGCAGACCGTTATCCGAATGAGAATTTTGTCATCTATGATGCGGTGAGAGATTATGCTTTGGTGCATCCGGCGTATAAGCAATGTTTTTTTGTCTCGGATGAGGCAATCGCAGAGGCTCTTGCTGAGATTGGAGGAGAAAGGGACGGAGTCCTTGCAGTGACGGATGAATATGAGCAGCTCTGGCGACGGTATTTTAAGACCATGGCGATCGAGGAGAGAGAAAATGAGCGTTGCCAGAATAATCTGCTGCCCAAATGGTACCGGAAGAATATGCCGGAGTTCGGATGATTTTAGTTGAAAAATATTGCTAATTGGTCAAGTGAGATATATAATATTTCAGAAAAAAGTATGCGTTTTGAGTGATACACAGTGTGATCAAGAAAAAGGAGAAATAGCATGAAAAGAGTAGTAAGTAGTTTTTTAGTTGTGATATTAGCATTGCTTTTGGTACTCCCGGTATGGACAACACCGGTGCAGGCTTCTACATCACAGATTGAGTCAAGTCTTGATTTTGTTGATGTTCCGGAAATTGAGATTGGAAAGAAATATACCGCTGCGTATAACAATGATAAAACCAGCATTAAGTTAACGATGAAAGAATGGTTTAGCCGGTCAAATTCTTATGTTAAGTTTACAGTTCCACAGAAGCAGGAGTATAAATTATCGGTAAAGGAATCTGTTGGTGCAAATTATGATTTGTCATTTGCTATTTTAGATAAAGATTATAATGAGATAAAGTACTATTCCTTAAATAAGTCATCAGAAACGGATACATTCACACTTTCTAAAGGAACATATTATATTAAATTTAGTCATTATGATAAATCATATTTTGAATTTAAGCTTTCTATACCGGAAACTGCAGTTGCATTAAATAGGACAAAGGCAGAATTATCTGTCGGCGACACAACTACGTTAAAACTAAAGAATGCATCAGATGTTACTTGGGTTTCGGGGAAAAAAAGTGTTGCAACTGTCTCTTCTAAAGGAAAGGTAACAGCAAAGAAGAAAGGAACAGCGGTAATATTTGCAATTAGTGATAATAATGTTTATCAATGCAAAATCAATGTGACAGACTAATTGGTATATTGTGATATATTTTTTGTTTTATATTTCTTATGTTGTTATAATACTAAATATTAGAAATTTTGCTAAGACTGCAGCAAAATAATTCTAAAATATCATACAAAACGCACATTGCCACAGACCTTCGATTGATGTATCGTAAGGTCTGTGATTTTTTATTAGGGAATTATGTATGAATACTGAGGAGAAAAGGAAGAAATGAAACAATTTGTACCAAAGCTATTTGATGTTATGAAGTCGTATACCGTCGGACAGTTTGCAAAAGACGTTGTATCGGGAATCATTGTGGCAATCATTGCGTTGCCGTTATCCATCGCACTTGCGTTAGCATCCGGAGTGGGACCGGAGCAGGGAATCTACACAGCAATTTTTGCGGGATTTGTTATTTCTTTTTTTGGGGGCAGCCGCGTACAGATTGCGGGTCCGACTGCAGCATTCGCAACAATCGTTGCTGGAATTGTTGCAAAACAGGGAATGCAGGGCCTTGTTGTGGCAACAATCTTGGCAGGAATTATTTTGATCTTTATGGGTTTTTTTAAGTTTGGAAATCTGATCCGCTTTATTCCATATACGATTACGACTGGTTTTACCTTCGGCATTGCAATCACAATCGTGATCGGACAGATTAAGGATTTTCTCGGTCTGACCTTTACCACTGCGCCAATTGAGACAATGGACAAATTAAAGGCTTGTGTGGACAGCATCCAGACTTTTAATGTGCAGGCGTTTCTTGTCGGGGCGGTTTCTCTTGCCGTTCTTATTATCTGGCCAAAGTTTAAGAAGCTCGATAAGATCCCAGCCTCTTTGATTGCAATTTTTGTGGCTGTTTTTATGGTTAAAGGATTCCATATGAATGTAAAAACAATTGGGGATCTCTATACAATCTCAAATAAGATGCCGACTCCTTCTATTCCCGAGATGAGTCCTGCACTTATCCGGACATTGCTTCCGGATGCATTTACCATTGCAATTCTCGCGGGAATCGAATCACTTTTGTCCTGCGTGGTATCGGATGGTATGATCGGAAGCCGTCATAAGTCCAATATGGAACTGATCGCACAGGGACTTGGAAATATTGTCTCAGCACTGTTTGGCGGAATCCCGGCGACCGGCGCGATTGCAAGAACAGCAGCAAACGTCAAGAATGGTGGACGCACCCCGATTGCGGGCATGGTTCATTCTTTGGTATTGCTTGCAATTTTGCTGATTTTAATGCCGCTTGCAGCATGGATTCCTATGCCGGCAATTGCAGCAATCCTATTTATGGTAGCATACAATATGAGCGGGTGGAGAGAATTTGTAAATCTGTGCAAGACTTCACCAAAGAGTGATATTTTAGTGCTTGTTGTTACCTTCGTGCTTACGGTTGTGTTCGATCTTGTCATGGCAATCGAGGTAGGCATGGTGCTTGCTGCGCTGCTGTTTTTAAACCGTATGGCGAATGTTACAGAGGTAAAGAGCTGGAAATATATCGGAGAGGATATTGATGAGCATAACGATCCGGAGAGCATTCACTTAAAGGTTGTTCCGAAGAATACTGTTGTATATGAGATCATTGGACCAATGTTTTTTGCAGCAGCAGATAAATTCATGGAGATCCACACAGATACAGAGACAAAGGTTGTCATCATCCGTATGCGAGGGGTTCCGGCGATGGATATATCAGCACTGCGTTCTCTTGAGAAAATTAAAGCAACATGTAAGAAGAGAGGAATTACCCTCGTACTGTCCCATGTGCAGGAACAGCCGAGAAACATGATGGAAAAGGCAGGTTTTGCTGAAAAGATAGGAGAACTTAACTTCTGTGAGAATATTGATGCGGCACTTGCACATGCTGAGGAGCTTGTTGCAAAGGCATAGCAGACAGCCACGCTGCAACATGACAGAAAACATATTGCAGCATGAACAACATTAAACTCCAAACAGCACCAAATGGCGGCAGATCAGTTGGCGGATTCTAAGATGAAGCCCTTCTGCCGCCATTTTCCTGTCTGCCAGCGAAGTATCATAAAGATTGCGCGGATGATCTCATCGGATGCCATTCCGATATATGCACCTACTGCGAGGAGCCCAAGATGGATTCCGAAGAAATACGTTCCACCGACATTGCAAAGAAACATGAAGCAGGTGGCCATGATGCTTGGGAAAACAGCATCACCACTTGTTTTTAATGCCTGAACAAAGACAAGATTGGTAACACGGCCGATTTCTAGTGCAATATCGATGGCGAGCAGTTTTCCAACGAGCGAGATCATGGCAGGATCATCTGTGAATAATTGCATGATCGGCTCCGAACATAACGCAAAAGCAGTTTCAAGCAGGGCAGCTACGGCAACACCGATGAGTGCTGCCTTTTTTGTGCCTTTGTCACATGCATCATAATCATGCGCTCCGATACGCCAGCCTGTCATGATTGCGTTCGCCTGTGCAAGTGCAGCGCCGATGCAGTAGGAGAAGTTTGTAATCTGCATTGCATAAGCGCGGGCAGTCACATTGACTCCGTTTTCATCCATCGCATTCAAAAAACGGATGGTTATTGTCATCGCGATGTTGTAGATGGCGGTCTCAAGGGCAGAAGGGATGCCAACCCGAAGAATCTGAAGAAGAATCTCCCGGTTTGAGATACGTTCCGGGCGCTCTTTCGCATGGATCAGATAATGCGAGCAGAGCATTACGATGATCAGGTTGACAAGGCGGGAAATCACGGTCGCAAGTGCAACTCCGGCGACACCCCAATGAACCACGAACAAGAAGAATGCATTGAGCAGCAGATTCAATACGTTTGCAGACAATGTGGCGATAAGCGGTTGCCTGGTGTAGCCGAAGGCACGCAGATAGCTGGAGAAGATAGGTGTGAGTGCATTTAACAGGCAGCAACCGCCGACTATCTGCAGATAGGTCCTGGCATAGTCCATAAGCAGCGGCGCTACTCCGACAACCTCAAGCACCGAACCGGAATAGAAAAACAAAAATAAGGAGAGTGCAATGCCAAGCAATGCGTTAAAGATGGTGCCGAGCTGCCTGGCCTGATAGGCAATGCCTTCTTTTCCGGCTCCGATATACTGTGTCATAACAGCAATCATACCGGAGGATATGATATTGAACATGATGATAAACATGCTGATATAGGTATTGGCGGTACCGACGGCACCGACTGCGGCATCATTGACCGATGACAGCATCATGGTATCGATCATTCCTGCTAACATAAAGCAGAGCAGTTCTAAAGAGATTGGGACAAAAAGCTGTCCTAGATTTTTTCGTTTTGCTTCCATAGGATGTCTTCCTTCTGTTTCCTAGATTTTTATTTTCCCTTATTTTACAATGAATAATTGCAAAAATCTTGCGGATTTTCAATTGAAAATTGCACTATTTCCATATATGCGATAATATAAAAATCATACGGGAGAAATGTGATAATGCGGAAAGCTGTAGGAACTATCGGGAAAGCAAGGTACATGAGAAAACAAAGGAGAGAATATGAACCGGGAATTAAAAGAAAACCGTACACACGGAACAAAATACTATCCATATGACCAATATTATATGAGCAACATTTCCCATGCCTTTCAGATTCCGGTTCATTGGCATGATGAGGTAGAGATCATCTTCATTGAACAGGGGAGTCTACATGTCAGAATAGCAGAAACGGACTATACGGGAGAGGAAGATGATGTATTTATCGTCAATGCGAAAGAACTTCATCTGATGGGCTCTGAGGATGGAAACGTCAGATATTATACATTGCTGTTCCCATTGGAGTTTTTGTCCTTTCAGACAATGGATGCAGCGGAAGCAGCACTTTTTGCCCCGCTTCGAAGCGGCAGGCTTCTATTTCCGAATCGTCTGGAGAATGGAACGGTGAAGGACAAGATCCTTGGATTCTTAAGGCAGATGGTGGACCTAAACCATGGGCTCGAGCATAAGCGGGAGAGATCTTCTGATTTTTCACCAGAACAGATGCAGACACGGATTCTGCTATTGCAGTTTTTGATGGTTCTTTATGAACAGAAGCTGTTCATGCGGATTGACCAGAAGGAAAATACGGACATCCAGAAGGAAATCCTTCTATTTATTCAGGAGCACTATACGGAGCGTCTGATGTTAGAGGATCTTGCTGCGCATTTTCACCTGTCGGAAAAATATATGTCGCATTACTTTGTGGAACATTTTCGGATCCCATTTTCCAACTATGTGCTGCACCTTAGGCTGGTGCATGCGCGACAATTGCTTGAGACAACAGAAGAAGCAATTACGGAGATCGCACTTCGAACGGGATTTACAAATGTAAGCTATTTCATCCGGGCTTTTAAGGAGGCGTATGGCATGCCGCCTTACCGCTACCGCAAGTCTGTGCAGGGGTAGGCATAATGCCGGCTCTGTGTTTGTCATTATCTGCTTTGCATTTCTTTTAAAATGGAGAAATAAAAAGACCTGACTTTAAATATAATAATCGAAGGAGCATGAACGGTTAAGATTTGAAAATCAATTGTTGCATTTTTAAGGAATTTGTGATATTTTCCGGTTATGAAATTTGCAGGCAGCAGAGCAAACCAATATCAGACAAATACCCCTGTGGTGCCTAGTTTTTATGCACGGTTTTGGTTTTATCTGTTTGAAAAATATGGCCTGTGTCATAAAATGACATTATCAAAATTATGGTTTGAACAGATTGAAACCAATTATTATAATGTATAAGTCAGACCAAAAATAAAAGAAACAGGAGAGAAAAAATATGGCAAAGTTTGTACAGGATATTTCATACGCAGCTGAAAAGCAGGCGGTATCTGTAATAGCCGATCAGATTATGAAGAAGTTGAGCAAAACAGATGATTATGAGCAAAGAGCGAAGCTGTATTGCAAAATCGTGGATCTTGCAACAAAATTTTTGGATGAATTCGGCGAGGAGCAGGAAAAAGCAATCCGCGCTTATGTTTCAGATCCAAACAACCGCTGGATGAAGCTGATCAACCAGGTAATTGATGACGCTGACCCACAGTATGGTAAGAAGCTTCTGATGAGCCTTGGATATGAGGCATTTTTCCGCGGAACGAAACAGATCCGTGAGAGCCGCAAGAAGTACAACTGCAATGTGCCATGGCTGATCCTGTTCGACCCGACGATGGCTTGTAATATGCACTGCAAGGGATGCTGGTCCGGCACATATGGAAGAAAGGCTTCCCTGACTTACGAGGAAATGGATAAGATCGTTACAGAGGGTAAGGAGCTTGGCGTACATCTGTATATGTGCACCGGTGGCGAGCCGATGGTAAAATGGAAAGAAATCGCACGTTTGGCAGAAAAGCACAATGATTGCTTCTTCGCACTGTATTCCAATTCTACGCTTATTACCGAGGATGTGTGTGAACAGGTGCAGAAACTCGGCAATGTAACCTTTATGTTATCTATCGAGGGAACTCCTGATACAAATGATGCAAGACGTGGAGAGGGACATTATGCAGCTGCAATGAAGGCAATGGACCTTTTGAAATCACACGGTATTGTATTTGGTACATCAATCTGCTATACAAGAGAGAATATCGAGGCCGTTACTTCAGATGAATTCTTTAAATTGCTTTCCGATAAGGGGGCGCATTTTGGATTCTACTTCCACTTTATGCCGGTTGGAAACAATGCCGTTCCGGAGCTTATGCCGACACCGGAACAGAGAAGATACATGATCCACCGTATCCGTGAAGTACGTTCTGAAAAATCTGATGTTGCATTTTATCCGATGGATTTCCAGAATGATGGTGAGTATGTTGGCGGATGTATTGCCGGCGGACGTAATTATTTCCACATTAATTCTAACGGAGATGCGGAGCCGTGTGTATTTATCCACTTCTCTAACACCAACATTAAGACCAACACAATCCTTGAGATGCTGCAGAGCCCGCTTTTCATGGCATACCATGAGGGACAGCCGTTTAACAAGAATCATTTAAGACCATGCCCGATGCTTGAAAACCCGGACCGTCTGATTAAGATGGTGCATGAATCCGGAGCACACCAGACCAACATCGAGTCACCGGAGACGGTTGAGCATCTTTGCGAAAAGTGCAAGGCTTATGCTGACAATTGGGCACCGGTAGCTGAGGAAGAGTGGAGTAAAGGCAGAGGAAAGAAAGCCGAATAATTTAATCATATGACTATACAAAATGCTTCATCCTGCTGGATGGAGCATTTTTTGTGAAATGGCATTTGTGCGCAGGCTTATATTTTGGAGTAGAAAAAATCAGGCGGATATGATATATTGTCATGGATTAAAAAGGATGGATGAAATGATAAAAGAAAAGAGAAGTATCCCTTTACTTGATCCGGAGTACCATTTGGGTTAAGAACAAAATCTAAATTAAAATAAAGGGGACATAATATGAATAATCCAATAGAACAATTATCAAGCCGGGAGAAAGCACTGTGGCTTGGCTCCCTGCTTATCGTGCTGATCTCGAATCTTCTTACAGAGTCATTTGATCTGCTTACCCTGATTGCGGCAATGGTAGGGGTGACTTCTTTGATTTTTGCGGCGAAGGGAAATGTGTGGGCACAGATACTTATGATTCTGTTTAGCATTCTTTACGGAATCATTTCTTACCGTTTCCGGTATTGGGGAGAGATGATCACATATCTTGGCATGACAATGCCGATGGCAATCTGGTCTACTTATACATGGTTGAAGAATCCATCTAAAGAAAACGGAAACGAAGTTGAAATACAGACACTTAACAGAGGGCATGCTGTGGCGCTTGCTGTGGCAACCATCGCGGTTACAGCTATTTTCTATGGAATTTTGCGTGTATTGGATACACCGAATATTGTCTTTAGCACTATCTCGGTTGTGACAAGCTTTCTGGCAGCTTCCCTGACAATGCTGCGATCTTCTTACTATGCAATAGGCTACGCCGCAAATGATATTGTGCTGATCGTGCTGTGGATACTAGCATCCATGGAGAATCCGGCGTACATTCCGGTTGTGGTCAATTTCGTAATCTTTTTCATCAATGATATGTACGGATTTATAAGCTGGCGAAGAAGAGAAGTGCTGCAGGCATAAAGTGCATAAAATGGCGGGCGTGTGGAAATCCACACGCCCGATTATTTTAGGGCAGAAAGCTCCTTGACAGATGGAGATAATAATAGTATTATAAAATAGTAATAATTATTATTATTGAAAAAGGAGAGAAGATGCTAAAGCATAGCAAGCAAAGAGAAGCTATCAAGAGTTTTCTGGTTGGAAGATATGACCATCCCACAGCGGAAACTGTCTATCTCGGAATCAAAGAAGAATTCCCGAATATCAGCCTTGGTACGGTGTATCGCAATCTCTCGGTTCTTGCGGATATTGGGGAGATCCAGAAGCTTTCAACTGGTATGGGGCCGGATCGTTTTGACGGCAACCCTGCTCCGCATTATCATTTTATCTGCAGGGAGTGCGGATGCGTACTTGATCTGTCGGTAGAGGGGCTGGATCATATCAATGTCCTTGCGGGACAAGGCTTTGACGGCGAGATAGAAGGGCATATCACCTATTTTTATGGGAAATGTCCGGAATGTCTCAAGAAAACTGAATAATTTTTAAGAGATGGTGAGAAAATAAAAATTATTAAGAAAAAGTATTGACAAAATGAAGATATGAAGTTAAAATCAGTAATAATTACTAATATTAAAATAAAACTTTAAAAAAGGAGATAAAATTATGGCTAAGTATGTATGTAGTGTTTGCGGATATGTTTACGAGGGAGATGAGGCACCGGAAGAGTGCCCGGTATGCCATGTAGGTGCTGACAAGTTTACAAAGGTTGAAGGAGATCTTACCCTTGCAGCAGAGCATGAGTACGGCGTGTATGCAAAGACTGTTAAGAACAACCCGGAAATCAGCGAGGAAGATAAGAAATACATCTTCGAACAGCTCAAGGCTAACTTCAACGGGGAATGCTCAGAGGTTGGTATGTATCTTTGCATGGCCAGAATCGCACATCGTGAAGGATATCCGGAGATCGGACTTTATTGGGAAAAGGCAGCCTATGAAGAGGCAGAGCATGCAGCTAAGTTTGCAGAACTGCTTGGTGAGGACTTAGAGCCGAACATGAAGGCTACCACAAAGGATAACCTTAAGTGGAGAGTTGATTGTGAGTTTGGAGCAACTTCCGGAAAGATGGATCTTGCAAAATGTGCAAAGAAGAACAACCTTGATGCAATCCATGACACTGTTCATGAGATGGCACGCGATGAGGCTCGTCACGGCCGCGCATTAAAGGGATTACTTGACAGATACTTTGCGTAAGCTACAAGCCGAGTAAAATAGCATAGAGAACGCCCTGCAAGCTTGCTTGCAAGGGCGTTTCTTTATGCTATTTTATTGGGCGACAGCCCGACAGCGAGAAGGAGCGAAGCGGAATCGAGCTGCGGCTTGTAGCGGTATATTACTATCTGGGAAAAAAGTACCGAATGGAATTGCATTTCCTTACATAGTCTGATAAAATAAAAATAATGTGTAAAAATGTGAAAGTGTGCCCAGAGCAAACAGCACCGCAAAAATCAGAGGATAGACGGCATGGTTACGAAGGAAAATATTACAGAATTTTATGAAAAGTATATAAGGAATCTCGAACGGGAGATTGCGCTCAATGAAATGCTTCTCAAAGCAGAAGATGAGGAAAGCTTCCTTGAGAATCTGCGCTCAAAGTCTAAGAAATTCCGTAGACTTTATATTGAAAATGAGGCCATGCTCAATCTGTATCTGCGTCCAATCCTAGAGCGGGAAAATGATATCACGGAAGAGATTGCGGATGAACTGCTGGCACAGCTAAACCGTATCTATAGGCAGGGTTACTGTGACCGTGTGATCTGTATCCGTCCGGCGGCAGCTTTGGAGAAATATTACAGGGAACGGGGAGAAAACGATAAGTGGATTTCAGCAGTCCATATTCTGGGAGGTTTCTACAGCCGTTACAGCGAGACCGAGGATGCAAGAAAAAGCCTTTTCTATTATGATCTGGAAAGAAAGACATTTGCTGACTATTTTCAGATTGAAGATTGGAATATAAGACTTAATATTCTATTCGCGTATTTCAACTATCCGATTGTTATGCTCAATGCCCGCAGCGATTTTGGAAGATCAAACTCGGATGAAACTCCGGAGTATCAGGAGCGATTGATCCGGGAGGTAGAACTTGCAAACGCAATCTATGATGATCCGCGCGTAAGAGAGCAGGATGGAGAGAAATATGATTTGGATGAGCTTAGGGACGAGCTCAATTACGATATATACGGAAATTGGATCTGCGGAAGTGACGGGAAAGATGAAATCTGTCCCAAGATGTTGGAAAAATCGCTTCAGATGCTCCACAAGCTATACGAGGAGGCATTGCAGGAAAATAGTAATCCGCTTGAGATGACGGATAAGATCTACTGCAATTATTGGAAACTTCTCTACTGCAATGGAGAGATCAACGCAGAGGAATATGTAGACAAAGTCCTTACATATAGTGATTATGTATGGGAGCATTCAAGCCTGGCAGATGATGAGGAATATACGCAGACACGCTACTATCAGGTGAATATGCACCATCTTCCGAATCTTGTGTGTCTGTCTGATGTGAGAAACAACCCTGAGCTTCTTGTAAGAGTCAAAGCATATGTACTTCCACGCTTTAAAGAATTTGCTGAATTACTTCCAAGGTGTGACCTGCAGGACTCTGTAAACAGCAGCCTGAAGCAGACCATGATCGAACTTGCAAAGAATCTCGGCCCGGATGAGGTCGATTTTCACTATCTGCTCAACATCCTGATTCAGCGCGATGAGTCTCTCATGATCCAGACAACGGTTGTAAAAAGATTGGCACTTACGATACTAAAGCGGGTTCTGGAGGCAAAGCCGGAGCTTCTGATCGGAACCTTCGGGGCTCAGAGTGTTGTTGAAGTGCTTGAAAAGCGGGAGGCGTATGAGGAGTTTCTTTCACGTGCTGCGATTCTTTATGATATTGGGAAATGCGATTTCCTTGAAATCACGGATCTGCAGAGCCGACGTCTGGAGCCGGAAGAAAAAAATATGATCCATAAACATCCGAAGGTTGGATATGAGATATTGAAAAGGGTGCACGTGGACGAAAATATCTGCGAAGTTGCACTTGGACATCACAAATCCTATGATGGGAAAAACGGATACCCACAGGATTTTGACAATACGGCATCGAAGGTGCGCTTTTTTATTGATCTGATCCGGATCTGCGACTGCATGAACGCCGCAACGGATGAGTTTGGGCGTGTTTACAGTCAGACGAAGACGTTGGAAGTATTTGTAAATGAGCTTACGCTTGGAGCGGGGTATCTCTATAATCAGGATATTGTAGAGCTGATCCGCACAGACCGCCAGCTTTTTAACGATCTGGATTATATCTGCCGGGCAGGACGAATTGCGTTCTACTATGAAGCTTACAATGATTTTATCGAAAATTCCGGTAAGACAAACACAATGGCTGCGGATGAGCCGGAAGAGACAACGAAGAGTGCATATGATGCAGAAGTGGGGAAAAACAGTCACCTGATCGAGGATATTCAGGAGATGTCGCGCGAACAGAAGCAGGTGCTTGGATCGCTTGCAAAGTCTGCGATGCTGATCGCGCGTATTCAGATGAATGAGAACCGCATTCATATCATTCACCGCTCACACAGTGCTTTGATCGGAGAGATAAAGAGTACAGAGTTTACCGAATTTGTAAACAGCTTTGGTAAGGAACGGGTACATCCGGAGGATTATCCGAGACTAAAAAGGCTGATTGATTATGGCGCATTTTATGATCGGCTTTATGCATCCGATGGGAGCTTTGAGATAGAACTGCGGTTTAAAGACGGAGAAGATTGGCATTGGATACGTGCCCAGTTTGTTCTGGCAGAAGAAAAGAGCGGCGTGCCGCAGATCGTTGTACTGTCGATTACGGATATTGATACATCAAAGAAACAACAGATTCAGCTTCAGAAAGCGATGGAGCTGGCACATCGGCAGGCAGAGCAGGCAAGCAAGGCAAAGAGTGAATTCCTTTCGAATATGTCACATGACATCCGGACACCGATGAATGCGATCATGGGTATGACTCAGATTGCAAAACAGCATATTAACCAGCCGGAGCGTGTGGAGGACTGTCTTGAAAAAATCGAACAGTCATCGGCGCATTTGCTGCAGCTGATCAATGAAGTGCTTGACATGTCTAAGATTGAGAGCGGAAAGATGGAATTGGATGAAAAGCCGGTTTCCCTGCGTGAAATTTTTGACAATATGCTGATGATGACGCAGCAGGAAGTCGATAAGCATCATCTTGTGCGCAAGGTGGATATGGAACGTCTGCCGGAGGAACGCGTCTACGGAGATATTGTCCGAATTCAGGAAATCGCGTTGAACCTGATGTCAAACGCGATCAAGTATACGCCGGATGGCAAGTGGATTTCTTTTACAGCAGAAAAGGTCGGAGATGTAGTTGGCGGCTATCAGAGTTACCATCTGGTTATAAAAGACGGTGGTATCGGAATGGGAAAAGAGTTCCAGAAAAAACTGTTTGAACCATTTTCACGTGAACAGACGGAGGCCACCGGAAAATTGCAGGGAACAGGGCTTGGACTTAGCATTACGAAAGCTTTCGTCGAGATGATGCAGGGAAATATCCAGGTGACCAGTGTGCAGGGGGAAGGCTCAGCATTTGAGGTGACATTGCGGCTGCGACCGGCAAAGGATGAGGTGGCGGAGAAAGCACCGGAAAAGACGATCACAATGGAGGAATGCCGTGGACGATTTGCGGATAAGCGCATTCTTCTGACAGAGGATAATGAGCTCAACCGCGAAATCTTCCGCGAACTGATCAGAGATACCGGAGTGCTTATCGAGGAAGCTGAAAACGGACAGAAAGCATTTCAGATGGTAAGTGCGCATGAGGATGGCTATTATGATATCGCCTTTATGGATATCCAGATGCCGATCATGGATGGCTATGAGACAGCACAGGCAATCCGAAAGCTTGAGCGGGAAAGAGACCACGGAGGACACCTGCCAATCATCGCGCTGACCGCAAAGGTATTTGCGGAGGATGCGGATATGGCAACGAATGCGGGAATGGATGCACATCTCGGCAAGCCGGTGGAACTGCAGAAGATACTGGCGACTCTGGTACAATGGACGGAGAAACAGGAAAATGGAACCAAATAAGAATGTATATGCTTTTTCAAAGAAGATATTTGCGGAGGGAATGCGCGATGGTTTCCCGATTGCTCTGGGATATTTTGCAGTAGCTTTCTCTCTTGGAATCGCTGCAAAGAAGGCTGGATTTTCCCCGATGGAAGGTTTTTTCGCAGGACTTTTGAACAATGCGTCTGCCGGTGAATACGCAGCATTTACGCTGATCGCCTCAGGGGCAACCTATCTGGAAGTCGCGGTGATCACACTGATCGCCAATGCCAGATACCTTCTGATGAGCTGTGCGCTGGCGCAGCGTTTCGCGCCGGGAACACCGTTCTGGCACAGATTGCTGATCGGATATGATGTGACGGATGAGCTGTTTGGAATTACGATTGCAAGACCAGGTTACTTAAATCCTTTTTATACCTACGGAGCAATCGTGCTGGCAGCACCTGCATGGGCGACAGGAACTGCACTTGGCATTATGGCAGGTAATGCCCTGCCAATCCGGGCGGTAAGCGCACTAAGCGTTGCACTGTATGGCATGTTTCTTGCAATTATTATTCCTCCGGCGAAAAAGAGCCGGATTGTTGCAGCACTTGTGGCAATCAGTTTCGCACTGAGCTTTGCATGTGGATATATTCCGGGTATCCGGAACCTGTCGGAGGGGACGAGAACGATCCTGCTTACGGTACTGATTTCCGGTGTGGCAGCAGTCCTGTTTCCGGTAAAGGAGAACGAAAACGATGCATAACAATTACTTGTATATTGCGGTGATGGCTGCGGTCTCTTACGCAATCCGCGTACTTCCGCTGACTCTGATCCGTAAACCTATAAATAACCGGTTTGTCAGGTCTTTTCTTTACTATGTACCATATGTGACGCTTGCGGTAATGACTTTTCCGGCAATCCTTTCTGCAACACAAAGCCCGATCGCGGGAGCGGCGGCACTGCTTGCGGGAATCGTGGCAGCATGGCTTGGAGCAGGACTGTTTCCGGTGTCTGTGATCTGCTGCGTGCTGGTGTTTGTGTTGGAGATTTTTCTGGTGTAGAGATGGAATATGAACATATTGAGCACACCTTTGAGCCTGTCTATGACAGCGATTCGAAGATTTTGGTGCTGGGAACCCTCCCGTCCGTAAAATCAAGGGAGAACAACTTTTATTACGGGCACAGACAGAACCGCTTCTGGAAGGTGCTGGCGAGGCTGTGCGGGGAGCCGGCCCCGGAGACGATACCGGAGAAAAAGGCGCTCCTTCTGGCACATCACATTGCACTATGGGATGAGATACAAAGCTGTGACATCAAAGGCTCAAGCGACAGCAGCATCCGAAACGTTGAGCCGACAGATCTGAAACGGATCTTACAGAGTGCGGATATCCGCTGCATACTGGCAAATGGGAATAAAGCGGGCGAGTTATACCGCAAATATCAGATGCCTGTCACGGGAAGAGAGATTACGGTACTTCCATCGACAAGTCCCGCAAATGCGGCGTGGTCGTTTGATAAGCTGTGTGAGGCCTGGCGGGCATTGGGAATTACTTAGGATATAGAGAATGCTAAGACGGCATAGGATATGTTAAGCTGCGAGATAAAGCAGGAGTTTTTGTATAGAAAATAAAGGGAAAAGGAGAAGGACAATGAAATTACGGGAACAGATTGCATATGGGGAAATGGTTGTATGGGAAGGAAAGAAGGATATCCGGGTATCAATCTTTGAGGCGATTTTCAATCCAATGCTGCCGTTTGCACTGCTATGGCTGGTGTTTGACCTCGGATTCATCCGGATATTCATGTCAGGATTCGGGGATGCAGATATGCTGGGTGGAGGTATGATGATGGGTGGAATTGCCGGATTTTTCATCCTGCATCTGATGCCGGTGTGGATCTACTTGTTTGGCGTCATTACCGCCGGATTCAAGGCAAAAAATACCGAGTATCTGATCACAGATAAGGGAATTTACATCCAGAGCGGCATTTTTACAACGGTCACAGAGATGAAGCCGTTTACGGATCTTTCGCATGTCAGTGTGCGTCAGGGAATGTTTGACAAGATGTTTGGAACCGGCGATGTGATCACGGTGTGCAGCCATGTGTCTATGTCCCAGAATTCCGGACACAGCCACGGCATGAATATTGAGAATATTGCGGACTACGAGAATGTATTTCGTCTGGTAAAAGAGTACCAGGAGGCAATCTATTCGGATACCATGTACCCGAATGATCTGCGCCCAGAGGAGAACCACGGGTATAATACGAAGTATGTGAGGTAGGAAAGGGCGATAGGCCAACAGGAAGTATGGAATGTGAAGACATTTTGTACTTCCTTTTTGTTGGGAAGTATGAAAAAGAGGAAAAGTTATGAAAAGTAAGCAACTACATCAAAAGCTAAAAAGCGTTGTGGCATTTTTGCTGACTCTATGCATCATGCTGGCAGATGCTTCGGTCGCAAAGGCGGAACTGACATACGAGGACTTGCAGCCCTCAAACACATGGATGAACAATGGAATTTATGTGCCTTTTGACCGGGAGATCGCATCCGAGCAGATGCAGACGAAGGCAGGAAAAACCTATACATATCCATTTAAACTGTATAAGGGAATCCGAAGGATTAAGATCTATTTTGATATTGAGCTGGATCAGGCAGCGGATTTTGAAGTAAAGCTTTTGAAAAAAGGAGAGCTTTATAAGGGACCATTTAACATGACTGCGGACAGTAAGGATTGGGATTCTACGACTTATACTGCGCAGAAAAGCTATGAGTGGGAGATCCTTTCCCCGAAGGAGGAGACAGATTATGCGATCACGATCACATACAAGGATTCTGTGAATGCGCAAATCTATGCGGCGTATAGCGGCTACCGTTATCTTCTGGCAGGAGACGAGAATCTGACCAAGGGATTTACCTGCAGGGCACCGATCGGAAATAATACGGTGGAATCATACAGTATTGACAATTCCGTGCAGGGAGTAACCTGCATTTCCTATGACAAGAAAACAAATACGGTCAAGGGAATCCGGGTGGGAAATAGTACGCTCACACTCAATCTGTCAAACGATTCCCAGATCATGATCAGCTATGAAGTCAGCAAGAATGAATATCAGAGGGGCAGCTGTGAGAAGCCGAAGAAATCCTCGGATGGATGGAGCCACAAGGCGGTAATGAAGCCATATAGCGCATATTACGATGCATCCAGTAAGCTGGTTGTCAAAGCGGCGTACATCAACAACACATCAAAAACGGTAAAGAAAAAGAATATCAAGGTAACCGTCAAGGATGAGAATGGAAAGCTGATCGGAAGTGCGACAGGCTGCAAAGCAGGAATCGAAGTCGCATCAAAAAAGATCGGGTATGCAACATTTACGATAAAGAAGTCAGCGTTAAAGCAGAAGAATGCAGATCTTGCGCAGGCTGCGATCACATTTAGCGGATGTACAAGTTATCAGCCGGTAAAATATGACCAGGAAATGACGCTGCCGACTACCGGAGTAAAGATTACGGTTGCCGACCGCTATAATCAGGAGGGCTTTGACGGGAATAATTATCAGAGCATCCGCGAAAACTGCCTGAAACTGAGTGCAGAGCTGAACAAGGATTTAAAGATTGCGGAGGAAGAGACCGCGATCTATGACACAAAACGTCAGATCAACCTGCTTTACTCATACAGTGCAGCGTATAGTACGGATGGTGAGATCACGCTCAAGGATATGGAGGACGGAACATACGAGTTAAGGATTTATCGGCATTTTGATAAGGCTTATAATTCTTCGTGGATGCTTACTCCGGCAATGGCAGGCTACAATCAGGATGCGATCCTTTTGATGCTCGCGCAGATTTCCTCCACTCCGCAGAAGGTGTACGAGGGTGTATATGATGTCTGCTATGGAGAGAAAATTTATCAGGCGGATAAATGGTATACGTTTGGCGACTGCAAGATAAAGTTCAAAAAAGATGGATATATGAGCGCTGCAGGAATCAGTGCGACATTCTGCATCAAGGAAAAGTAGGGAGACCATTATGAAAATGAGAATAAAAAGGTGTTTGTGTGCTGTTTTTGCGCTTGCAATGTTACTATGCCTTTTTCCGGAAACAGAGGCAGAAGCGGCAACCGATAGTATTACGATATACGTTGGTGAGTCCCTGCAGATGTATATGGGGCAGCCGCTCACGAAGGTAAGCTCATCCAACAGCAAGGCGGTAAGTGCAAAACGGGAGGAGCCGGATCATATCTATGCGACAATCACCGGCGTAAAACCGGGCACGTCGACAGTGACGTGTAAGACAAAGAAAAAGACCAGTAAGATAAAGGTGACAGTCAAGAAGCTGGATATGCCCGTAACGGCAGCGTTTAAAACAGAGTCCGATGAAGTTATGTTTTCCATACAGAATAAGTCCCAGAAATTGTATGAAGTATTGGAATTTGAATATACGATCGTGGATAAGGATGGGAATGTCGCGTCAGAGGGAAGCAGGCGGCTGACGGATGTGTTCCCGAAAACGACAACGTATGCATGTGTGTATGTAGGGGAAAAGTCGATCGACTCCATCGATCTTTCTGCGTGCAGCGCAAAGGTGACAAGGCTTTTTAACCAGTCGGCAAACACCTACAAAATTGTATCGTCAAAGGTGAAGGTAACCTCAAAGACCACGACAGAGGATAGCGATGCGGTAAGCTGTGACCTGTATCTGAATAACACAACGGATAAGTTTGTCTACCTGGATTATGATATTTATGTCTATGATAAGAGCAATAAGCTCATCGGGGTTGTGAAGCCGGCGAACGCAGATCATTATCTGAATGCAAAAGAGCAAAAGTATGCGTACAATGATGCTTTCATTTCAAAGAAATTTTTTAAGAAATATCATCATTTTAAGATTGTGGTAAACAGCTATTATGTGATAAATTAAAGAAAAGAGATCCTATCGGAAAGGAGGATGTGCATGATCGGCAGAATTGATAATTACCAGCCATACAATGACTATGGGATGGGCTACCAGCAGAACAATAAGAACGTCTCTGAGGCGAACCCGGTGGAACAGGATGACACTGAGGTAAAGCCGGGACGGAAATCTTCGCCGGCGGAGTGCCAGACCTGCAAGGAACGCAAGTATCAGGACGGTTCCGATGAAAATGTATCATACAAATCGCCAACGCACATTTCTCCCAATGCGGCTGCCGGAGCGGTAAGAGCGCATGAGAGTGAGCATGTAGCCAATGCATACTCCAAGGCGGCGGAGAACGATGGCAAGGTGATCCGTGCCTCCGTTTCCATTCACACTGCGGTCTGCCCGGAATGCGGAACTACCTATGTGGCAGGCGGTACGACACACACCATGATCAAATATCAGAATGAGGACAACCCATACACGAAGAACCGGAAAAGTGCAGATGGTGCAGCCCTGATCGGGCGCGCGATTGACGCAGGAGTATGATCAGGGACTTGGCAGAGCAGCTTTACATATAAGAACAGGGGGATAACTATGGAATTTATCAGGATCAGCGAGAATGGAATCAACATTGTTTTTGGAATCACGGAGAAAAATCAGTTAAAACTTCTTCATTTTTCCAAGGCAGAATTTCAGGAAGAAAATCTGTGCAGATTCGGACCGGAGTGCAAGGCGGAGGATCAGGTAAGAAAAGAGCAGTTTATCGACGAGGCTTTTCAACTGGTGCAGGTGAATCTGTCTGGGTATAACCGCCCGTATGAAAAGCATGGAAATAAGCATATCTGTACAGCACCGGGCTACCTTCTGACGTATGCAGGCATGGAGGATAGTGTGAACGAGACCGGGCGAAAGCTCGTGATCTATCAGGAGGATAAGGAAGTAACGCATGTCCGCGTGGAGACTGTGATGCAGTTTTACAAGGGAACCTCTGTGGTCCGCATGTTTAACCGCGTGATTAACGAGGGCGATTGTGACCAATGCTTGGAATACATATCCTCTTTTTGCTACACGGGAATTGAAAAAGAGGGAAGCAGCAACTCAGATGCCAAAATGAGAGTGCGCATCCCTTACAACGGCTGGCAGAAGGAAATGAGCATTAAGGAGTATACCTTCGGAGATGTGGGATTGGCACAGACGCAGCCGGGAGTATATCAGCGCACATCGCAGGTGCTGGAAGTGACCAACATCGGCAACTGGTCTACGAAGAAATATCTGCCGCTCGGCTATGTGGAGAATACGGAAGCGCACACAAGTCTGTTCTGGCAGATCGAGCACAACGGATCATGGCATTATGAGATCAGTGACCAGGATACGCATTTTTATGTCTGCGTCAGCGGCCCGACGGAAGTGCAGTCGCATTGGTTTAAGAACCTTGCGCCGGGCGAGTCTTTTGAATCTGTTCCGGTTGCAGTCGGTGTGACAGAGGACAGTTTTGAAAAAGCGATTGGGGAGCTGACCAGATACCGCCGCATGATCCGCAGACCGAACAAGGATGACGAGAACCTGCCGGTAATTTTCAACGACTATATGAACTGCCTGTTTGGAGATCCGACAACGGAGAAGGAGATTCCGCTTATCGACGCGGCGGCAGAATGCGGCTGCGAATACTATGTCATCGATGCCGGGTGGTATGCACCGGGCGAGTGGTGGGATAGTGTCGGTGAATGGCAGGAATCTAGGGAACGTTTCCCAAATGGTATTCAGGAAGTCACCGATTACATCCGCAAGAAGGGCATGATTCCGGGCGTGTGGTTGGAGCTTGAAGTTATGGGAATCAACTGCGAAAAGGCAAAGAATGCGCCGGATGATTGGTTTTTTGTCCGTCATGGAAAGCGCGTGTTTGACCGGAGCAGATACCAGCTCGACTTCCGCAATCCGACGGTTATCGCCCATGTCAACGAGGTGATCGACCGCGTGGTAAATGAGTATCACGTCGGATACATCAAGATGGATTACAACATCGAGCCGGGAATCGGCACGGAGCTTGGCGCGGAAAGTGTCGGGCAGGGACTTTTGGAGCATGAAAAGGCTTATCTGGCTTGGCTGGATGATGTGTTTAGAAGATACCCGGATCTGGTGATCGAGAACTGTTCAAGCGGTGGGCTCCGCATTGACTATGCGCTGCTTTCCCGGTACAGTATTCAGTCAACCTCCGATCAGGAGGACTATCGCAATTACGCAACGATCGCCGCAAACGCAGCGGCGGGTGTTACCCCGGAGCAGGCGGCAGTCTGGTCCTATCCGATGTGCCAGGGCAACAAGGAAGAAGTCATTTACAACATGATCAACGCAATGCTGCTGCGCATCCACCAGAGCGGACACTTAGCGGAGCTTTCCGATGAGCGCCTTGCGCTGGTTAAGGAAGGAATCGCCTGCTATAAAGGTATCCGTCAGTACATCAAGAGTGCAGTACCGTTTTTGCCACTAGATATTGCGGACAATGAGGATATGTGGGTATGCGGTGGCTTGCAGTTAGAGGACAAGGCATACCTCGCGGTCTGGAAACGGCAGATGGAAGGGAAGAATAACGACAGATACCTCAAAGCGGGAATCGAATGTACAGACACAACACTTTCCATTCCTTTGGGCGGACTGCCTTTTGCAAAGGACGGCGTTGAGGTTTCCTGCATCTATCCGCAGAGAGAACCGGTTGATTTTGAGATGATCGGAGATACACTGAAGGTGCGCTACGATGCACCGGTTATGGCGAGATTGTTCGAGGTGAAAGGGAAGAGATAGGGAGCTGCAAAAGCGGCTTTGACTCTCGAAACGGCCTGCATTCAATGTGGGCGTTTGCCGGAAAAAGTTAGCATATATTGAGAGGTTTTACCTCCTATTATGATCCTTGTGGGGATTGTGATAGGGGGTATTTTGTTGGAATGGAGAGAATGTTTGGGGTGGAAATATTTTATCTCGCGACGTATTTAGTCAATTTGAAGATATGGGATGCATAAAACAATAGAATGTGCTATAATTGTAGTGTTCTGGCAAAGAGGTTATAAAGCATGGAAACTATATATTTCATTGATAGTGAAAATGTTGGAGATTCTTGGATCGAACTTTTGGATAAAGCTGAAAATGAAAAAGACAGATTCCTGGTTTTTTATACCGGACATTCACCTCGTATCGCTTATCCGCAGGCAATACAGTTGTTGAATGCAGTCTGCAAGCCGGAGTTTATTGAGTGCCATGAGGGCAACAATGGCCTGGATTTTCAGTTGGTATCTTACTTAGGATATGAGCTTCATGCTGATTGTACAAAAGAGATGATTATTGTGTCAAATGATACAGGATTTGACGCGGCGGTTTTTTTTTGGAAAGAACACGGAATGAAGGTAAAGAGAGTGCCCCGCTCAAAAACTTCAAACTCGCAGCCAACAGAATCAAATAAACCTGTATCGGACAATGCAGCAGCTAACAGCACATTGTCCGTAGGAGTGGCAGAAAAGGTAAGTGGTATAGACAAGAAGGAACTCTATACCATTATCAACTGCATAGGAAAGGGAAGCACATCCCATATTCACCTTGCATTTGTCCACTTCTATGGTAGCAAAAATGGTGAGAACATTTATAAGCACATGAAATCTGAGAGCTTTGCAACGCCTTCGGTTCAATGGACAAAGGAGACGAAGCTGCTGAAATTTATCGAACTGATAATGAAGCATTCGGGGGTGGCAATTAAGAGTTATCCGGACACGCTGCCGAAGTTTATCGCGGACAATGTGGTAAACGATAAAAGCGCAATGGCTAATAGGCTGAACAAAACGTACGGAAACCCGGGCTCTCAGATCCACAAAGTGTTCAAACCATATTATGAGGTTCTTGCGAAAATCAAGAAGAAATAAAGATAGGAAGATGCCAGAACAGATCTTTGGCGCGCGGCTCTAAGAGCCGTGCGGGGGGGGATTGATATATCGGTCGCAATGAATGTGTATACACATATTGAGGTTGATGATGCTGCTGAATTATTTGTATGATAACCAGGAAGAACTGTTGGAAAGAGAATTGTCCATGATAGTATTATCTGATAGCAAAATTTTCGAAAAGAAATACCGCACGAAAATATGTAAGCTGCTATGCAAATATATGGATTTTGAGGACAAATTGGAAGGCATTGATAATGAAAGAGAGCGAGAAAAAGTAATTCTCGAAGAATTTAATATCTATGAAAATCCATCCTATGTATATCTCAAGGGTATGGTGTCTATAAGCCTGAGAAATGGAGAGCGCCTGGAAATCGGAAAGTTTCCGCTTGCGCTGTCATCTGAATTTATCAGTGAAATAACATCTATTACAGTGAAAAGCCGGAAAATAGTTACAGTGGAAAATTTGACTTCCTTTCATCGAGTCAATGGCATGGAAGACACATATATTTATCTGGCAGGATACCATAACACAGAAAAACAGTCATTGCTTAAACGAATCGCGGAAGAGAACCCGGATAAGGACTGGTTTCATTTTGGAGACATTGATCCGGACGGCTTCTACATTTTAGAGCATTTGAAAAAGGGTACTGGAATTGATATTCTTCCGCTATTTATGGAACGGGAACAATTGGAATCATATAGGAATTATTGTAAACCTTTAAATCAAAATGATTTGGTAAAAGCAGGCAATTTGATTGAAAAAGGCTGTTACACCGATACTTTGCAGTATATGCTGGAACATAATTGTAAGCTGGAACAGGAAATAGTAAGTTTTCAGACTGCGAGATTATTATGAGATAACAGAGCTCACCACGCTTCTGACTTTTATGCGCAACAAAGATTATTGGGGAGGAATTTTTTGGTGATAAAAGTACTATTCATCTGCCACGGCAGAACCCGTACTTTGGTCTGAAGAGGCTTAAAATCAAGGCTTTTGAGGAATGAGAATGGAATTTGTACCCCCATTGTACCCCTATTTTATTAAAACAGTAGGATTGTCAACCGGACTGTCCTCGATAAAAATGAATATGATTTGTGGTGAAAGGAGTTCCTGCGGGGACTTCTTTTCGTTTACATAAAAATGTCGGTTTGAATGTCGGTTAAATGTCGGTTTGTTTATATGGAACTGATACATTTGCAGTCGTGAGATTG
>JALEKN010000020.1 GCA_022769125.1 Agathobacter sp.
AGTCATTGGATATGCATCTGGTTTCCTACTTAGGCCATTTGTTGGGAGTGTATGGTAAGGAATGTAGTTATGTGATTATCAGTAAGGATAAGGATTACGATAACATAGTTAAGTTTTGGAAAGAGGAAGGATATCCTAATATTTCACGAAAAGAGAAGTTGCCGGGAACTGCTTCTATTCAGAGGAAAACAACACAGACAGTATCTCAAACCAAAAGTAATATGCAGACTGTGAATAGTAAAATTAGTACAGGTATGGCATATGAATTTGAAGGTGATGATAGAAGCGAATTAAACCTGTTTATGCAGCATGGACTTGTGGCTATAGGCTATGATAGAAATTCGGCAAATAGAATCTGCAAGTTTGTTATTGCTCATTGTAATGATGAAAGAATGCTAAATGGAATTCACAATGACTTAAAGAACTCCTTTGATGACTATTCCGAAGCATATGAGGATGTTAAGTCTATTCTTGAGAAATTTGTGCAATCAAAGAGTAAAGTTGCAAAAAGAGAATCGCAGGTTCGTTCTTTCTTTGGTCAGCACTTTAAGAAGAAAAAATATGTGGATTGCAAAGAGGAAATCATTCAGATTATTTTAAAGTCAGAAACTAAACAGCAAGTGAATAATGAATTGTTAAAATTGTATTCAGATGGAACAGTGGTTTCACACATTTATAAGGCAATACAACCATTGATTAGTGAGTTACCAGGTAAATAGTAAAAATCTTTAGTAGTAAGTATTTCCGTTTTACTACTAACTTTACTACTAAGCGGTAGTAACAACTTGCTAAATCTTGCTCTGATTTGCCACGATTCGTATTTTCAGAGCGTTTCACAAAACACCCGAAAACCCTTGCAAAACAGGGCATTTCCGGGCAAATCAAGGAGAAACATAACTATGATAAAAGTCTTATTCATCTGCCACGGCAACATCTGCCGTTCCCCCATCGCCGAGTTCCTCCTAAAGGATCTCGTAGAGCGTGACCACCTGCAATCCCAATTCGAGATCGCATCCGCTGCCACTTCAACCGAAGAGATCTGGAACGGCAGGGGCAACCCGATCTACCCACCGGCACAGGAGGAACTGCGAAAACATGGAATCGGCAAGACCCCGTACACGGATTTTAGCGGCAAGCGGGCAAGGCAGGTCACAAGAGAAGATTATAACTATTATGATTATATCCTTTGTGCGGACGCCGCCAATATCCGCAACACAATACGGATCACGGGACCGGACACGGAGCATAAGATAGGTCTGCTGCTTGATTATGCGCTGGATGAGAAGAAGCATGGCACGTCGATCGCAGATCCATGGTACTCCGGTGATTTTAGCGCAACATGGCGTGATGTGAAGGCGGGCTGCGAGGGATTTTTAGGCAAAATAAGGAAAGAATATCAAAGCTTGTAACGACTGTAATTCTCTGATACAATAAAGCTAATGCCGTCTATCGGGAGAATGCATGAGATTGGGATGCCACGGCAACACATAGAGGGCATTCGTTTCTTACAATTCAGATTACAGGACAATAACATGAACAAGCTTTGGACGAAGAATTTTACAATTATAACCGTAGGCACGGTAATATCCAAGCTGGGCAGCTCGATTTCGGGCTTTGCGATGGCTCTTTTGGTGTTGGATTATACCGGGTCTACTTTTTTGTATGCACTTTACATGATCCTATACATGCTGCCGCAGATCATTCTGCCGATGCTGGCGGGACCGCTGATTGACAAGTTTTCCAGACGAAAGACAATCTATACGCTGGATTTCTGCTCCTCCGTGGTATACGGCTTGTTTGCACTTATCGTGTTAAGCGGAAGCATGAATTATGTGTTTTTGCTGGTAGGCTGTCTTTTGATCGGCTCAATCGACAGCGTATACATGGTGGCGTACGACAGCTTTTATCCGATGCTGATCTCGGAGGGCAATTACAGCAAGGCGTATTCCATCTCAAGTACGTTGGAGTCACTGACGGCAATCATGGTGCCGGTATCGGCATTTCTTTACAATTCCATCGGTATCGGGCCACTGTTTTTGATCGATATGGCGAGCTTTTTCATCGCAGCAGTGATGGAGACACAGATCCATGTTGAGGAAAAATACGTCAAGAAGGAGACGGAGACCTACGGCTTCAAGCAGTACAGGCAGAACTTCTCCGAAGGGCTTGGCTATCTGAAATCGGAGGCGGGACTTCTTGCGATCACGCTGTATTTTATGGTGTCGAGCTTTGCGGGAGCGGCGGATGGAATCATCGGGCTGCCGTATTTCCGGGAGGTCTATAAGAACGGCGAATATGTTTATATCATGGTCATGGGCTTTGTGTTGATCGGAAGGGTGATCGGCGGCGCGATCCATTACAAGGTCAAGCTGCCGGAAAAGAGCCGGTTTTCCATCGCGCTGACGATTTATTCCGTCCTTTGTGTGCTAAGTGGGATTTACCTTTTTACTCCGATTCCGGTCATGATGCTGTGCTGTTTCCTAAATGGAATCCTCGGTGTGACGAGCTACAATATAAGGATTTCCGCAACGCAGTCGTATGTGCCGGATGAGGGCAAGGGCAGATTTAACGGAACATTCCAGATGCTCAATACCTTCGGCACGCTTGGTGGTCAGTTCTTAGCCGGTCTGCTTGCGGATCAGTTTGACAAGCGGTTTGTCCTGATGGGCTTTATGGTCATCAATTTTATCGCGGTGTGGGGCATTATGTACCGCAGGCGTAATGCGGTTAAAGTGGTTTACAATCGCGCAGTATAGAGATAGGAGTTTTTTATGAGTATTTTAAATGTGGAACATTTATCACATGGATTTGGAGATCGCGCAATTTTCGAGGATGTGTCCTTTCGGCTGTTGAAGGGGGAGCATATCGGACTTGTCGGTGCCAACGGCGAGGGAAAATCGACGTTTATGAATATCATTACTGGCAAGCTGATGCCGGACGAGGGCAGGATCGAGTGGGCGAAAAATGTCCGTGTCGGTTATCTGGACCAGCACACCGCATTGGAAAATGGCATGACGATCCAGAGTGTCCTCAAATCTGCATTCGATTTTCTGTATGATATGGAAAATCAGATGAACGACATTTATGCGAAGCTGGGAGAGGCGGACGAGGATGAGATGAACCGCCTGATGGAGGAAGCCGGAACGATCCAGGATCTGCTTACCATGCATGATTTTTATATGATTGATGCAAAGGTGGAGGAGGTTGCGAGAGCACTCGGACTGCTGGATTTAGGACTGGATAAGGATGTCACGGATCTGAGCGGAGGTCAGCGCACGAAGGTTTTGATGGCAAAGCTTCTGCTGGAGAAGCCGGATATCCTTCTTTTGGATGAGCCGACGAACTATCTGGATGTCGAGCACATCGAATGGCTCAAGCGTTATCTGAATGACTATGAGAATGCGTTTATCCTGATCTCGCACGATGTGCCGTTTTTAAACAGCGTGGTTAATCTGATTTATCACATGGATAATAAGCAGCTCAACCGCTATGTAGGCGACTATGATAAGTTCTGTGAAGTTTACGAGATGAAAAAGGCGCAGCTTGAGGCTGCATACAATAAGCAGCAGAAGGAGATCGCGGATCTGAAGGATTTTGTCGCGCGCAACAAGGCGCGTGTGGCAACCCGTAATATGGCGATGTCCCGTCAGAAGAAGCTGGACAAAATGGATGTGATCGAGCTGGCGGCGGAGAAGCCGAAGCCGGAGTTCTGTTTTAAGGAGGCGCGTACACCGGGGCGCTACATTTTCCAGACGCATGACCTTGTGATCGGCTATGATGAGCCGCTTTCGACCGCGCTCAACCTTGAGATGGAGCGCGGTCAGAAGATCGTTTTGACCGGAGCCAACGGTATCGGAAAGACGACGCTTCTCAAGAGCATTTTAGGATTGATCAAGCCGATTTCCGGCTCTGTGGAGCTGGGCGATTATCTGGAGATCGGATATTTTGAGCAGGAGATGGATCAGTCGGTAAGCACGACCTGTATCGAGGAGATCTGGCAGGAGTTCCCGGCGTTCTCCCAGTACGAGGTGCGCAGCGCCTTGGCAAAATGCGGTCTGACAACGAAGCACATTGAGAGTCAGGTGCGTGTATTAAGCGGTGGCGAGCAGGCGAAGGTACGCCTCTGCAAGCTGATCAACCGGAGCACGAACATCCTGCTTCTGGATGAGCCGACCAACCATCTGGATGTGGATGCCAAGGACGAATTGAAGCGTGCGCTGATCGCGTATAAGGGCAGCGTTCTCATGGTCTGCCACGAACCGGAATTTTATCAGGGGCTTGCAACGGATGTATGGGACTGCTCGAAGTGGACGACACGCATCCTGTAAGCGCGGATGCCGAACAGCATATATAGGATTTGGCTTCACACGCAGTAGCATTGGGAAGCACAACGGAAGGAAATTATAGCGTATGGAAAAGCTGCATGACGTAAAAGCGGTGATTTTTGATCTTGACGGAACGCTCATTGACACAGAAAAATATTACCGGATCTGCTGGCCGAAGGCGCTTGCGCATTTTGGCTATGAGATGACGGATGAGCAGGCACTTTCGCTCCGTTCTCTGGGACAGCCGTTTGCGCCGGAGCATCTAAAGCAGATGTTTGATGATCCAAATCTTGATTATCCGGCAATCCGCGCGTACCGCAAAGAATTGATGGAGGAGGCACTTGCGCGGGATGGAATCTGCATTAAGCCGGGGGCCATCGAACTCCTGACATTTCTTCGGGAAAAGGAAATTATCACGGCAATCGCCACGGCAACAGATATGGAGCGGGCAACGCGGTATTTGAAGAAGATAGGTCTGGAAGCATATTTTGACCGGATCATTTCTGCAACGATGGTAAAAGAGGGAAAGCCTTCGCCGGATATTTATATCTATGCTTGCGGGCAGTTAGGACTGCAGCCGGAGGAGTGTCTGGCGGTGGAGGACTCGCCGAACGGCATTACAAGCGCATACCGTGCCGGATGCCGTGTGATCATGGTGCCGGATCAGACGGAGCCGGAGAATGAATTAAAAGAACTTTTGACAGCGCGGGTGGATACACTTTCTGACCTGATCGGTTTGATCGGGGATTAGATGGGGAAAAGGAGAAGAATATGAACAGATTTCTTGTGGTGGTTGACATGCAAAATGATTTTACCTATGGGGCACTTCGCAACGAGGAGGCGATCGCGGTCATCCCGGAGGTAGAAAAGAAAATCCGCGGGTTTGACGGGACAGTTGTTTTTACGTATGATACACACTTTGAAAACTATATGCAGACGCAGGAGGGAAAGAATCTTCCGGTTCCCCACTGCATTGAGGGAACAGATGGCTGGGAACTGGCTGAGCCGTTGGAGAAACTGCGCAGTGACAATGGGTATACCTGCTTTAAAAAGCATACATTCGGAAGCAGGAGCCTTGCGGAGTATCTTGCGGAGGAGAACTTAAAAGCACCGATTGACGAGATCGTGTTTGTCGGTATCTGTACGGATATCTGTGTGATCTCCAATGCTCTTTTGACGAAGGCATACCTGCCGGAGGTCAGATTGGTTGTGGACGCAGCGTGCTGTGCAGGGGTGACGGTGCAAAGCCATCATACGGCGCTTGCCGCTATGCGGGCATGCCAGATCGAAATCTGCAACGAATAGGAACGTGGGCGAAAGGAGTAATTATGTATCAGCAGGATGAGCGCAATTTGACGATGGTCATGGATCTGTATGAACTGACGATGGCAAACGGCTATTTTAATGACGAGGATGCAGGTGCAAGAGTAGCATTTGATGTGTTTTACCGCAAGAACCCGGACAATGGAGGCTTTGCCATTTTTGCAGGGCTCGATCAGATCATAGAGTACATTGAAAATCTGCATTTTGATGAGGACGATATTGCATATTTCCGGGGCCTTAATCTGTTCAATGAAGACTTCTTGAATTATTTGGCGAATTTTCATTTCTCCGGGGATGTCTATGCATTTCCGGAAGGAACGATCATGTATCCGAATGAACCGGTACTTACAGTTGTGGCACCACTTCTGGATGCGCAGCTTATTGAGACGGCAGTTTTACTTCAAATAAACCATCAGTCCCTGATCGCAACGAAGACACGTCGTATTGTAAAAGCTGCGGATGGAAGAAGCGTATCGGATTTTGGAGCAAGACGTGCGCACAATATGGATGCAGCTGTTTATGGTGCGCGTGCAGCGTATATCGGTGGTGCGGTAGGAAGTGCAACAGTGCTTGCAGGAAAAATGTTTGGCATTCCGGTCAGCGGAACAATGGCACATAGCTGGGTAATGTTTTACAAGGATGAGTTTGAAGCATTTAAGCATTATGCAGAGAATTACCCGGATGCAACAGTTCTTCTGGTGGATACTTATGATGTCCTTGGCTCAGGCATTCCAAATGCGATCCGCTGTGCCAAAGAGGTGCTTGAACCGATGGAAAAGCGGCTAAATGGAGTGCGCCTTGACAGTGGGGATCTGGCATATCTTTCCAAGCAGGTGCGGAAAATGCTGGACGCGGCAGGACTTACGGATTGTAAGGTCATCGTGTCCAACAGCCTGGACGAATATACGATCTCATCCATTATCTCGCAGGGTGGCTGTATTGATGGCTTCGGTGTTGGAGAGCGGTTGATCACGGCAAAGTCTGATCCAGTATTCGGGGCTGTGTATAAGATTGCTGCAGTATATGAAAACGGACAGTTTGCGCCGCGTATCAAGATTTCCGAGAACGTGGAGAAGATCACGAATCCGGGCTTAAAGAAAGTGTATCGTGTCTATGATGCAGAAGGAAAGGCTATTGCAGACCTGCTTGCAAAGGCAGACGAGAGTATTGATTTTGGAGGACCTGTCCGTTATGTGGACCCGAATAAGCCTTGGAAAAACCGCAATTTTACGAATTGTACGGCAAAGGAACTTCAAGTGCCAATCTTTATAGATGGAAAATGCGTATATGAGCGCCCGGCTTTAAATGCGATCCGGGACTATGTACAAAAACAGCTCGATACGGAAATCTGGGAGGAAGAGCAGCGCTTTGAAAATCCGCATAGCCACTATCTGGATATGACACCGGATTACTATGAGATGAAGATGAGCCTGCTTTACCTTTCAAGGCAGGAGTAGAGTTTTAGGCAGCCCAGATAAACGGATGTTTTTGCGCAGACAAAGCCCCCGGTGGTTGATGGAAATTACCTGATAAAATAAGGTTATAGAAAATATAAGTTATCTTCATACTTTATTTTTTTAACTTTTGTCATTTAGTTCTTGAATTTGATAAATTGTTATGTTATAAAAGTTTTTAATAAAAATGCGTTGAAGGAGACTCCAATTGTCAGACATCGACAGGAATACAGCGTCACCGACTGAGAGCGCTGTTTGAGAGAGGCGATTGTGGGAACACTACCGGAGCAGACTGATTGAACAGTTTATCAAGTCCGATATGGATGTCATAGGATAAAAAGTAGGTCAGTACGTTTGCACACGTTACAGGCATGAAGAGGGAAAATGGACGATGTTCATTTTTCAATGCGGGTGGTACCGCGGGATGATACGATTTCTCGCCCCGGAACAGATGATTTCTGTTCCGGGGCTTTTTTCATTCCGTCCCGCACTTTTACTCCCACCAAGGTGGAAAACAAAAAGGAGTGTACGACATGGAATTTTTAACAGGAGTAACCAAGAAAGAAATCCTTGATATCGAAGAGATTATCGGGGGAGACTACGCAGGAAAAAACGTCCGGGTGCGGGGGGCAATCCATACGATCCGTGATATGGGAGAGGTTGCATTTATCGTGATCCGCAAACGTGACGGCCTGGTGCAGTGTATTTATGAGGAGGGCAAATCACAGTTTGACATCAGACAACTGAAAGAGGGCGATACTGTTGAGGTAGACGGAACCGTAAAACTGGAAGACCGCGCTCCGAATGGCTTTGAGCTTCGGCTGGATACAGTTTCGATTCTTTCTGAGCCGGCAGAGCCGATGCCACTGCAGATCAACAAGTGGAAGCTGAATACCTCTCTGGAAGCAAAGCTTAATAACCGGGCGGTATCGCTTCGAAACCCGAGGGAGCGTGCTGTATTCCGGATTCAGGAGGGCATTACGAGAGGTTTCCGTGATTTTTTATACGGACAGGGTTTTACAGAGATCCACACTCCGAAGCTTGGGGCCAAGAGCGCAGAGGGCGGAGCCAACCTGTTCAAGCTGGAATATTTCCACAGACCAGCAATCCTGCAGCAGAGCCCGCAGTTCTATAAACAGATGATGGTTGGCGTATTTGACCGTGTATTCGAGACGGCTCCGGTATTTCGTGCAGAGAAACATAATACCAAGCGTCATTTAAACGAATACACCTCCCTTGATTTTGAGATGGGATATATTGATGGCTTTGAAGATATTATGGCGATGGAGACTGGTTTTTTACAATATACCATGGATCTTCTAAAGAACTCATATGCTAGGGAACTGGCCCTGTTAAAGATCGAACTTCCGAATGTTGAAAAAATCCCGCGTGTCCGTTTCGATGAGGCAAAGCAGCGCGTTGCGGAGAAATACAACCGGAGTTTCCGCAATCCGTTCGATCTTGAGCCGGAGGAGGAGGTTCTGATCGGACAGTATTTCAAAGAAGAATACAACAGTGATTTCGTGTTCGTTACCCATTATCCATCCAAGAAGCGTCCGTTTTACGCAATGGATGATCCGGCGGATGAGACCTATACGTTAAGCTTTGACCTTCTGTTCCGTGGACTTGAGATCACCACAGGCGGTCAGCGGATTCACGACTATCACAAGCTTATGGAAAAAATCGCAAAGCGCGGTATGGAGACCGAGGGCATGGAACATTATCTGTCCGCTTTCAAATACGGAATGCCGCCGCATGGAGGGCTCGGTATCGGACTCGAGCGCCTTACAATGCAGTTGATCGGCGAGGACAATGTCCGTGAGGCAACCCTCTTTCCACGTGACCTAAGCCGCCTTGAACCATAACCGCATCTGCAGGGGATGGGCTCGGGCAGATAAAGACAGCGGAAGAGGAAACAACGAAAGGAGAGAGACGAGTGAATCATTTGGGAACGATAGAGTTGGCAACGGAACGCCTGACTCTCAGGAGATTTGAGATAGAGGATGCAGAGAATATGTATTATAACTGGGCGAGTGACCCGGAAGTAACGAAGTATCTGACATGGCCGGCGCACAGCAGTGTGGAAGTCAGCGAAGCGGTATTAAGGGATTGGGCATCGCAATACGATAGCAAAGAATTTTATCAGTGGGCGATAGAATTAAACGACCTTGAGCAGCCGATCGGCTCCATCGGCGCCGTAAAGGTAAACAATGATACAGAAAGTGTTACAATTGGCTACTGTATCGGGAAAGAGTTCTGGAACAAGGGATATACAACGGAAGCTCTTACCGCAGTGATCCGCTTTTTCCTGGGGGAAGTCGGTGTGGGGAGAGTGGAAGCATATCACGATTCCAACAATCCGAACTCTGGCAAGGTCATGGCGGCGGCCGGAATGGAATACGAGGGGACACTAAGAAGAGCCGACCGCAACAACCAGGGAATCGTGGATGCCGTATATTATGCGAAGCTGCGCAGCGCAGCGCTCGATGAGGCAGACGGATATGATGAAGCTGAAGCAGAAGCCAAACCGGCGGCAACCGCGACTAAGGTGATCGGCGAGGACGGAATCGCCCGCAACGTGATATCAGACGAGACAATGGAATATGTAGGAATCCTTGCAAAGCTTGAATTGTCTCCGGAGGAGGCAGAGGCTGCGAAGAAGGACATGGCAGACATGCTTGACTATATCGACTTATTGAACGAGCTTGATACTACAGGCATTGAGCCAATGAGCCATGTATTTCCGGTCAGCAACGTATTCCGTGAGGATGTTGTCACAAACGGCGACGGAAGCGAGGCAACCTTGAAGAACGCACCGGTCAAGAAGGATGGTGGCTTTAAGGTGCCAAAGACTATTGGTGAGTAAACAGGCAGAGGAGGAAACAACATGGATTTGATGTCATTGACTGCCGTAGAACTCGGCAAGAAGATAAAAGAAAAAGAAGTTTCCGTTGAGGAAGCAGTCCGTGCAGCGCTTAAAGCAATTGAAGAAAAGGAAGATGCGGTAAACAGCTTTGTGACGGTTGATGAGGAGGGCGCACTTGCAAGAGCAAGGCAGGTGCAGGAGAAGATTGATGCAGGAGAGCTTACCGGGCCACTTGCGGGAGTTCCGGTCGCAATCAAGGATAATATGTGTACAGAGGGACTCCTTACCACCTGCTCATCCAAGATCCTGTACAATTTTTTGCCGACTTATTCCGCGGAGGCGGTAAAGAAGTTAGAAGGGGCCGGTGCGGTGATCATCGGAAAAACGAATATGGATGAATTTGCAATGGGAAGTACTACAGAAACTTCTGCATATGGTACGACGAAGAACCCATGGAACACGGCACACGTTCCGGGAGGATCTTCCGGCGGCTCCTGTGCAGCGGTTGCAGCAGAGGAAGTACCATTTGCATTAGGCTCCGACACCGGTGGCTCAATTCGGCAGCCAAGCTCCTTCTGCGGGGTGACCGGAATCAAGCCAACTTATGGAACCGTTTCCCGGTATGGATTGATTGCCTATGGTTCTTCGTTGGATCAGATTGGACCAATCGCAAAGGATGTTACCGACTGTGCAACGATACTTGAGACAATCGCTTCCTATGATACGAAGGACTCTACTTCAGTAAAGCGGGAGGATTACCATTTCACGGATGCCCTCAAGGACGATGTCAAGGGACTTAAGATCGGAATTCCAAGAGATTATTTTGGGGATGGACTCGACGCGGAGGTAAAGGATGCGGTGCTTGGCGTCGCGGAGAAACTAAAGGAAAAAGGTGCGGCGGTAGAGGAGTTCAATCTTGGACTTGTCAAATACGCGATTCCCGCTTACTACGTTATCGCCTGTGCTGAGGCAAGTTCAAACCTGGCACGTTTTGATGGTGTCAAATATGGTTACCGCGCTGCCGAATACGAGGGCCTGCACAACATGTACAAGAAATCCCGCTCAGAGGGGTTTGGAGCGGAGGTAAAGAGAAGAATCATGCTTGGTTCCTTCGTTCTTTCTTCCGGTTACTACGATGCGTATTATCTGAAAGCACTTCGCGCGAAAGCACTGATCAAAAAAGCGTTTGACGATGCGTTTGCAAAATACGATGTGATCCTGGCTCCGGCTGCGCCGACAACGGCACCAAAGATCGGGGAGAGCTTAAGCAATCCAATCCAGATGTATCTTGGCGATATCTATACGATTTCTGCAAACCTTGCAGGATTGCCGGGGATCTCTTTCCCATGCGGAACCGATTCCAAAGGACTTCCGATTGGAGCGCAGCTTCTTGGAAATTGTTTTGAGGAAAAGACAATTATCCGGGCAGCTTACAGTTTTGAACAGACGAGAGAATACAAGCACAGCCCGATGGCTGGGAAAGGAGACAGGTAATATGAAGCAGTATGAAACCGTGATCGGACTTGAGGTTCACGTAGAGCTTGCAACAAAAACAAAGATATTCTGTGCCTGCTCCACAGCGTTCGGGGGTGCACCGAATACCCATACATGCCCGGTATGTACCGGACAGCCGGGCTCTCTTCCTGTTTTGAATAAACAGGTGGTGGAGTATGCTGTCGCAGTTGGTCTTGCAACCAATTGTACGATTACGCAGTACAGCAAATTTGACCGTAAAAATTACTTCTATCCGGATAACCCACAGAACTATCAGATTTCCCAGCTGTATCTGCCAATCTGCCGGAACGGATACGTGGAGATTGAGACACCGAATGGGAAAAAGAATGTCCGCATCCATGAAATCCACATGGAGGAAGATGCCGGAAAGCTGGTGCATGACGAGTGGGAGGATGTTTCCATCGTCGATTATAACCGTTCCGGGGTACCGCTGATCGAGATCGTATCGGAGCCGGATATGCGCTCCGCGGATGAGGTAATTGCATACCTTGAAACACTGCGCCAGACAATCCAGTATCTTGGGGCATCTGATTGCAAGCTAAACGAAGGCTCCATGCGTGCCGATGTTAACCTCTCTGTCCGTGAGGTGGGGGCTAAGACATTCGGAACCCGAACGGAGATGAAGAACTTAAACTCTTTCAAGGCAATCGCGCACGCGATCGAGGGAGAGCGTGCCCGCCAGATAGAACTCCTTGAGATGGGAAGAAGTGTTATTCAGGAGACAAGACGTTGGGATGACAATAAGGAATCCTCACATGCGATGCGCTCCAAGGAGGATGCGCAGGATTACCGTTACTTCCCGGAGCCGGATCTGGTGCCGATCGTTATATCCGATGAATGGATCGCAAGTATTAAAGCAAAACAGCCGGAGCTTCGTGCGCAGAAGCTGGAGCGATATAAGAAGCAGTACGACATACCGGAGTACGATGCGAAGATACTGACGGAATCCAAACACATGGCAGATATATTTGAGGCGGCCACCGCAATCTGCAATAAGCCTAAGAAGGTAAGTAACTGGCTGATGGTGGAGACAATGCGGCTTTTGAAGGAACATGACATGGACGCGGCAGATATTCACTTTTCTCCGGTCCATCTTGCAAAGCTTATCGACCTGATTGATGCGGGTACAATCAATGCAGGTGTCGGAAAGACGGTATTTGAAATGATTTTTGAGGAAGATGTCGATCCGGAACACTATATCGAGGAGCATGGGCTAAAGAGCATGAATGACGAGGGTGAGATCCGGGCAACCATCGAAGCTGTCTTAAGAGAAAATGAGCAGGCAGTTGCTGATTATCGAAGCGGTAAAGAGAAAGCATTCGGTTCACTTGTCGGACAGACAATGAAAGCAACGAAAGGAAAAGCAAATCCGGCATTGGTGAACAAGATCTTAAAAGAACTGCTTTGATTTTAAAAACTAAAAAAATGACACCTATATGATAAAAGGAACCTTATTTGTAAGGTTCCTTTTTTTTATGATAGAGGAAGATAGGAAGGGTGCAGGAGGTAATACTATGAAGAAAAAAATCGGAGTACCGATCCGTGTACAGATGTTTGGAGGATTTCTGGTATCAATACTTTTTATCATTCTGGGCAGAAGCATTTCTTATCAGAGGGCAGCAGACAGTCTTACTGCAAACTATACATCCTCCACAAGAATTAGAGTAGCAAAGTATCGTTTATATATAGAAGGAACAGGAGAGCAGGAATTATGGCAAATTGTACATTCATTGACAGAACAGGAAGCTTTGAATTAAAGGGAGCACAGCGCTGCTCGGGACTTTATTTTCCACTGGCAGGAGAGTATGGGATGAAGAGTTCGCTCACACCGGATCTGGCGGGAGATGCCAAGCTTGACCAGAATCATTTCTTATTGCCTCCGGTAAGCATTGAGAATCTTCATAATGACCGGTCGAGCCGTAACTTCTGGTGCATTGTAGAGCAAAAGGGTGCGTGGTCAGTGACCGGACGGTCTGCAGCGCAGGAGTCGAAAAAGTTTACGGAGGAAGAGGAAGAGGTAACGGTAAGAGCCGGATATATGTGGCATCAGACCAGCCGGATTTCAAGACAATTTGGACTAGTGGGCAGCATTACATCCTATATTCCAATCCAGAAAAATATAGAGGTTCATATCGTAACAATTACAAATCAGAATGAAACGGACGTTGCGTTTGTGCCGGTTGCGGCATTTCCTATCTATGGACGGAGTGCTGATAATATCCGGGATCATAGACATGTTACTTCCCTTTTGCACAGGGTCACTGTTACGGACAGAGGTGTTAGCGTATGCCCGACACTCTCTTTTGACGAGCGTGGACATCAGATCAACGATATCATGTATTTGGTGGAAGGAATGACAGAAAACGGGGAAGCACCGCGTAGTTTTTTCCCGGAGGTCGCTGACTTTATCGGGGAAGGTGGAAGTTTTGATGCTCCGGAAGCGATTATAAAAAATCTCGACGGAGTAACAGAAGGCACGCAGCGTAGCGGTCAGGAGGCGTTTGGAGGGCTCCGTTTTGCCAGGACGACGCTTGGGGCAGGCGAGAGCAAAAGCTATATTATTTTTGCCGGTACAGGACATAGCGGGGCAGAAATCAAAAAGCTGCTTGCAGACTATCCGACCTTACAGGAAGTGCAGGATGAGTTTGTAAGGGTAAAACAGTATTGGAAGAATAAAGTCAATGTATCTTATCACACGGGTGATGAGGTATTTGACCAGTTTATGAATTGGGTGAGCTTCCAGCCGGAACTTCGCAGATTGTTTGGATGCTCTTTTCTGCCGCACCACGACTACGGAAAGGGAGGAAGAGGCTGGAGAGACCTTTGGCAGGATTGCCTGGCACTTCTGCTTATGAACCCGGGCGGGGTGCGCCAGATGCTGCTTGGCAATTTCGCCGGAGTGCGGATGGACGGAAGCAATGCGACTATCATCGGGGAACATGTCGGTGAATTTAAGGCGGACCGCAATTCCATCACACGTGTCTGGATGGATCATGGAGTATGGCCGCTTATCACAACAAAGCTTTATATTGATCAGACCGGAGATTTTGACCTGCTCGGACAGGATGTAAAATACTTCAAGGATCGTCAGATCATGCGTGGAATGGATACCGATACAGAGTGGAAGCCGGGAGACACCTGGCAAAAGGATATCCGGCAGAAGCAGTACAGCGGAAGTGTGCTGGAACACCTGCTGCTGCAGAATCTTACCGCATTCTGGGAAGTCGGGGAGCATAATCAGATCCGGCTTAGAGATGCAGATTGGAATGATGCGATCGATATGGCGGGAGAGCGAGGAGAGAGTGTGGCATTCACCAACGCGTATGCAATGAATCTGCTAAACCTTGCAGATCTGATCGAGGAGACAAAGAACAGAGGGCAGAAGGAGTTTATGCTTTTGCAGGAACTTGAAATTCTCTTAAAGGACGATCCGGAGCTCTATGAAGATGTCGAAAAGAAGACAGAGCAACTCGGAAAGTACCTCAATACCTGCAGGCATTGTATACGTGGGGTACAGATACCGTTTGATGCAGATGCACTGATCACAAGTCTGCGGAATAAAGGAAATTGGATGTTGACACACATTCGCCGGAACGAATGGGTAACTGATGAAGAATCACACGGCTGGTTTAACAGTTATTACGACAATAGTGGAAAACGTGTGGAGGGTGTACAGAATGGAAATGTATGCATGATGCTGACGGGGCAGGTATTTGCAATTATGTCCGGGACTGCGACAGATGCACAGATTGCTGAGATTGTAAAGAGCGCGGATACATATCTTTATGATGAAACATGCGGAGGATATCGGCTGAATACGGACTTTGGCGAGGTAAAGACAGATATGGGGCGCATGTTTGGCTTTGCCTACGGAGAAAAGGAAAATGGAGCTGTATTTTCACATATGGCAGTTATGTATGCGAATGCGTTGTATCAGAGAGGATTTGCGAAAGAAGGGTACAAAGCCTTGCATAATCTGTATGCACAGTCCATGGATTTTGACAAGAGCCATATTTATCCGGGAATTCCAGAATATTTTGGAAGAAACGGACGGGGGCTGTATCACTATCTGACAGGTGCGGCCAGCTGGTACATGATGACAGTTATGAATCAGATGTTTGGTGTGCGCGGATGCCTTGGGGCACTTAGAATTGAGCCGAAGTTAGTAGAGGAACAATTTGATGAAAGAGGGACTGCATCCATTACATTCCGGTTTCAGGGGCTGAACTGGTGCACTTCGTTTGAAAATGCCGGGCGTAAGGAATACGGGCAGTACCGTATTACAGAAGCATATATGGACGATGCTCCTATTATGCTGCAGGAAGAACACAGTATTGTTATCGGGCAGGATATGCTTGCAAAGCTGGATAAAAATATAACACACAAGATAATTGTAAAGCTGAATTAGGAGGATTTTGTTATGAGCAGAGCAACAAGTGAATATGTAAGAAAAGATTATGGGCGCAAATCTACATTTGCAAGTTTCCTTCCCGGAATTGCAGGAGAAAAGGGAATTCCGATCTGGTGTTACTATGTCAACCGGGGGCAGGCAGTTGTAAGCTTTGGCGTTGACAACAAGGACCATGCGATCATGGAATTTTATCCGGCACATATGGCCTATCAGAATGTCAAACGTACCGGATTTAGAACCTTTATCCGCAGGGATGGAGTTTTTTATGAGCCATTTTCTGACGAGACAATGCAGCAGGATATGTATATACAGATGAATGGCCTTGGAATCGTGGAGAAAAACAGCGTCAGCGGCCTTACCACTTCGGTGGATTATTATACACTTCCGGAGGAACATGTTGGGGCGCTGGTGCGCAAGGTTACTATCCGCAACACAGCGGATAAACCATGTCATCTTGAGGTCTTGGATGGCATGCCGGCCATCATTCCCTATGGAGTGGGAATGGATAGCATGAAGAATATGACGCAGACGGCGAAGGCATGGATGCAGGTAGAGGATCACAAGACAGGTGTGCCGTATTTCAGGGTACGCGCGAGCATGGAGGATTCTTCTTCCGTAAAGGCTATTGAAGGGGGCAATTTTGCGTTTGCAGTGATGGAAGACGGAACCAGCCTTCCGGCTGTAGTTGATCCTGAAGTCGTGTTTGGATATGACAGCTCCCTTGAGAAGCCGGTGAATTTTATGCAGGACGGATTAAATGAAATCTGTAGTCAGACGCAGATTGTGTCCAACAAGCTTCCATGCAGCTTTTTTGCATTGGAAAAAGAACTTGCAGCCAATGAATGTGTCATTTTTTATGAGATGATCGGTCAGGTTAGTGGCAAGCAGCTTCTGCACACTTTTTTGAAGAAGAAATTGGATTGCTTCTATTTTGAAAGAAAGAAGGAGCGTGCGGCTGAGCTTGCAGAGCAGATTTGTGCAGGAATCGAGACAGAGACTGCGGATGAGAGATTTGACGCGTACTGTAAATATACTTATATGGATAACGTCCTTCGAGGCGGACTTCCGATTAAATTGGGCAACAGCAAAATCTTCTATGTATATTCGCGCAAACATGGTGATCTCGAACGCGACTATAATTACTTTTCTATGTCACCGGAGTTCTATTCGCAGGGAAACGGTAATTTCCGTGATGTAAACCAGAACCGCAGATGTGATACGTTTTTTGCACCGTTCGTTGGCAGGGAGAACATCCATACCTTTTACAGCCTGATCCAGATGGATGGCTACAACCCGCTTGGAATAGAGAGGCTGACATATTCCTTAGACAGGGAAAAGGCAAAGCTTTTGCTAAAGGAGTTAAACGCGAAACAGCAGGAGGCTATACTTGCAGTTGTAGAGCGCGCATTTACCCCGGGCAAATTATATGAGATACTGCTTGAACAGGTAGATCCGGATAAGGCGGAGGGGCTTTTTATTTCCATACTGGATTTTGCGGATGGACTTGTTAATGGCAATTTCGGTGAGGGATATTGGTCCGACCATTGGACGTATAATCTGGACCTGATCGAGGATTATCTCTCAGTATTCCCGGAGAAGGAAAAGGATATGCTTTTTGAGCAGGCTTATTCTTATTTCATTTCACAGATAAATGTAAATCCGCGGTTCAAGCGTTATGAGGTTACAGAAAAGGGCGTGCGCCAATATCATGCATTGGATGAGGCATCAGCCCGCCATACTGCGGATAAACTGCTTCGTGCGGATTACGGCAGGGGTGAAGTTATTTACAGTACCTTATTTGAGAAATTGCTGCTCTTGTGTGCTACGAAGTTTGCGACACTTGATCCTTATGGAATGGGAATCGAGATGGAGGGGGGAAAACCGGGCTGGTACGATGCGTTAAACGGAATGCCGGGACTTCTCGGATCTTCCATGGCGGAAACCTGTGAACTCGCCCGGATGATCTCGTATACGGCAGATGCACTTGAGAAATATCCGTCCACACATGCCCTGCTCGCAGATCTCGGAACATTTATCGAACAGCTGCATGCAATCAATCAGGCTGAAAAGAAAAGCGTTCAAAACGACATGGAACTGTTATCATTCTGGAACCGGATCAATGATGCAAAGGAGGAATACCGCAGACTGACTTATGGCGGAATTGATGGAGCACGCAAGGAATATAGCAGCGTGTATCTGCTGGAAGTCCTTCGCGGATTCGCGGAGACGATTGCCTGTGGTATAAAAAAGGCGTGCACCTACGGAGATGGAATATGTCCGACATATTTTACATTTGAGGTGAAGAAATACGAACAAAGGGAGAATGAAATCATTCCGCTGAAATTCGAAGCGCAGAAGGTTCCGTATTTTCTGGAAGGACCGGTCCGCTATCTGAAACTGAATGATGACTTTTTCTGCGGGCAGGCTCCAATCACCAGACAGAAGCTTTATGAGAATGTAAAACATAGTGATCTGTATGATGAGAAGCTGTCTATGTATAAGGTCAATGCTTCCCTGGCAGATGCGTCTTATGAGCTGGGAAGAGCAAGAGCTTTCACCCCGGGATGGCTGGAAAATGAATCCATCTGGCTTCATATGGAGTATAAATATCTGCTTGAACTGTTAAAGTCAGGAATGTACACAGAATTTTCTGCAGATTTTAGAAAGGCCGCTGTCCCATTTCTGGATGAGGAGGTATATGGAAGAAGTACATTAGAAAACTCTTCTTTCATTGCAAGTTCAAAGAATCCGGATCCGAAAATCCACGGAAAGGGATTTGTTGCCCGGTTAAGCGGTTCTACGATTGAATTTATCAGTATGTGGAAGCTGATGATGTTCGGACCGCATCCGTTTTACCAGGAGAATGGTGCACTGTGCTTAAGCTTTGCGCCGGCTATCCCGCAGTACCTGATCGGGAAGAACCAGCGGGTATCGGCAAAATTTTTGGGACATATATGGGTTACCTACTATATGAAAGAACAGAAGGACTATTTCCCGGGACAGTACCACATACCGGAAGTGACGTTGACGTATCTGGATGGAAGCATAAAAACCGTGCGGGAAGCTAAACTGCAGCAGGAGCTTGCTTTAGATGTCCGTGACGGAAGAGTCAGCCGCATCGAGGTGACACTAAACTAAAATTAATATAAAAAAATGACACCTTTTTAAAATTTGGTGCATTTTTTCAAAAAAGATATCCTCCTATAATAAAACCATCAACAAACAACAGAACCTGTTGAAGGAAAAAGGAGGATATTTTTATGAAGTTGAAAAAGTTGGTAGCAGCCTTACTGGCAGGCACGATGGCATTCTCGCTGGCAGCATGCGGCAGCGGCGAGAGCAATAACAGCAGCAGTGAGAGCAATGGCAGCAACACTGAAAGTAATGGGGGAAGCAGCGAGGGAACAACAGATCAGAGTGAATCTGACAAGGCTGTGGAAGAGGCCGCAGCGAACGGAGACAAACTTGTGATCTGGACACTTGCAGATGACCTTAAGCAGTTCGCGGACCGTTATACGGAGCAGACCGGAGTGCAGACCGAAGTAGTAGTAATCGCTCCGGAAGATTATCCGACCAAGGTACAGACCGCACTTGTCGGTGGAGAAACCGAACCGGATATCATCGTTGGTGAGCCACAGATGTTAGGTGACATGTTTGACTATGGCGCATTTGCAGACTTAGATGAGTTTGGAGCACAGGACTATGCGGATCAGATCGTTGATTATGTATGGGAAGTTGGACAGGATGCGGATGGCGTACAGAGAGCAATTTCTTATCAGATTACACCGGCAGGTATCTATTACAGAAGAGATATTGCCAAGAAGGTATTCGGAACAGATGATCCGGATGAAGTTGCAAAATTATTCGCAGATTATTCCACAATCCTGCAGACGGCTCAGACCTTAAAGGACCAGGGTTACAGAATCTTCGCTTCTGACTCCGAGACAAACTATTTCTCAGGTGATTCTGCTTGGGTAATTGATGGCAAGCTTAACGTAGACCAGAGCCGTATGGATTACATGGATCTCGTTGTAGAGCTGTATCAGAGAGACTTAACTGCATATGCTGCACAGTGGTCAACCCCTTGGTATCAGGCAATGTCAGGCCCGGTTCCGGTACTTAACGCAGATATCCAGGGAGGATACTGGAATGATGATGACGGCGACGGCGAGCCGGACTTAAATGTCTGGGATGAAGAGAACTTCAATGCAAATGTTGGTAATTTCTCAGATGAGACAACTGAAGTATTTGCATTTGGCCTTCCGGCATGGGGCGTACTTACATTAAGAGACCACGTAGGTGACACTTCCGGATTATGGGGCGTATGTCCTGGACCTGCTTATGGATTTGGTGGTGGTACATTCATCGGTGTATCCTCTCAGTCAGAGAAGAAAGCTCTTGGATGGGATTTCGTAAAATTCTGTACCTTAAATGAGGATACCGGTAACTGGTGGATCGAAGCTTCACAGGGAGATACTGTTTCTTTGAAGTCTGTTCTTGAGGCACACAAGGATGATACAAACCCGGTATACGGTGATGAGAAGATGTATGCAATGTGGTTAGAGCTTGCTGAGGGTATTGATTACTCTAAGGTTACCCAGTATGACAAGGCAATCGGCGATGCATGGGGCGCTGCAATCTCAGCAGTAAAGACCGGAGAGATGACAAAGGATGAAGCAATCAACAGCTTCTATGATACTGTACAGTCTACTTATCCGGATCTTATCATCGAAAGATAATAACCGTCATGAATCAGTTCTGTGGTCCACAGCTGTGGACCACGGAATGATCTGATGAGAGAGTGTGGGAGGTAAACTATGGGCAAAATAGCAAAGAAAAAGAGAAGTAAAATAACAGCCTATAATAATTGGGGCTATCTGTTTGTTGCTCCATTCGTAATCGTATTTTTGATATTTAGTGTATACCCTGTTTTAAGAACTTTATATTTGAGCTTTACGGATTTGAAAATATTAGGAGATGCTCATTGGATTGGATTTGCCAATTATAAGCGTGTCCTTGACGATAAATTTTTCTGGAAGGCACTTGGAAATACCGTTCGCATCTGGGTTGTAAACATTGTTTTACAGTTAGGTCTGGCGTTTCTTCTTATGATGGTATTTTCCGATGTGAAGTACAAGATGAAAGGCCTTCCGGTATTTCGTATCATCTACTATCTTCCGAACCTGATTGCGGCAACGTCCATTGCCTTTTTGTTCCAGACATTATTGGATTGGAGATATGGTTCCTTTAATATCATGATCAGTCAGATTTACAAACTGTTCGGAGCAACCTATAATCCGATCGATTGGCTTGGAAATCCCGGATCTTCCGGATACACGATCGCAGTCATCCAGTCATGGATGTGGTTTGGGAATTCCTTCCTGATGCTTATGGCCGGCGTACAGGGAGTATCCAGAGATTATTTTGAAGCAGCTTCCATTGATGGAGCAGGAAGATGGACGATTTTTGGAAAAATCACACTTCCTTTGATCAAACCGATTATGATGTACGTGGCAATCACATCCCTGATCGGAGGACTTCAGATGTTCGACCTGCCGTTCCTTATGATCAGCGCTTCATCTGCAGCTTATAAGGATGTGCAGACCGTCATGATGTATCTGTACAAATTTGGATTTACAACAGGCAGCACACAGACCGGGTATGCATCCGCAGTTGCGTATGTACTGTTTGATATTATACTTATTATTTCATTGATCCAGTTGAAAATGTTTAACCGGAAGGAGGACTAAAGAATGAAGATTGGTTTTTATATCAAAAAAGGTATCTTATATATTCTTTTGATTCTCTTAGCAGCAGCGTGTCTGTTCCCATTTCTTATGATGATGGTTAATGCGACAAGAAATGGTACCGAAATCGTAAGCGGTTTTACACTGATACCGAGCACTCATATCAAAGAGAATTGGGAAGTGGTATTTTCTTACTTCAATCTGTTCCGCGGTATGTTAAACAGTTTGATCGTGGCAGTACCTGCAACATTGCTCTCTGCTTATTTCTCAGCAATGACCGCATACGGACTTGCGTTTTATAAGTTTAAGGGAAACAAGACGATATTCATGGCAATACTGGTCTTCATGATGATCCCGGGACAGCTTTCACTCATCGGATTCTATCAGCTGTGCGCGAAGCTGCATCTGATCAATACATACATTCCACTTATCATACCTGCAATCGCAGCACCGGGAACTGTTTTCTTCCTGCGCCAGTATATTTTATCTTCTTTGCCGGCGTCTTTGCTTGAGGCTGCAAGAATTGACGGAGCACATGAACTGTATTCGTTCCACAGGATTGTACTTCCAATCGTTTCCCCGGCAGTTGCAACGATGGGGATTATGGGATTCATCGGAAATTGGAATAATTACCTGCTTCCAATGATCCTGATCAACAAGAATGAGAAGATGACATTGCCGGTAATGATGGCTACGCTCAGATCTTCAACGGATATCAGTGCTAATCAGGGCGCGATCTATCTGTCAGTAGCAATCTCGATCATACCGATCCTGCTTGTTTTCTGTTTCTTCTCAAAATACATCATCAGCAGTATTTCTGCAGGTGCTGTAAAGGAATAAATTGTTAATCCAACCTCCTCTCTAAAATAAAAACACACAGTTGGGCAATGCTTAAGAAAGCATTGCCTTATTGTGTATTTTAGAAAAACTTTATATAATAAAAGAAGTAATGTACCATAGAAAGTGGTGGAAAATATGAAGAAGAGCATGACGATATTGGGGGCTATTACATTTGCCGCTATGCTGGCCGGTTGCGGCAGCAGGACAGAAGAAACAGTAAAAGAAATCACAGGTCAGGATCCTGTTGATACGCAAAATGACACAGAGCAGGATGCAATCACACTGGACTGGTATATTAACTACTCCTGGTTTGTGACAAAATGGGGAGGCAATCTGGTGTCGGATACCATTACCGATGAAACGGGGGTCAGCATCAATTTTATAACGCCGATGGGAAATGAGGAAGAGAAACTTAATTCCCTGATTGCTTCGGACTCTTTGCCGGATCTGATCACACTCGGCTGGTGGGAGCCACAGGTGAGCGAGATGATTGGATCAGACATGGTGTATGCGCTAAATGAACTGGCGGATGAATATGATCCGCTATTCTATGAGGTCAGCGATGAAACAGTCGTCAACTGGTATACACAGCCGGATGGGAATATCTATTGCTATCCGAATTCCTGCTATACGCCAAAGGATTTGGAGGAGCATGATAATATTGCCGCAAACCAGACATTTTTGGTAAGGAAAGATATCTATGAAGCAATCGGATGTCCGGACATGTCAACGCAGGATGGATTTTATCAGGCAATTGTGGATGCCGCCAGGATGTTTCCGGAGGTGAACGGACAGCCGCTGATACCGATCGGGGCACATGTCTTTGATGAGACAGGCTGCGTATCGTTTGACCAATATCTGCAGAACTTTCTGGCAATTCCGCGCGAGAAGGATGGTAAGTATTATGATCGTAATACAGACCCGGAATATCTTTCGTGGATGAAGATGTTCCGAAAGCTTGGAGAGGAGGGGTATCTTGCCCCGGATATCTTTGTTGATTCACGCATACAGACGAGTGAGAAGATTGCGGAGGGCCGGTATTTCTGCATGTTTTACCAGAGAACGGATCTTGCGGACCAGCAGAAGATTCTATACAAGAATAACCCTGAGAGTATTTACATCGCGATTGACGGACCGCGCAATGCTGCCGGAGACGATCCACAGATCCCGGTGACGGGAATTACGGGCTGGACGGTAACCATGATTTCCAAGAACTGTAAGAATCCGGAGCGTGCAATCCAGTTTATGGACTACATGATGAGTGAGCATGGACAGAAGCTTACATACCTTGGCGTCGAGGGAGTGACATACGATGTCATTGATGGAAGGTATGTCATCAAGGATGAGGTGAACCGGATATTAAATACTGACCGCGAGGCCTATGATGCAAAATATGCGGCTGATAATGCTTATTGGATGCTCCAGAATAATGTAATGCAATTGCAGTGGCAGCCTGATATGGAGGAGCCCTTAAAGCAGATGGCGGAATGGACGTACCCATATACGCGGTATGATGGGCAGTATGAAATGCACGCATTTGCTTCTGAAGAGGTGGAGCAGATTTATACAAGCACAAACAAATTGTGGGGAACAACGCTCAAGCAGCTTCTTCTTGCGGAGTCGGATGAACAGTTTGACCAGATCGTGGAGGACTACATTTCCAAGAGGGAAGCGCTCGGCTACGAAAAACTGCTGGAGGCAGAGACCGAGCAGATGCAGCAGAACAAGAAAAAACTCGGGATAGAATAACATATGAAGGTAATGAAATACTTTAACCGGTTCAAATTAAATATTAAATTTACGGTTGTTACCATCCTGGTCACTGTGATTCCAATCGCAATTCTTGCAGGTGTCCTCTTTTATAATATGGAGCAGTCTGTCATTAAGGAACAGCTTCGCCAGATGGAATACAAGATGGAGAAGGCGAAAAGCACGACAACATTTGGCATTGATTCCATCAATATGAGCACGCAGTTCTTTTTATCGGACGAGGATATGACGGAAGTGTTAAAAAAGGCATATAATGGCGAAAAATTGTCTATTCAGGAACTGCTGGAATTTCAGGAGAGGGATATCATCAATCTTCAGCGTCTGGTCAATAACAACCCACTATTGTATAACGTAAGGGTCTTTTCCACCGGTGATAATATTCAGGAGCTGATGCCGGTTCTGTACAGCCATTCGAGGATGGAAAAATTGTCATGGGCGAAGGATAAGACAGTGGAGGGCTGGCACTTTGAATATTATGATACCGCATATTCCGCGCTTACGACCAACCAGAGTGAAAAACTGATCGGGCTTGTTACCCCGATTACAGATTACCGATATGGGCTGATCGGATATGTGGAGGCTTCTATGAGCCTTGATACCATGTTCCCGGTACTCTATGAAAAAGAGGATGGTGCGGATGGCTGTCTGATTGACGTAGACGGCAATATTTATTTTGGCACGGAGGAGCCGGAGTACTCGGAAGATGAAATCAGGGAGATCTATGAGAAGGCCGGCAAAGAGGCAGATACGGGATCGTGTTACATCCATTATAATGGTCAGAAGCTGATCGTTTCCATGACATCGATCAATGAAATGAACAGTACACTGCTCGGAATACATAATATTACAAAGGAAGTCCAGGCAGTACTTGATATGCGCAATCTCTTTGTCGCAGCGATGATTCTCGTTCTGTGTCTTCTTGCTGCGATCATTGACCGGATTGTAAAGAAAATGCTGCGGCAGTTTTATTCTATCCTGCAAAGTATCCGCCTGGTGCAGAAGGGTGATCTGAGCGTGCGAATTGACGCGTATGCAGATGATGAGATGGGCGAGCTTGGAGAACAGTTAAACAAGATGCTCGATCGTATTCAGGAGTTGATGGACGAAAATATGAAAAGGCAGATGCTGGTGAAAAACTCGGAGATCCGGGCCCTGCAGAACCAGATTAATGCACATTTTATCTACAATGTATTGGAGTCCATCAAAATGATGGCTGAAATCGATGAGAAATATGAAATATCGGATGCGATCACCGCACTCGGAAAACTTTTGCGTTATAGTATGCGCTGGGTGTCTGGCAATGTAAAGCTTGAGGAAGAACTCGAATATATCAAAAGCTATATGGTTCTGATTAACTTGCGTTATGACTATGAAATTATACTATCCTTAAATCTTCCGGAGGAACTGCTTGGACAGGAGATTCCAAAGATGTCTCTGCAGCCAATCGTTGAGAATGCGATTCTTCATGGAATCGAGCCACTTTCCGAGGATAGTACAATTTATATCAAGGGCTGGATCGAAAATGATGACTGTATCATAGAAATATCCGATACGGGTCAGGGAATGACGGATGCCCAGGTCAAGGCACTTGAGGACAAAATAAACGGAGCGGTCGAAGAATCGGGGGGCAACGGACATGGAATCGGACTTAAGAATGTACAGGACCGGATTCACATGTCTTTCGGCGGCGATTATGGAATACATATCGCTTCCCAATATGGATGTTATACAAAAATAGCAATACGTCTACCGCATTATTCCAGAGAAAAGCAACAGATATCGGAAGGAAATGAAAGAAAATGAAAAGCTTATTGATTGTAGAAGATGAAAAACTGATACGCCAGGGTATAAGCACGATGGTAAAGCGGTGTGGGGTTCCTGTTGAGACGATCATTGAGTGCTCCAACGGTGAGCAGGCACTTGATGTCTTAAAGGAACAGGACATTGATGTGATGTTTACGGACATACGTATGCCGAAAATGGATGGAATCCGGCTGGTCCAGGAGGTAAATAAGCTGGAGAAAAAGCCATTTGTTGTGGCAGTCAGCGGGTATGATGATTTTTCTTATGCAGTTGAAATGCTCCGAAATGGTGTAAAAGAATATATTCTAAAACCGGTTGAACGGGAGAAGATTGCTGAAGTGCTGGCACGTCTTGATGCGGAGCTGAAGCAGAAAGAAGACCGGGCGCATACCGAGCGGCAGATCGGAGTGCAGCAGTTGAAGCTGATCCTACGGCAGAGTGAATTACCGAGGGAAGAACTTGAACTGTTCAAACAGAAGTATGAGGAACATTTTTTCCGAAATGGTTTTGTCATCTGTATGACCGCAGTGGAGGTGGAGACGGAAGACCCGGCAATTGTGACGGTGTTAGATGATGTCTGCGATGGAAGGGTGTGTCTTGTGGATGCACAGTATCGTGAGCCGTTTGTAAAAAATGAACTTGTGGACGCGGCTGCGGGAATCAGCAGTGTCTGCCATGGAATGGAGGAAATCCGTAAAGCCTTTTTAGAGGCGAAGGAGGCAAGGGCAAGAGCATTTTGTATCGGTGCCGCTGTGTGTTCCGACGTCGGAACGCTCCCGGCGGTCCCGGAAGGATTGAAAAAGCAGGCAGAAAAGCTTCTGGAGCAGCAGGCTGCGATGCAGAGGCTGCAGCTGATCGGAACAGATAAGACAGATGAGCTGATTGCCGGATGGGACCGTTTGTTCCAGGAGACAGAGAAGGAGCGGATTGCCCCATCGGATTTCTTCATGACAATGCAGGAATTCCTTCAGGAGCTTCCGAAGATATACCGCAATGTGCTCGAGGACGAGGATCAGGCGTATCTGTGCAGATGTGAACATATTCTGGAGTTTGACAATCTATCGGAGTATAAAGATTATTTGCTGAACTGGATTCTTGCCATCCACCACAGGATCAATCAGCAGACAGATTCCGGCAAGAACCAGCAGAAGATGAAGCTGGCACTCGACTATATCAATCAGAATTATAACAGCGATCTGAACATGGCGGTTGTATCAAACTACATCTCCATGAATTATTCGCTGTTCTCATATTCATTTAAGCAGTATACGGGAAGCAATTTCGTAAATTACCTGAAGGATATCCGCATCCGGGAGGCCAAACGGCTCCTTGCGGATACGGATATGAAGATCATTGAAATCAGCCGGAGTGTCGGCTATGACAATGAGAAGAACTTTATGAAGATATTCAAATCATCCTGCGGAGTATCTCCAACGGAATACCGGAAGAATGTTACCCGCGAAGCACATGTTTGACTTTGTTTTTCTTGATGTCATACATTTGGGAATCTGCCTCTGCAAACAGTGCTCTCATATCCTCTGTGGATGTGGAAGCACTGCAGAGTGCAGTTGCATATCCGGAACTAACCGAGATATTATAAGGTTTATTGCTCAGATTATTGTAGTTGGTCAGATACTGTTCGACACGCTGCACAAAGTCTTTTACTTCTTCTTTATTTTCCCTTTTGATCAGACAATAGAATTCATCCCCGGAAAAGCGTGAGCAGATATCCCCTGGACGGGAAGCTGCGCGAAGAGCCTGTCCGATTCCCCGGAGAGCAAAGTCACCCTCCTTGTGTCCGAAATGGTCATTGATGGTCTTAAGCTCGTCCAGATCAAAGAGCAGCGCACTGATCTGATCGCCTGGGATGCAGGTGTCGAGCAATTCCTTCTCATAATGCTGGTAGCCGTGGTGGTTGTACAATCCGGTCAATACATCCTTCATGTATATTTCTTCCAGATGCTGTGTGAGAGCTTTCGTCCGCTTGCTCTCACAGATGTTCTGCAGGAGCTGCGTGATATTCTTGATCCAATGAACCAGATAAAATGGATAGTCCAGCTTGTTGTCTGCAAAGGACAGTGCAAGATAACCGAATGCACGATCCTCGAAGAACAGAGGGGATATGACATACGAAGAGACAGAATCCTTCGTCACAAAATCCGGAAGCAGTGAAACTTTTGAAAAACTGCATTCAGCAAGCCTTTTACCTCCGCGGATGGCAAGCTTTAAAAGCATGGTATTGTCATCGGAGGTATCGGAGTCTGCGGTGTGTGTCAATTCCAGGACATGGGAGGAAAGGCTGTCCCAGTTGGAATACAGGCACAGATAGAATGCATTGAATGGGTGCATTTCCTGAACATACTGTGCCAAAAGATCCATGCCATCGTCAATATCTGTCACATGGGAAAATGCCGCTGACATCTGCATGGACAAAAATGCTGAGTTTTCAAGCTCTGCAATACGTCTGGTAAGTGTCTGGCTATATATAAAGGAAGGGGTATCATTGTGGTAGCTGCAACCGCAGGAACCGGCGTATACCGGTTCTGCAAAAACGGTTTTGCTTTGCTCCCCTTTTCCCTGTATATGTTCCAGCAGGGATGTTACTGCTGCGCACCCCACCTGATAGGTGGGAAAGGTTACTGTGGTAAGTGGAGGATCGATGTTCTGCCCGTCTACGGAGTTGTCACATCCAACGATGGCAAAATCGCGCGGAATCTTGTAACCGGCGCTGTATGCTGCCAGCCAGAAGCCGATTGCAACCCGGTCATTGTAACAGACGACCGCATCACAGTGGGCATCCGCTGGATCGTTGAAATAGGATACAGCCTGCGCATAATCCTCCTCTGTCTCAGTGCATAGATAGATATCGCGTTCACCTGGGCGGAGTCCCTGTTGTGCGAGCGCAAGCTCATACGCTTTCTGCCGGTGGTCGGAGAAGAAACGCTCCGATGCACTGCCAAGATAGCAGATGCGTTTGCAATTATGGACATTAAACAGATGTTCCGTAAGTGTGCCGGCAGTTAGATTGTTCTCAAGGCATACACATGGGAAGGATGGCTGATATTCCGTAATCTCAACGACCGGACATTCTGGGTGCTTTTTGAGAAGTACGCATACGTGTTCTCTCATTGCCGTGTCCAGATATGTGTCGGACGCAAAAACAACACCGTCAAAATCCTCAAAATTCGGAATCTTTAAGATGCTCTCTTCTCCGATGCCATAGTCTCCGAGATTCTCTCCGTCATTTGTCGCATAGACCTCGGTGCAATAGCCGTAATCCATCGCCTGACGGATGACACCCTGGCTGAGATTACTCTGATATTCCCCATATATATGCGAAATAAATAGCGCAATTTTCTTCTTGTGATACATTTCATACCCCCGCATTGATTGTAGAAATTGATTACTGACCGCGAGATATATTCGGCTGTTAATCGTATTTTATTATACAAAATCCGAGAAAATTTTACAATGTTAATCGCTTGGGAAAGAGGATAAAACTTGTCATTTTTAGTGGGCTGACGTATAATGTTATCTGATTACACCTAGTAGAAAAGAAGGGCGGAAATGCAATGGCTGAGAATATAAATAATGATACGAAGGATATAAAAGAAAGCGATACAACAACGGATAACAATGAATACGAAGAGGTGTGCTACATCTGCAGGAGACCGGAGAGCGTCGCAGGCAAGCTGTTAAAGATCCAGGACTCCATCTGCATCTGCACCGACTGTATGCAAAAGACGTTTGATTCGATGAGCAATGGCGGATTGGGCGGGCTTAACATGAACGACATGATGAACATGGGATTTGGCAAAATGCCGAATATCAGCATGATCAACCTTGCAGATCTGCAGGGCGGAGTGCCGCAGAGCCAGAAGATCAAAAAGAAAAAGGAAAAGAAAGAAGCTCCGGTGCTGGACATCCACTCCATACCGGCACCACACAAGATCAAAGCAAGCCTTGACGAGTACGTAGTCGGACAGGAACATGCAAAGAAAGTAATGTCGGTTGCGGTATACAACCATTACAAGCGTGTGATGTCAGACCAGAAGGATGGCGTTGAAATAGAAAAATCAAACATGCTGATGGTGGGACCGACCGGATGTGGTAAGACCTATCTGGTAAAGACACTGGCCAGACTTTTAGATGTGCCTCTTGCAATCACAGATGCGACATCACTTACCGAAGCAGGATACATTGGAGATGATATCGAAAGCGTAGTAAGCAAGCTTCTGGCAGCAGCAGACAATGATGTGGAACGCGCAGAGCATGGTATCATTTTTATCGACGAAATTGACAAGATCGCAAAGAAGCGCAATGCAAATCAAAGAGATGTAAGCGGTGAGTCGGTGCAACAGGGAATGTTAAAGCTGTTGGAAGGCGCACAGATCGAGGCTCCGGTAGGTGCGAGCAGTAAGAATGCAATGGTACCGATGACAATGGTGGACACGAAGAACATTCTCTTTATCTGCGGAGGCGCATTCCCGGAGTTGGAGGAGATTATCAAGGAACGGTTAAACAAACAGGCATCTATCGGATTCCAATCAGACCTAAAAGACAAGTATGATGAGGATGAGAATATCCTGCAGCAGGTAACTGTGGAGGATATCCGCAAGTTCGGCATGATACCGGAGTTCCTGGGACGGCTGCCGATCCTGTTTGCACTTGAAGCATTGTCTGAAGATATGCTTGTACGGATTCTGACGGAGCCAAAGAATGCGATTCTTAAGCAGTATCAGAAGCTGCTTGCAATGGATGAGGTACGTCTGGTATTTGATGAGGGGGCACTTCATGCAATCGCAAAGAAAGCAAAAGAGAAGAAGGTTGGAGCAAGAGCACTCCGCGCGATTATCGAGGATTTCATGCTTGATATTATGTATGAGATTCCGAAGGATGACAACATCGGAACGGTAACAATCACAAAAGAATATATTGAAAAGACCGGTGGACCGCTGATCCAGATGCGTGGGTTGGCAGAACTTCCCGGAGAATGATGGAGCGTTATGAAGATCATACATTGTGCAGACCTGCATCTGGATTCCAGAATGACCTCGAATCTGACAAAAGAGCAGGCAAAAGAACGGAAAATCGAAATATTGCGGACTTTTTCCCACATGGTCAGCTATGCAGCCAATAACGGGATACATGTAATCCTGATCGCAGGGGATCTGTTTGATACGAGAAATGTATCTGCGACTGTGAGAAACACGGTCAGGGATGCCATCGTGAATCACCCGGGTATTGATTTTTTATATCTGCGTGGCAATCATGATTCCGACAACTTCCTGAATAAGATGGATGAGATTCCGGACAATCTCAAGCTGTTTTCCGACAGGTGGACAACCTATTCCTATGGAAAGGTCGCAATAACCGGCCTTGAACTCAATCAGGAAAATCAGGCATATGTATACAATTCGCTTGTGCTGTCAAATGATGTATATAATATTGTTACCCTGCATGGGCAGGCAGGGGATTACAGAAGCGGCAGCCATGCGGAACATATCAGCCTGAACGACCTGAAGAATAAGAATATCAACTATCTTGCGCTGGGGCATGTGCACAGTTATCAGTGTGAGAAATTGGATGCAAGGGGCGTATATTGCTATCCGGGCTGTCTGGAAGGACGGGGATTTGACGAGTGTGGAAAGAAGGGCTTTGTCGTGCTGGATATTGATGAGACCAGCAGAAGCGCAACCATGGAATTTGTGAGCCTTTCGGTGAGAACCCTCTATGAACTGCGGGTGGACGTGACAGGATGCCTTACTTCGAATGAAGCAGCAAAATGCATTGACGAGGAGATCTGCACAGCGGCGTATCCGTCCGGAAGTCTTGTGAAGATCGTTCTTACCGGAAATCTTGGAGTGGAGTGTGAGTTAAACATTGATTATCTGACGGAGATGTTTGCGGATTACTTCTACTTTGTGAAGATTGAAGATGATACAAAGCTGTCGGTAAGCTATAGCGATTATGAGAAGGATGCTTCACTCAAAGGAGAATTTATCCGGATGGTCATGGCGTCCAATCTGCCGGAGGAACAAAAATCCGAGGTTATCCGGTGTGGCTTAATGGCATTGGCGGGGGAGGAAATTTAACGTTGCGAATTTTAAGTTGTCATGTTGAAAATTTTGGGAAAATACATAATCTCTCCCTTCGTCTTTCGGATGGCATGTATGTCATCAAAGAGCCGAATGCCTGGGGCAAGAGCACGCTCGCCGCATTCATAAAAGTCATGTTTTATGGTTTTGATACCAAAAAGGAACCGGGAGCTTTTGACAAAGAACGCAATATATACCGGCCGTGGCAGGGTGGCGTCTATGGAGGAGAATTGGAGTTTGAGGCAGATGGAAGAGTCTACCGGATCAGCCGGACATTCGGAAAGTCGGAGAAGGCAGATGAATTTCATCTATATGACAGTGTGACCAATCTGGAATGCAAGGACTTTTCTGAAAATATCGGAGAGGAGCTGTTCGACCTGGACAGCAATTCATTCCGGAGAAGTATCTATATCGGACAGAATGATTGCGCAAGCCAGACAACGGATGCAATCAATGCGAAGCTTGGCAATCTGGTACAGAATACGAATGACATCAACAATTATGAATCTGCGCAGGAGTATTTGAAGAATCTTGCCAACCAGCTGTCGCCGAACCGCGCAACGGGAAGTATCAAGAAGCGCAGGAACCAGCTTGCTGCAATTGAACAGGAACTGCGCAGCTATGAAGCGGCGGAAAAGGCAATTGGGCAGCTGAAAAAGAAACAGCAGATGGAGCAGTTCAACAAAGATAATCTGATACAGCAGCGCGATACCTATGCAAAGCAGTTAAAGCAGGCAAGCGAGGAGAGCCGGAGACGGGAACTGCAGAAGCAGTATCTTGCACTTTGTGAGTCACAACAGGAGAAGCTTGCGGGACTTCTTCCTTATACTGATATTTTCCCAATGGGAATCCCGGACGAGGAAGAACTTACGGGACAGATGAAGAATGCCAGAAAACTGGAGGAAACCCAGGCGACACTTTCCCATATGAGACCGGATGAAAAGGAAAGGGAAACATATTTCCGGCTGGAGGAAAAGTTCCGTACATCAATACCGGAGGAGGAAGAAATTGCAGGACAATTGCGTGCAATAAAGAAAATTCCTGCTCTTAAAGATGAGCAGATGCGCGTAGAAATGAAGATCTCCGAAAAGGAGCATGAGGTCTTGCAACAGAAGGAACCACAGATGCGGAGTACCGCAAAGGTTATGACGGTTGGAATTATCGGTATTATCTTAGCGTTAGCAGGCGTTATTGGGGAGATCTTTGGAATTTATTCACTATCCCGCGCTCCATATGGGCTTTGGCTCACAATCGGAGCGGCTGTACTGTTCCTTATCGGAATGATCCTGCTTATTGTCGGCATGAAGAAGCGGGCGTTTGTTCTTCTTGTCGGAAAGAATGAGCAGATGGAATGGAAGGAGCGGCAGGAAAGCTGTCAGGAAGAGGTAAAGAAGCTTCAGGAGCAGGAACTGGAAAAAGCAGATCAGATTGCAAAGCTCAAAAATGAGACCGAGCAATTTTTGCAGAGATATGGGATGCAGGCAGAGGAAGAAGACTACGCTTCCGAGTTGTACCAGCTGAAGGATGAGGTACACGAATTCGAACATCTAAAGGAGCAGTATACGCGCTGTGTGGCATTTGAGGAGAATGTCAAAATGGAGCGTGATGAGCTGAACGCTTACATGGAACGAATCGGACAGCCATTGCAGGAGGATGTGACAACGCAGTTGAACACACTTGCCATGGAAGCTGCAAAGTACCGGATGGCAAGGGAGAATGTTGAAGCGGCACAACAGAAGGTCGCAAATTTTGAAAAGGCAAATGATATCAACGAGCTGCTACAGCAAAAAAAATTGCCATTTAGCATTGACCAGCTGAATGGGAAGATCAAGATAATTGACGAGGAACTGGAAGAGGTCCGAGGACGGATTGAGCAGTATGCAAGACAGATGGAGGATCTTGAGGAACAGTTGGATCTGCGCGATGAGAAAGAACAGGAACTCGCTGAATTGAAGGAACTGCAGGAGCAGCAGCAGGACACATATGATACCGTCATGCTGACACAGGATTACCTGCAGCGGGCGAGAGAGCAGTTTATTGCACGCTATATGGCCCCGATTTCAAACGCTTTTCGTAAGTATTATGATCTGCTTGTTGGAATATCCGAAGAAAATGATTGGCAGATTGATGCCAATATTTCTTTCCGCAAGAAGGAACAAGGCGAACTACGTGAGACAAAGTGGCTTTCGGCGGGGTACCAGGACCTGATCGGGGTATGTATGCGTCTTGCGCTTGCGGATGCAATGTATCCGGATGAGAAACCGTTCCTGATTTTGGATGATCCGTTTGTTAATCTGGATGATGCCAAGACAAAACGAGGAATGCAGCTGCTGCAAAAGGCCGCAGAGGATTATCAGATCCTTTATTTTACCTGCCACAGCAGCAGGGAGCCCGAAACAAAATAGAGTTTTGGCATATGATAAAATAAAATGGCTTTATGAGAGAGCATGGATGATTATTATGCATTTATTGTAGCAGTGGATGAACGGAATGAGCCTCTGTTACAGCCGGTGTTCCGACAGATCATCAACGAGCGCTATGAGATCTGGTATTACCAGACATCGGATGTGCCGCCGCTTTCAATTGCGGACTACGCGTACTCAGCAATTCCAAAATGCTATGGACTCGTAAACAGCACGAGTCTTGAGGCAAGCGGAATTCTTCGCTTGCAGAGACAACCCATCCTGTCCCTTTTGGGACAGGGTGTTTTTGTTGCGGTAATCGATACCGGAATCCGGTATCAGGATGCTGCATTTCGGACAGAGGATGGGAAAAGCCGTATTTTTTCCATGTGGGACCAGACCACGGAGCAGGAATTGGACGATTCCCAGGATACCCTTGTAATCTATGGGAGAACTTATACGAATGAACAGATCAATTGGGCATTGGCGATGGAGAATACGGATGAAATTGTACCGGAGACCGACGAGAATGGCCATGGAACATTTCTTGCAAGTGTTGCGTGTGGCAGTACTGCTGTGGTGGATGATTTTACCGGGGCAGCACCAAAGTCGGATATGATCGTGGTAAAATTACGGGATGCGGGGAAAAACCTGCGCGATTTTTATGCAATACCGGATGGGACGCCCGCGTATGCGGAGCATGATATCATGGCGGGCATTGCATATGCAGAGCGCATAGCCCAAAGAGAAAAGAGACCGCTTGTAATCTTCTTGGGTCTTGGAACCAATCATGGAGGACATACCGGAACAAGCCCGTTGTGTGATTATGAAAATATGATTGCCGCCACCAGACAGCGTGCGGTTATTAATGCCACGGGAAATGAAGGGAATGGCAGGCATCATTTTTTTGGAACCGCAAAGAATATGCTGATTCCAACCGTGGCGGAAGTGGATGTGGAAAAGGATATGCGGGGGCTGTGGATCGAACTGTGGGCGATCGCACCGGAACAGATTGCGGTCTCGGTGCAATCGCCGACCGGTGAGTTTGCGCCAAGGAGAGAACCGTTTCCGGGGCAGAACGGAAGCTACCGTTTTTTATTTGAGGGAACCGGACTTACAGTTGACTACCGGAGTGCGGGAAAGAACCGCCGTGACCAGCTTGTCTATCTGCGGTTTACGAATATCACAAAGGGGATATGGACGATAAAGGTTTATCCGCAGAATAACTTTACAGGGGAATTTGATGCATGGCTTCCGATGCGGCAGATGATGACAGCGGAAGCATTCTTTTTAGAATCCAGCCCGGATACAACACTGACGTCACCATCGGATGCAGCGGTTCCTATGTCTGTCGGGGGATATAATGCAAGTACGGGAGCGCTGTTCTTTGAATCCGGAAGGGGACCGGATGCAGCGGGCAGGATGAAGCCGGATTTTGTGGCACCAGCGGTTGAAGTACAGGGAAGGGGACTGAAAGACAATTATGTTACATTCTCGGGAACGAGTGCGGCTGCGGCGATTACAGCCGGGGCCTGTGCGCAGATCCTGCAGTGGGCAGTGGTGGAGAAAAATGCGGTTGAGATCAATTCGGTGGATATCAAGAACCTGCTTTGCAGAGGTGCGGCAAGAGATCCGGGAAATGAATATCCGTCAAATACGCTTGGATACGGAAAGCTTGATGTCTACACGGCCTTTGATACGATCAGAAAATAAATTTTTTATGAACTTCTTTTCTTCAATGGGTGGTTGTTATATAATGTACAAGACGGCGTACAGAAGAGCTGTCACATTTTAAGATAAAAGAGTGGGGGAATGATTTCATGGCATTAGAAGAACTTTATACTTACGCGGCATCCAAGCAGAAGCAGTGCATTACCAATGATACCATATCCGATACCCTTTTTAAGGAGTATGGTGTAAACCGTGGACTCAGAGATGTAAATGGAAAGGGCGTATTGACCGGACTTACCAGAATATCCAAAATCGTGTCTTTTAAAGAGGAAGATGGAAAGAATGTTCCTTGTGACGGAGAACTCTGGTATCGCGGATACAATGTAAAAACATTGATCGAGGGCATTGAACCAGATCAATTTGGGTTTGAAAAGACGGCTTACCTTCTATTGTTCGGGGAACTGCCATCGAAGGAGGAAGAAAAGACTTTTGCGGAGATACTTGGCAATTGCCGCACACTTCCGACTAACTTTACCAGAGACGTTATCATGAAAGCACCATCGAAGGATATTATGAATTCAATGACGCGCAGTATTTTGACACTTGCGTCTTATGATGAGAACACATCCGTTGGTACGATCGATAATTGCATCCGGCAGTGTATCCAGCTGATCGCGGAGTTCCCGATGCTTGCTGTATATGGGTACCATGCTTATAATCATTATGAAAATGATTCCAGCATGTATATCCACCGCCCGGATCCTCAGCTTTCCACAGCAGAAAATTTCCTGCGTATGCTGCGTCCGGACAATAAATATGATCCGCTGGAGGCAAAGGTACTTGATGTCGCGCTGATGCTTCATATGGAGCATGGCGGTGGCAACAACTCGACATTTACAACACGAGTGGTCACTTCTGCCGGAACAGATACATATTCTGCGATCGCAGCCGCAATGTCATCCTTAAAAGGACCAAAGCATGGTGGTGCTAACATTAAGGTTATGGAGATGATGGAGAACATCCGGGCCAATATCCGGGATTGGGACGACAGAGATGAAGTCAAGGCATATCTGGCGCGCATGCTCGATGGTGAGGTATTTGACAAAAAGGGGTTAATCTACGGAATGGGACACGCGGTATATTCAATTTCCGACCCGCGTGAACGCGTATTCCGCGGTTATGTGGAGAAGCTTGCGGTAGACAAAGGAAGACAGAAGGATCTTAGATTGTACAATGCAATTGAGGAACTGGCCCCGGAACTGATCGGGGAGAAGCGTAAGATCTTTAAGGGTGTCAGCCCGAATGTCGACTTTTACAGTGGGTTTGTATATGAAATGCTTGGCATCCCGATGGAATTGTACACGCCGCTATTTGCAATCGCGAGAATCGTTGGCTGGAGTGCGCACCGTCTGGAGGAGATGGTCGGCATGAACAAGATCATCCGTCCGGCATATAAGAGCGTTATGGAAGAATTGGAATAGAAAAGAGGAAGAAGCTATGGCAGAGGAATTTACAAAAGTTGACGGTGGTGTGTGTGCGGCAAAGGGATTTGCAGCAGCAAGCTGCGAGGCAAATATTAAATATAAGAACAGAACCGATATGGCAATGGTCTTTTCCGAGACACCATGTGAGTGTGCAGGTACTTTTACCAGCAATGTGGTCAAGGCAGCCTGTGTACAATGGGATCAGAAGATCGTTGCATCCGGAAAACCGCTTCATGCAGTTGTTGTCAATTCGGGAATCGCAAACGCATGTACCGGGCAGGAAGGGTTTGATGCCTGTGAGGCTACCGCACGTGCAGTGGAGGCTGCGCTGGGCGTTGGCTATGACTCTGTTGCAGTAGCTTCTACCGGCGTAATCGGCATGCAGCTTCCGGTCGACAAACTTGTATCTGGTGTCAAGAAGATGAGTGGGGCACTTGAAGCGTCCAATGCAGCTGGAACCGCCGCAGCAAAGGCAATTATGACCACGGACACCATTCATAAGGAGGTTGCCGTTACCTTTACCGCAAAGGGAAAGAGTGTTACTCTCGGCGGCATGAGCAAGGGCTCCGGCATGATTCACCCTAACATGTGCACTATGCTGGCATTTCTTACTACAGATCTGGCAATCGAGAAGGCACTTCTTCAGGAGGCTTTGAGTGAGGTAGTGAAGGATACGTTCAACATGATTACGGTAGATGGGGACACTTCTACGAACGATACCCTGATTCTGATGGCAAACGGTCTTGCAGAGAATGACAAGATCACATCCAAAGATGAGGATTACGAGACATTTAAAGCTGCCCTGTTTTTTGTATGCAGATATCTGGCCCGCAAGATGGCCGGGGATGGCGAGGGTGCAAGCAAGCTGTTCGAGGCAAAGGTTGTAAACGCGAAGAGCAAAGAAGATGCAAGAACACTTTCACGTGCTATTGTTGCTTCTAATCTCTCAAAGGCAGCTATCTATGGCTGCGATGCAAACTTTGGACGTTTTCTGTGTGCGATGGGATACTCCGGAGCGTTATTCGACCAGAATGATGTGGAGCTTTTCTTCGAGAGTGCCAACGGAAGAGTTCAGGTTTTTGACAAGGGAATTCCGCTTACATTCGATGAGGAGCTTGCAGCGAATATCCTTGCCGCTTCTGAGGTCACAATACTTGTTGACATGCATGAGGGAGATGCAGAGGCTACTGCATGGGGCTGCGATCTGACATATGATTATGTAAAAATCAATGCGGACTATCGAAGCTGATTGTTGACAAACAATCTTTCAAGTGATAGACTTCATTTAGTTAGAAAATTAACTAAATAGTGAATAATATGAATGAACAAAGACGTTCAGCTATGACTTTATGTCATGCTGGGCGTCTTTTTTTAACTTTATAAAAATCTTTCTTTATAAATTATGTTTGAAAATGGAGGATAGGATATGAAGCAGGGACTTGATGCAGTAGATGAAAAGATCATAGAGATTTTGCAGGAGAATGCGAGAACTTCCATTAAAGATATTGCATCACAGGTGTTCTTGTCATCTCCGGCTGTTACGGCGAGAATGGAGCGCCTGGAAAAGCGCGGCGTTGTGATGGGCTATCATGCGCATGTCGATCCGGAGGCGTTCGGCTACCGCATCAAGGCATTTATCAGCCTTGAGATGGAGCCGATGCAAAAGCAGGAGTTCTATCCGTTCATTGAGACAGTTCCGAATGTTATCGAATGCAATTGCGTGACCGGAGAGTATTCGATGCTGATCGAGGTAGCATTCTGGAGTACAACAGAGCTGGACGAGTTCATCAATCAGTTACAGAGATTCGGGAAAACTCGTACCCAGATCGTCTTTTCAACGGTTGTAGATCACCGCAATCCACCGGCAAAGAGCCCGGCATAAAATATACCTTGCAATCTCCGGAAAACATGTGTAAAATAAATACATTGAGTTTGTTACATTAAGGAGATTATATCATGAGTCAGGCAAAGGTTGATCAATATAAAAAGGACAAGGCAAATCGTAAAAAGACGGTTGCAAAGGAACGTTTCCAGCGCAAGATGGGAGCAGTTATCGGCTGGGTTGTTGCTATTGCAATTGTTGTGTGGGCCGGTGTGAGCGGATACAACTTCTATGAGAATTCCCGCCCGGAGAAGAATTACACGGTAGACACTTCTGCAATTTCTGATTATCTTGGCACATTTGAAAACTAAACAGACATATGAAGGCCCTGCATGAAGACATGCAGGGCCTTTTTTTTGAATGTATAGGAAAGTGATTTCCCTCTATAAATTAAAATACTGCGTTGATAAAAATTCTCAATAGCATCAACTGCACTTGTATCTCGAAGTGACTATGTTATAATTTTCACAAGTTAGCAATAACTAACTTAAAAAATATGATATAGGAAAAGGGGATCGTATGTCAGAGGAAGAAAAAAGATTTTTGGAAATTGTTGATTTAAAAAAAGGATTTGGGAGTGGAGAAACAAGACAGGAAGTACTTCGCGGGATGAACTTTTCGGTGGCAAAAGGAGAGTTTTGTGTTCTGCTTGGACCGTCCGGCTCTGGTAAATCTACGTTGCTTAATATCATCGGAGGAATTGACAGCGCAGATTCCGGATATATCTCAATCAATGGGGATAAGCTCGAGGATATGAGTGAGAAGAAGCTGACGCAGTATCGCAGAAAGCATCTCGGATATGTTTTCCAGATGTACAACCTGATCAGCAATCTGAATGTGAAGGAGAACATTGAGGTCGGGGCGTATCTTTCAGATAACGCGCTTGATATTGATGATCTGCTTCATACATTGGGACTTTTTGAACACCGCTACAAACTGCCAAATCAACTATCCGGCGGGCAGCAGCAGCGCGTATCTATCGGCCGCGCGATTGTAAAGAATCCGGATATTCTGCTTTGCGATGAGCCAACGGAAGCATTGGATTACAACACATCTAAAGAAATCTTAAATCTGATCGAGGATGTAAACAAAAAATATGGAAACACAATCATCATGGTAACACACAACGAGGCAATCAAGAATATGGCGGACCATGTGATCAAACTTCGTGACGGAGCGGTGCGCCACAACGAGAAAAACGAAAACAAGGTTTCAGCAGCAGATCTTGAGTGGTAAGGAGCGTGGCAGTTATAAAAAAGAAGATAAAAAACCCGCTTATAAAACGTATTCCACGGGAACTGCTCGGCGATTGGAAGAAATATCTGGTAGTTGCCCTGTTTCTCATCCTGACCATAGGATTTGTTTCCAGTATGTATGTTGCTAATGAAAGTATGCTGATTGCTGCGGATGAAGGTGTAACGAAATACAAACTCGAGGACGGACACTTTGAACTGAACAAAAAGGCAGATGAAACGTTACTTACAGCGATTGGGACGGGAACCAAGGCAGACGTCAAGCAGTACTATCTTGATAAAGCGAAGAAAGAATTGGATGAGAAATTCGATGATGAATTTGAAAAGGAGTTTACGGACAAATTCAACGCGGAGTTTGATGATAAATTCAAAGACAAATTTGATACAGAATTTCAGGCAAAATTCGATGAGCAGTTTGATGCTATGGTTAAGCAGCAATTTGATGCGAATTTCGGTGATCAGTTTGACACAATGTTTGCAGCGCAGGTGAAACAGACGCTTCTTGCACAGGGATTAGATGAAGCAAGCGCGGATGCTATGCTTGAGAGTGCAGTCGCACAGGCAAAGCAGGACGGAACGTATCAGAGTGCGTATGATACGGCATATGAATCTGCCTATGATGAAGCGTATGCTGCTACAAAGCAGGAAAATTACCAGAGTGCGTATGATGAGGCATATGAGGAAGCTTTCCAGCCTGCTTACGACGAAGCCTATGACACTGCTTATCAGGAAGCTTACGACGAAGCATACCCGAAAGCCTATGACGAGGCGTGGGATAAGATTGTAGATGAAGTTAATGAAAAATATGCCGATGCGGAAGAAAAATATGAATTGAATGATCCTGATTTTCAGACAGTTCCGGTAAAGGTCTATGAGAATTTCTTCCGCAATGAGGAGGAAGACTATAACAATGATGGGGAAGTGGATGGAACGATCCGTGTCTATGCCCAGAATGACGATGTAGATCTTGCCTGTCTGCTCGAAGGAAATTTTCCGGAGAAATCGGATGAAATAGCAATTGACCGTATGCATGCAGACAATATCGGGGTTAAGGTCGGAGATACGATTTCAGTAAGCGGGCAGCAGTTCAAAGTCGTCGGATTGATTGCCTATGTCAACTATGCTACTTTGCATGAGAAGGCAACGGATCTGATGTTTGATGCAATCAAATTTGATGTTGCAATGGTGACACCGGAGGTTTTTGACAACTTACAGAAATCAGTCCACTATTCCTATGCATGGAATTATGAACATGAGCCTGCGGATGAGGTGGAGCAGAAGAAATTATCGGATGATTTTATGAAGGCACTTCTCACACAGGTTGTATGTGATGACAAAGAAATTGAGGATTATCTTCCACGTTATGCCAACCCGGCAATTAATTTTGCAACGGAGGATATGGGATCGGATAAGGCGATGGGCGGGGTACTGCTTGACATTCTGATCGTGATCATTGCTTTTATTTTTGCGGTTACTATCAGCAACACGATTGTGAAAGAGGCATCCACGATCGGAACGCTCCGGGCATCCGGTTATACAAGGGGCGAATTGGTAAGGCATTACATTTCGATGCCGGTGATCGTGACACTTCTTGCGGCGATTATTGGAAACATTCTCGGATATACGGTATTTAAAAATGTCGTGGTTGGCATGTATTACAACAGCTACAGCCTGCCACATACCAGACGGTATGGAATCCGGATGCGTTTTTCAAGACAACCGTTATTCCGGTTGCACTGATGCTTGTAGTCAATCTTATTGTTATTATTAAAATGATGCACCATACGCCGTTGCAGTTTTTGCGTCATGACCTGAAAAAAACAAAACGCAAGAAAGCGATGCGCCTTCCAAGATGGAGCTTCTTAAGCCGATTCCGTCTGCGCATCATGTTCCAGAATGTGTCCAATTACCTGATCCTTTTTGTGGGAATCTGGTTTATCGCAATCATGCTGGCAATGGCGGTGGGTATGCCGGAAACATTGGATTATTATAAGTCCAATGTTTCCAATATGATGTTTACGAATTACCAATATGTACTGAAATCCTACGAGGATGAGGATGGAAACGTTATTACGACGAAAAACACTGATGCAGAAAAATTCAATATGACATCGCTGCAACATAAAGGCGATTCATTGGATGAAGAAGTTTCGGTATATGGAGTTGAGCCGGATAGCCGGTATGTAAAGATCGATAACCTGTCTGCACTCGGAGACAATGAAGTGTATGTATCAGCTTCCTATGCGGATAAATACAGCCTGCAGGTGGGAGATACCGCAGTCCTTGACGCAAAATATGAGAACAGGCAGTATGAGTTTAAAGTCGCAGGATTCTATGATAAATGCTAGACATTAGCGGTATTCATGTCAAATGAGAGCTATTGCAAGGTGTTTGATACAGACAGTGATGCTTTTACCGGTTATTTGTCAGATTCTGAGATCACGGATATTGATGAGGACAATATTGCGACCGTCATCACCGAGCATGACATTACCAAAATGTGTGACCAGATGGATCATTCGATGGGCTCATACATGACGTATTTCCAATATCTGTGCATCATTCTGTCAGCGGTACTAATCTATCTGCTTACCAAGCCTATCATTGAGAAGAATGAGAACGCAATTTCCATGACGATGATTCTTGGTTATGAGAATCGGGAGATTGCAAGCCTGTATCTGCTCTCCACGACGATTGTACTTCTTGTAATTGATCTGATCAGTGTAATTTTAGGCGGAATAATTATGAAGACAGTATGGCGGATCATGCTGTTCTCCTACAGTGGATGGTACGCATTCCGCTTGAGCACAACCGGCTATGTGAAAATGTACCTGTTCATATTGATTGGATATCTGCTTGTCATGGGATTGGATTTCGCAAGAATCAAGAGAATCCCGATGGAGCAGGCACTAAAGAATGTGGAATAGACAAAAGGGGCACCTCAGATGGGGTGCTCCTTTTTAGTTTGGCAGCGCATGGGGCTGACGGATTAAGGGAAGCAATAAAAATGTCTGGTTAATTGTACACAAATACGATAGAATAATATAATTAGTTATGGAGGTGGAAAAATGTTTAAAGTAAAGCAAAATAGGGATAATAGTGCACCCTTGAAATCAAATTGCATTGCAAGTGAAACTATGACATTAGAGCAGACAAGTATTCCCATTAAAAAGAAGTGGGGAACCGGAGGCTTCGGAGTGCTGTTCTCGGGGATCTTTGGTCTGCTGCTGACGGTTTCTATTACACTGTTCATACTTCTATTATTTATTGGCGCCTTAAGTGAAAATGCAACAATCCCGGATATTGGTTTTATTACCGGTGACTGGCTTGCAGTATTCCTTAATACATGGTATTCATTCGTCCTTGGTGGAATCATGATGCTGATTCCATTGCTGGTTATTATTTTTATCAACGTTCACCGTATAAGGAGAGCTTTTCTGGATATCGGCTGTTCTGCAATTGTATCGGCGGTATTTAATATTGTGACTGCCGGGGTTGCCGCACAGATCATAAGAGTATTTTCAGGCGACTGGCAGGATGTTTTGATTAATACCACTGTGGCATATAGAAGCTATAGCATTATATGTGCGTCGGGTCTGGTTATAATTGGGGTAACCTGTCTATCAATCTATTCCTGCATAGTTGTGATAAAGGGAGGCAGATATGAAAAAGTCAAGTAAAAGAATTATTGTGTGTTTCGTGGGAGTGCTTCTCCTGTTTGTTGTTTTTATTGCGGCATGGGTGTTTTTTATTTTCCCTAATTTCGTTGAGCAGAAAAATGAATTTGCAGAAGATGAGCCGGGAACTGTCTGGATAACAGAAAAATCGGAAAAAATTGATTTCAACGAGTCTGATGGGATATTGTATGTTAACAACGAGGTAATTGTTTTTATTAAGGAATCTGTATCGGATGGCGAAGCGTCTGATCTGTTTGCCTCATTTGAGGCTGTTGTTGACAATTCAATGGCGGATATTGGAGTATACCGATTGGTATTTGAAAATGCCATGACATATGATGAATTGGAGGCTCTTGTTAAAAGAATCAAATCGGATTCCAGAGTTGAAGCTGCTTATATAAATATGGTAAGCGAATTTGAAGCAGATGCAGCCGACACAGAGGATGACTTTGAGTATAAGGATGCTGTATTCCCTAACGACCCCTGGAACGGTGATACATGGAACGTTGAAGTCCCTGGCGGTGAAAACTGGGGCATTGAAGCGATAGATGCCCCGGGAGCATGGGGATACTTAGATCAGATGAGCAAGGTTAAGGTTGGCCTGATTGATGCTATGCCAAATCTTTCTCATGAGGACTTGTCCTTTGCGAACAGCAGCTGCTTATTTATAGACGAAGATACAGGGCTGACAGAAGTAAACAAATACTCTGTCATGGCAGAAGATCATGGTACGCATGTGGCAGGAACAATAAATGCAAAATGGAATAACGGAAAAGGCAGTTCAAATGATGGTGTTTCTGGTGTTATGGGAGGAAAGGGCGAACTGTATTATTGCGCCGTGTATTATGATGCAGACGGGGAAATAACATCAAAATATGCAACAGCGTATAGCTATTTGCTGTCACTAAAGACGTTGATTGACCAGGATGTTCAGGTTATCAATATCAGCCAGAACACCAGCCGGCTGATTGGCTTCGCGGCCAGTCATGGCAATCAGAATGCAATCAAATACTTATCACTGCAGGCAGAGCTGACGGAAAAGGGCTTAGCCAGAATCATTGCAGCCAGAAATGTAGCGGGAAAGTCTGACTTTGTAATCTGTGTAGCAGCAGGAAATAGCAATTCTACCTATTACTACAAAGATAGCAAAGCTACATATGGGTACCGGGAAGAAATAAGTTCGTGGGAAAAGGTAAAATATCTATTTGGATGGCGCGGAAAAGTGGGCAACTCTCTTGCACTCTATAATAATTTTCTGAATCTGATGGATGAGGAGAATGTAAAAGACAGGATTATAGTTGTTGGTGCGGTTGGAATTGATCCCGAATCATCCACCAAGAATAGCACAAAGTATTCTTATGCACCTTTCTCAAATGTCGGTTCTCGCGTTGACATTGTCGCACCTGGTGTTGATATATACAGTTGTACTGCAAACAGATACGAGGCCCTAAGTGGCACATCTATGGCAACACCCCATGTTTCCGGTGTCGCAGGACTAATTTTTGCGAGTAACCCTGCATTGTCCGGACCGGAGGTAAAGGACATACTGATTGCATCTGCTATTGGACGTTATTATTATGGCGATGACTACAGTGGGCTGCTCAATGCAAATATTTCTGTAATTAATGCATTAAAGACGGTTAAAACATCTGTCAAAAAAGTACTCAAAACAGAAGCTGATGATGGTTTGGATTTGTGCTTTGTTGTGGATACCACTGGTTCGATGGGGGATGATATTGAGAATGCAAAAGAGAATATGACGAATATTCTTGAACACCTTGCCGATAAAACCCAAAATTATAGAGTTGCGTTGATTGATTATCGTGATTATCCGGAACGGTCTGAGGATCCGGCAGATTATCCTTATAAGATACAATTACATTTCACAAATGACAACGATGCAATTACGGATGCGATTAACGCCTTGGATATAGGAAATGGTGGTGACAGTGAAGAGACTGTCTATTCCGCATTGATGGCAGCAGTCAAATTGGAATGGAAAAATGACGCAAAAAAGGTAATCATTATTTTGGGGGACGCAGCTCCTTTAGATCCGGAGCCTGTTACTGATTATACCTATGATGATGTCCTTCTTGCTCTCTTTAACGCTGACATTAACGTTGATTATGATAATTCCGATGAACGAGTGGTCGATGCATTGGATACCAGCTTAATAAATGTATTCTCCATCGGCACGGATGCTGGTGACGATGCAGCAGATTTCTTTAAAAAAATCTCGGATGGAACTGGTGGAAGTTATGCAGATGTTGATGATGCGTCAAAAGTCGGTGATGCAATTATCGATTCTATCGAACAGATTGAAGTGGTTGAAAAGCTGACTGTTAGTGCTGATTTTGGAGATGCCTTGGCAAATCAAAAAATTGACTTTTATTCCGGCAAAGAATATATGTTCACAATGGAGACAGACAACAGGGGACAGCTTGTGATTGATGATATTGAGGCAGACAATTACAAATGGACGAGCAACAGTTTGTGTGGTGGAGGTTCAATCGAGGTTGATAGGGATAGCCGCGAGGCAACTGTACGGATGACAAAGACATATAGATTTACACCTTTGATCCAGGTATGGAATCAGCATGCATTTCTTATTTATGTAGTTTTGCTGATTTATATAGCTGTATGTATAGCTGTCCCGGTTTTGATCAAAAGAATTCGTGGGCATGTCAGGAAAAAGAAAGCCACAGCTGTGACTACTGCTTCTATGCCAGTGGAAGAACAAATGCAAATCTTTGAAAGTGCCACTGCACCAGAAAAAGAGACTTCGGACGATGCTCAGATAGTATGCCCGAAATGCGGATTCAAGGCTACTTCAGATGCCCGATTCTGTAAACAGTGCGGAACAAAGCTTGAAGAGAAATAAATGCAATTAATTTTATACAAAGGAGAAAAATTATGGAACAGGTAGTTAAGTTTTTAAAGGAAGCAGGAACCTATTATCTGGCAACCGTAGAGGGCGACCAGCCGAGGGTAAGACCGTTTGGAACGGCACATATTTTTGAAGGAAAGCTCTACATTCAGACCGGAAAGGTGAAGGAAGTCTCAAAGCAGATCCACGCCAACCCGAAGGTGGAAATCTGCGCATTCAAAAACGGAGAGTGGTTACGTCTGGCAGGAGAACTTGTGGAGGACGACAGCAGAGAGGCAAGACAGTCCATGCTTGATGCATATCCATCCTTACAGAAGATGTATTCCGCAGACGACGGCAACACAGAGGTATTTTATTTCAAGAATGCCACGGCAACATTTTCATCATTTACGCACGAGCCGGAAGTAGTGAAGTTCTAAAACTCTGGACGGACCGAAGCGGAGCGTAGAAGCGAGAACCATTAAGGCGCGGATGCGCCTCATGCAACAAAAAAGGACATCTAACAAGATGTCCTTTTTCGTTACATAAGAGCGATAGACGGGGCTCGAACCCGCGGTCTCGACCTTGGCAAGGTCGCGCGTTACCAACTACGCCACTATCGC
>JALEKN010000016.1 GCA_022769125.1 Agathobacter sp.
AAAGTCGGAGCAGACATTTTCCAGTTTGCTCTTCTCTTATCTCTTCTACCCTTAGAAGATTTATTCTTTGGACAAATTGACATTTGTTTACACCTCCTTAAACTGTTTAAAAATATCTTGGAAAGCTGCCATTCTTGGATCAAGTTCTGTTCTCTGGCAATTGCAGGCTCCACTGTTTAAGTTCATCCCGCAAACCTTGCAAATTCCTTTGCAATCGTCCTTGCACAGAACTTTCATTGGCCAGTTTACCAAAATTTCGGCGTAGACAAATCGGTCTACATCCATTTCAAACCCAATCAGGTAGTCCGTTTCTTCCATTTCTTCATCAACAATTGTTCCATCCTTCATGGTAAGAACTTTGTCAATGTCAAAATGTAAATCTGTTGGTACGTCTTCTAAGCATCTTCCGCAAGGAATTGCCACCTGCATATCCACAGTTCCTGAGATCAGAAGTTCTTTGTTCTCGCGGTTTGCAATATGAAGCGCAATCGGCTTACTGCTTAGAATAGGGAAATTACCTAACCTTGACGAAAAAGTCTTCATCTCGACGAAAACCTCTTCCGTCCGCTCTTTATTTACAGATTCGATAATGTCTGAAATATTGATAATCACAGTATTCTCCCATTCACACCTAAATAATTATACATATGCATAATTCGTTTGTCAACAAATAATTTTACTTTTTTGTAATACTTCTTATAAGAGCGCAACTGTCTCACGGCAGATTGCAAGCTCTTCGTTGGTCGGAATGATGCAGACCTTTACTTTGGAATCCGGTGTTGAAATTATTGTATCAACTCCACGTGCCTTATTTGCCTCTGCGTCCATAGTGATTCCAAGATATCCGAGATACTCCAAAATCATTGCACGGATAAAAGAAGTATTCTCTCCGATTCCTGCTGTAAATGCAATGGCATCCACTCCATTCATGGCAGCCACATAAGAACCGATATATTTTGCAACGCGGTATGCAAATACCTCACAGGCATTGATTGCAAGCTCATTGCCTTCATCATAAGCAGCCTCAAGGTCACGGAAATCGCTGGATACCCGCGACATTCCCTGTACACCGGATTTCTTATTTAAAATATCCATTACTTCCGGAAGTGTAAGGTTCTCCTTCTGCGCAATGAACTCAAGAATAGATGGATCAAGGTCTCCGGATCTTGTTCCCATTACAAGTCCCTCAAGCGGAGTAAGACCCATGGAAGTATCCACACACTTGCCATCCTTTACAGCACTGACGGAAGCACCATTTCCAAGGTGTGCTACGATAATCTTGGAATGATTGATATCCATTCCCAGAAACTCTGCACATCTCTTTGATACAAAGCTGTGGCTTGTTCCGTGGAAACCATATCTTCTTACTTTATATTTCTCATAATACTCATATGGGATACCATAAAGGTAAGCCTTCTTCGGCATTGTCTGATGGAATGCAGTGTCAAAAACACCCACCATCGGAGTATTTGGCATCAGTTCCTTGCATGCATTGATTCCAATTAAGTTAGCCGGGTTGTGAAGTGGTGCAAGGTCATTGCACTCTTCGATTGCAGCAAGCACTTCATCCGTGAGGATGGTTGAAGCTGCAAACTTCTCTCCACCATGTACCACACGGTGTCCGACTGCATCAATCTCTGCAAGGCTTGCAATTGCTCCGGTCTTCTCATTGACAAGAGCGTCCAATACCATCTGAATTGCCTGTTTGTGTGTCGGCATATCAGCCTCTGTGATTTCCTTATCAAGTCCAGCCTTCTGGTATACCAGCCTGCCGTCGATTCCGATACGCTCACAAAGCCCCTTTGCAAGGACATTCTCTGTGTCGGAATTGATCAGCTGATACTTCAGTGATGAGCTTCCGCAGTTAATAACTAATACGTTCATTTCATATCTCCTTACTTTCTATAGTAAATTCAGGCTGTTCCATAGCTTTACGAAACCGCCTTTGTGCAAAATCTATCCATATTATACGCCTACTCTTCCGTGTATACAAGCGTTAAAATATTCACATACGCTATTTTCATATGATAGAGCTGCTGTCCGGGCAGTGCCCGGCATTTACTTCAGCATCATTATTGTCACAAATTTTACTTCATGCTAAAATGAAATCGTAAAATTACAGAGATACTTTCCCTAAAAGGCTATTTTACATTCGGAGGTTCTATGAAAGTTGTCGGTGTAATAACAGAATACAATCCTTTCCACAATGGTCACAAATACCAGCTGGATACTCTGCGGGAGCAAACAAAGGCAGATTATCTCATTGTTGCCATGAGCGGGTCTTTTCTGCAGCGCGGAGTTCCTGCAATCACGGATAAATACACCCGTGCGCAGATGGCACTTGAAGGTGGTGCAGATCTTGTTCTTGAGCTTCCTGTGCTCTGGTCAACAGCCTCTGCAGAATACTTTGCAAAGGCCGGCGTATACCTGCTCGGCAATACGGGGGTCGTTTCTGTCATCGGTTACGGCATGGAAGAAGCCAATCCTCTCATGCTCAAAAGACTCTCTGCTCTTTTGCAGGATGCACCGAGGTCCTATCACACCGCCCTGAATCGCCATACAAGAAACGGGCTCTCTTTCCCCGCAGCACGTGCCGCCGCATTAAGCGAGCTCCTGCCAGATTATCCTTCCGAAGATGTAAAACGCTTTTTATCACAGCCAAACAATATTCTTGCCCTGGAATATGAGAAGGCTCTGATCACTTATAACAACGCTTTCTCTTCCCATTTGGAAGGATGTCCAATTACACGTATCGGTGACGGCTATCACAATGAAGAAGTTCATTCGTACTACGCATCTGCGACTGCACTTCGCCGTCTGCTGCTTAACAGTCCCGACCGTCTTGCTGCCGATGGGCTTATGCCGGAGCACGCAGCCTCCTTGCTCCTTAAAAATTACCGCAACAATCTCTGCTTATGGGCAGATGACTTTTCTCAGGCGCTTTACGTCAAGCTGCTTGCAGAGGCATCTTATGGATTCGAACAATACGCCGACTGCACGCCGGACCTTTCCCGGAAAATCATTAAGCACCTACCGGACTTTGTAAGTTTTGAACAGTTTTGCATGTGCTTAAAAAGTAAAGATCTGACCTACACCCGGATAAGCCGTGTCCTGATCCATATTTTACTTAATATCACGAATGAGCAATACCGGTCCGGTGCTTCCGTCTTCTACGCCCCCTATCTACGGGCACTTGGTTTTCGCAAGGACGCCGCTCCACTGCTGGCGCAGATCAAGCGGCGCGCATCTATACCTTTTATCACCAGACCTGCGGACGCACTCCAACAGCTTGACTCATCCTGTCACTTTCTATTCCACCTTGATTCTTATTCTTATGATTTATACCGTGGAATCCAGAGTATAAAAAATGGACAGGCACTCCCAAATGAGTTTGCCCGCCCGTTTCTTATCATATAAAGCCTGCGCCCGCATCGGGCGCAGAAGCCTTCATTTTGCGACTCTTTATCTTTTCTATGCCATCTCGCAGAGTTCCTTTGCCAGAGCATCAATCTGCGCAATGCTTGCATCATTTAATGCTGAGGTAATCTTTACTTCGTTCGCGCAGTAAGTAAGATTCTTAGAGCCCTCCAACATTGTTTTCATGGTCTTTGTTGCCATCGGCGCCCAGGATCCGTTCTCAATAAATCCTACCGTACGATTCTGGTAGTTGCGCTCTGTCAAATGATTGATAAATTCCTTCATGAAAGGAAATACATCTCCATTATATGTGACGCTCGCAAGCACAAGCTTGCCATAACGGAATGCATCCTCTACACATTCTGCCATATCCTCTCTTGCAAGATCACTTACAACTACCTTTGGACATCCATGCTCTTTTAATTTATCCGCCAATAAAAGCGCGGCCTTCTTTGTATTCCCATATACAGACGCATACGCGATCATGACCCCTTCACTCTCCACGCCATAGCTGGACCAGATATTGTAAAGGTTCAGATAATATCCAAGATTTTCGGTAAGAAGTGGTCCGTGAAGTGGATAAATCCGCTCAATATCAAGTGTTGCTGCTTTCTTTAACAAAGCCTGAACTGGTGCACCGTATTTTCCGACAATGCCTATATAGTATCGCCTTGCCTCGCAGGCCCAGTCTTCATCTACATCCAGAGCACCGAATTTACCGAAGCCATCTGCGGAGAACAAAACCTTTGCAGCACTGTCATAAGTTACGATTACCTCCGGCCAATGTACCATCGGTGCTGCCACAAACGTCAATGTATGTACACCGAGGGAAAGTGTATCGCCCTCTCCGACAGCAATCTGACGATTCGGATAATCCGTTCCAAAGAAATTCTTCATCATAACAAATGCCTTAGCGGACGCAACAATCTTTGCATCCGGATAAGCTTCTGCAAACCGTGCGATATTTGCAGAGTGATCCGGTTCCATATGCTGTACGATAAGATAATCCGGTGTTCTTCCCTGTATCGCATTGGATACGTTATTCATCCACTCCTCACCAAAGTTTGCATCTACGGTATCCATAACTGCAATTTTTTCATCCAATATCACATAAGAATTGTATGCCATTCCGTTCGGCACTACATACTGTCCTTCAAAAAGATCCACATTATGATCGTTCACGCCCACATAAACAATATCCTTTACTGCTTCCATCTTAAGTCTCCTTTTCTACTCTAATTCCATTATGATTTCTCTTGCCAATTCTTCCTCAATCGGTTTTGCAAAAACCCCTGGTGCAAACTCCACAACATCTCCTATTCCCTTCTGTAATACGAAGCGAAGCTTACCATCGCGTACTTTCTTGTCAGTATAGAGCTTTTTGACAAGTTCTTCACGATCTATGTAGTCCGGGATTTTAGTTGATAATCCGGCTTTCTGATACAGCGTGCACACACGGTGCGCCTCCTCCTCAGACATATAGCCAAGCCTTGCTGAGAGTTGCACCTGTGCGGCCATTCCGATCGCAAGTGCCTCGCCATGGAGCAGACGGTAATCACTCAATGTCTCTATCGCACGCCCGACCGTATGTCCAAGGTTAAGTACTTCCCTCAATCCACTTTCCCGCTCATCCTTCATAACAACATTGTATTTGATCTTGCAGTTATTCTCCGCAATATACTCGCAGGCGAATTTCTGGCATTCTAAAATATGCTCCATATTCTGCTCAAGGAATGTAAACATATCATAGCTTGCAAGGCAGGCATGCTTGATCGTCTCTGCCATACCGCTGGAAAGCTGACGCTGTGGAAGCGACTTCCACGCTGCAATATCAATATACACTTTGCTCGGCTGGTAAAACAATCCAATCAGATTGGTTGCCAGAGGCGTGTCCACAGCGGTCTTTCCACCGACAGATGCATCTGCCGCAGCAAGAAGTGTTGTCGCATAATTGATAAAAGGGACTCCCCTTCCGTATGTACCTGCAACAAAGCCTGCCAAGTCCGTAACCACTCCACCACCGACAGCAATGATACAACAGTCGCGCCGATATCCTTTCTCCAGCATCGCATCCTCAACATTTGCCTTTGTCTCACGCGTCTTTGATTTTTCCCCGGCTGCAAACACAAACAGATCAACACCATATCCGGCTCGTATCAGCCGCTCGCAGATTGGTTTTCCATAGAGATCGCGCACATTGCTGTCTGTGATTACAGCAAATCTCCGGATATTTCCGACCAGCCCCTTTTCGAGGTCTTCCACCAGCTTATCCATCAATTCATATCCGATTTCTATTTCATAGCTGTCATCCACAACCTTTTTCAATTCCAGGTTTAATATACTCACTGCTCCATTTTCCTCTCTTTGATATCCTGTATGTAATTCCACATATCTTCATGTCCGTGTGTCTCAAGATACGCCTCATATTGTTTCACTGTCAGCGGTTTCGAATAGTAGTAGCCTTGCACGATTCTGCAGCCGACCCTTCTTAGCAATTCGATCTTTGATTTTTCTTCAACGCCCTCCGCAATCACAGCCATATTCAGGCTCTTTGCCAAAGCTACCATGCTCGCGATAATCTTCTCGCTCCGCTGTGGGTTTTCCGTCTTTTCGAAAAAGTTCATATCCAGTTTAAGGACATCTATACTGATATCCTTAAGATTATTCAGGGAGGAATAACCACTTCCAAAATCGTCCATCTCGACCAGAAAACCTTTGTTCTGCAGCCGCTTTACAAGTTCCATCTGCCGTTTCACATCCAGGACAAACGCGGTCTCTGTAATTTCCAGCTTCAGGCGCTGTGGATCCACACCATACTTTTCCACCAACCCGACAATCCGTTCATACAGATCCATAAGATAGAAATTCTTTGCCGAAATATTGATAGAAAGTGTCCTCTCCGGATATCCCTCATCGGTCCATTTCGCCAGCTGACGGCACGCAAGTTCCCACACATGATAATCCAATTTTGTAATCATTCCATTCTTTTCAAACAATGGAACAAACTCGGATGGTGGGACAAGACCACGTTTGGGACTTAACCAGCGAACCAGAGTTTCACCACCGATGACATGATTATTCTCGATATCCACCTGTGGCTGGATATAAATAACAAACTCATCTGCTTTGAGCGCATGTTCAAGTTCATCAATGGTCAGATGCTCTGCCAGTCTTCTCGCACGGATCCGTTCATCATAGTACGCAGCTTCCTTATCCAGCCTTCCCTTTATGGATTCAAGAGCAAGATATGCACGGTTGTACATCTGTTCCGGTTCTAAACGGTGATTTTTGATTTCATATACCCCATAATAATTATGGATATGTAATGCATACCCGGCTTCGCTGACAATCCTATGAAACTCCTTCCGGATTTTTTCTTCATCATAGTCTGCCTTTGGCATCAGCAAGGCAAACCGATCAGCCGTAACTCTGGAAAACACCCAATTGCTTCTTCGTAATCTGCGGTAGTCCTCAGCAATTGTAATAAGCAGTTCATTTCCGGCCCTTATTCCGAGAATTTCATTAAACAACTTAAATTGGGCGATATCGGATGCTATCATAACAAAACGTTCATCCGGATTCTCCCGCAGAACTTTTTGTACCATTTCAAAAAAGTAATCACGATTCCACAAACCTGTCAGCTTGTCATGTGTCGCATAATAAGTAGCCTCATTTTTCATGTTTTCCTGGTCTGTGATATCATCATATACCATAAAAACACCCTGATACCGCTCATTGTTCTCCCATCGCTCCTTGCCGTGAATGAGATACACTTTCCCGTTCATGTACGCAGCCATGTGGAACTCCTTTGTCCGTCCCATGCGCCTGCGCTCCGGTGTGAGCAGATATCTTAAATTTGTGTTCTGCACAAATTCCCGCAATGTAACACCATCCGCGATACCTAGTAACCGCTTCGCAGCCTCATTGTATACCTGAATATTGTCTTCTCCATCAAACACTACAACAGGGCTGCTCATCTGATCAAGTACTGCTGCCTTGATATGCATCAAATCCAATTCATTTTTTGTACCGCTGTTCCCCATACATAAAACCCCTTTATCCTAATTAGATTTTCCGCCGATTCCCGCTGCCTCCTTTGCAAGGCGGTCTGCCTCCTCGTTTCCTTCCACTCCGGAATGCCCCTTCACCTTTACAAAATGAAGCTTAATCTTGTCTTTCGTACTTTGAATAAAATCATGGTATGCAATCGTGCCTGTTTTATTTCGCTTCCAGGTCCCTGTGGCCCACATTTCAATTCCCATATAATCATAGAAAATTGTAAGTTCCGGAACCCCCTGCCGTATTGCTTCCTCTATCGCCGCGGTACTTCCAAGTACTTCCCCGGCCACATTGCGCATCGATGCCATCTCGGCATCACATCCGCTTCCCTGCAAGACATAGCGTCTGCCTTTATTTATCAGGAAGCCTCCATATCCATATACGCCGGTTGCCACGTTGAAGGAGCCATCCACAAACGCGTATGCATCCAGCTTTTGGGTGTCTGTCTCTCTCTCCTCTTCCCCGACGAAATCCTCTGCCTCCTCCAGCGTCAGAAAGCTCTTATATCTCGCATTCGGGAATCCATCCACCATCTTCTTGCACTCATCCCAGGTCCGATATATTCCGGGAACTTTTCCGATTTTAACTGCATAATACTTTACTGCCATAAATTATCTAAAATAAATCCTCAAATTCTTTCTTGGAGTTACGGAATACTTCAATCAGTTTTGGTGAAAATACTCCGCACTCTCCTGTAATGATCATTCGGTATGCTTCATCTTTCGAATAGCTGTCTTTATAACACCGCTCACTCACAAGCGCATCATATACATCTGCCAGAGATACCAACTGTGCGGAGATAGGAATCTCATCGCCCTTTAGTCCATCCGGATATCCCTTTCCATCGTACCGCTCGTGATGCCAGCGTGCGATTTCCAGACTGATCTTTTTTACTTCAGGGTCCCAGTCTTTACTCATCGCCTCAATGATCTCACAACCTCTTATCGTATGTGACTTCATATACTCAAATTCATCCTTGGTCAATCATCCCGGCTTCAGTAAAATACTATCCAGAATTGATATTTTTCCAACATCATGTAAAGCGCTTGTGTTGATAATCTTCTGAATCGTCTCTTCTTTCAGATTGTACTCCGGGTACTGCACACTAAACTTCTCTGCGAGAATCCGGGTATACCCTTTCACTCTTTGAATATGCTCTCCACTTTCAAGGTTTCGGTACTCTACGATCTCACCAAGCATATCGATCATATCCTGGTTTACTCTCTGCAGCTTCTCGGCCTGTGTCTTAACCATATTATAGGCTTTACGAAGAACGATTGTCTGCTCTGCCACCTTCTCCTCCAGCTTGTTCTTATAAGCATAATGATTTACCACGTTCTGTACACGCTTACGCACGAGCATAGCATTGAAAGGGCGGCCGATAAAGTCAGATACTCCGTAATCAAAACACTTTTTCTCGCTCTGAACACTCTTCTCGCCGCTTATGACAAGAACCGGTATTTTTCCCATAAGTTTTAAATCCCGAAGCGCAAACATAAATTCAAATCCATCCATAACCGGCATCACAAGATCAAGAAGGATCGCAGCAACCTCTTTTTCCTGCTTAATAATCTCAAGCGCCGCCTCTCCATTCTCTGCTTCCATTATATCATAATCTTCACCAAGAATTTCCCTTAACAGTTCCCTGTTAAATTCCGCATCGTCAACAATGAGGATCTTTTCTTTCATGAGTTTCTTCCTCCTAATAGTTTCTGTATATAAAAATCTTATTGTCAGAATCTTTCAATGTAATATTGGAGATGCGCTTCGATCTCCACTGTGCTCCATTTACATTAACCAATACACTTTCATAGACAGGTCCCTTGGCAATCACCTTGGCAATTCTGTTGCGCTGCATCTTCTCCTGAAGGTCTGCCTGAGCCTCCGCGACTTCTTTCTTTTCATTCTCCTTTGTATAAATGGCACTTTCCAGCTTAATATACATCTGGTTGTTGTTGCGTTCTTCCGGAGTGAATTTTCTTTGAAAATCAGTATAGGCGTTCTGCAAAAGCTGCAGTTCCTTATCAATTTCCTTTTGTTTTTGTTCCAGCTTGGCCATCTCAGCTTCCTGTTCCTTTTTCCGGTCAACCGTCACCTTTGTGGCAAGACCTGCTGCGTTTCCGAGACTGTAACACTCAATCCTCTCTCCCGCAAAGATCATGCCGCCCGCAAGCATACCATTCGTGTTCATAATTTCGATGGAGTTCTCCGCACGGATAATACACTTCAGACAGTAATCCGCCTTTATGCTTCCTCCTGCGGTAACTCTCGTGTTTTCAAAAAAGCGTCCGATAACGTTGCCTCCTGCGCGGATATATCCTCTTCCACCTGCATTGTTACCCTTTTTCAGAATGATGTTGCCGCCTGCATCGAGCGCTGCAGACTCCGTAAACCCATCGACCAGGATATCCTTCTCGGCTTTAACCTCAACACCATCCCCGATTGTCCCTCTTACATATATTGACCCATTAAAATATACATTCCCGGTTGATCTTGTCACATCATCAAGCTGTAATACTTCCGATATATCGATCCTGCCATCCCCGGCATCAATTTTACCATCAACCGCGGCCACATACGCGAATTCCGTTGGATGATACTTTATTCCGCTTCCCTTGATTGCCGGCTTTTCTTTTCCTCTTGCTCCCGGTATCACTTCCCCTGTAACTTTGGTTCCATCCTTTCCCGGTTCTGCAGGATGATAGTAAGCTACCGTCTGTCCGGCTTTTACCATTTCGAACCATTTTACATGCTGGTAATCAACGGCCCCATCCTCAAGGATGATCGGTGTCGCCTTGATATCCGGGTCAAACAGATACTCATACCATCCATCGTTTCCGGTCGTTGCGGGTGTTCCTTGTGCAATCTTTATAATTTCATTGTTTGCGCCATTGTTTTCGATATCGTCAAGCATTGCTTCATCGATTCCGTAGACAATGTTCTGGTTCTGGAGCGCATTCAGAATATATTCCTTCTGAATCTTGATGCCAACCTCAGAAACAACGATATGTGCCTCCATCTCATCCGAGCTTACGATCAGGACAAAATCGTTGTATTCCGTCTTTTCCTCTTCCGCTGTCTGGATTGCCTCATCCATAAGCTTCAGGCGGCGTCTCTCCATTTCGGATGCTGTGTACAAAAAACTGTTATATTTACTGATATCCAGGCCATTCTCAAGTCCGAGCCGGATTTCACGCATCTGCTGCCAGGAGTACAGTGCATTTTTGTATGCTGTGACGTCCAATCTCTTTTCGAGACCTATACGTATCTGCCGCATCTGGCGCCAGTTCATTTTTTCATCCGAATAGCAGGAAACATCAAGATTCTCTGCAAGTCCGAGTGCGATTTCCCGGATTACCGCCCCTCTTTTGTCCACAGAAATATATGGGTCGATATCAATCCTGTTTTCAAGTGCAATCCGGATCTCTTCCAATTGTTCTTCGTCATATCCCTGCCAGATATATTGGCTGATATCTATTTTTTTGCGTGTTGCAATACGCAATTCCTTTAAGACACCCGCTTTAAAGTTCTTCGCCTGGGAAAGATCAATTCCCTCTTCAAGGCCTTCCCTGATCTGGCGCATGACATCAAATGGGATATCCGGTGAAGCATATTTTTCAATATCAACTCCGCTTTTTAATCCCTTGCGGATCTCATCCATCTGAAACCAGTCATACTTTGGAGATGCATACACTTCCACCGGAAGATGTTCCTCCATTCCGGTTCTGATCTGAAGCATCTAGATTGCCAGATATTTCGGATCCGCATAAACTGATACATCCAATCCTTCCATGATGCCCTTTTCGATTTCCTGTTTCTGATCCTGCGTGAAATCCGGTGATTCCAGATAGTTCATATTCATCAAACTGCTTTATCCTCCGTAAATGTGTGCAAGTATGACTGCCCCGCTGCCCGTTAATCCTGCATACCGGACACTGCCGCAAGTGTAATATCGTACTGCTCCTTTACAGCCCTATACAGCTCCTTATATCCCTGCTGCATTTCTCTGCCGCGAAGAAGCTCCGTAAGCGCTGCGCTCGCCTCATAGAGCTTATCAAATCCAAGGTTCAAACAGATTCCCTTTAATGTATGTGCTGCCCGGAACGCTTCGTCAGCATCACCTGCTTCCAAGGCATTCGTCAGGTTCATAAAGCTCGGATCATCCTTAAACTTGATGGCAAATCTCTTCACAAGAGCTTCACTTCCAAGTCTTTCCAAAACATTATTGTAATTTGATCCCATTTGTTCATAACATTCCTTAACTGTCATATTTCTCCTCACTTCTTTCGTCTGCTTTCAGGCCACAATGCGCCCAAATTATATATTTTATTGATTATATCACAAGTTCCGCCAACAATATAGCATCTTTTTATATTTATTCAACATTTATTCTCAATATAAAATCCATTCATCTCAAGCCATCAGTCTCTGCATCTATCCATACAAAATGCAGGTACATACAATAAGAGCCAGCCTTACGGCTGACTCTTTCCCGGTTCTCATATTCACTTTTGCCGGATGCCCCGAAAATTCATTAACATTCCGATTATAATCATATGTTCGCATTAAGGTCTTTTTCATGCCTCTTCCTTACTATTTAACCAAAAGAAGATACTGCACGCCATCCTTACTTGCCCACGTCATCCCGTCTGAGAAATCATACGCGCTGGAATACTCCCACTTGTCTATCCTCTTGCCATTCGCATCAATATAAAACCACTTTACTCCGTCTGTACTTACTAGTGCCAATCCATCCGAAAAATCATGTGCATAGGCATACTTGCACTTGATGACTTCCTTTCCCTTCGTATTGATATAGCCCAATTTCATTTTGCTGCTATACGGATCAAAATTTCCAACCAGCGCCAATCCATCCGAGAAATCATAAGCAACATCATATTTATATTTAATAATCTGCTTTCCCTTTTTATTGATATAACCGGATTTATGATCGCTGTTTGTTACCACAGCCAGCCCATCCGAGAAATCTCCGGCCATATAATATTGACCTTCAATGGCGATCTCGCCATTCTTATTGATGTAATCGTAACCATGCGCGCTTTTATATACCCGTGCCATATCCTCGGAAAAATCATACGCATCATCATAATTACTTGTGGCTGCAACCTCACCCTTTTTGTTGATATAAAGCCAGTCCACATCTTCCCTTACAAGTGCCAGCCCATTCGAAAAGTTGTGGGCTCCCCAATATTTACATTTGATAACAAGCTTGCCCTTCTTGTTGATAAAACCATATTTTCCGTCCTTCTTGACAAGCGCCAAGCCCTCTGAAAAACTGTATGCTTCATCGTACTTGCACTTGACAATCTCCTTGCCCTTCTTATCAATGTAACCGTAATACTTGTAGCCTTTTCGTACCACAGCAAGGCCTTCTGAAAATCCATACGCAGCATCATACTTGCCACACTTGATGACTGTCTTGCCCTTCTTGTCGATGAACTTTAATTTTCCGTTTTCATTGACTAGTGCCAGCCCGTCCGATACTGCGACCTCCCCTTTCGGATCCAGCCAGCCCTCACAGCCTGTAACTTTCGTTTTTGTTACCTTTTGCGCCGCACCCGCCACGCTCGTCTCGCTAAATACCGCAAGCACAAGCATGCACGCGATCACTGCTCTTGTGAGCTTTTTTAATGCTTCTTTCATTTTGTAATCTCCCTTTTCTTTGCAAATTTGCAATACATTACGAAACACTTCCCTAAACTACCAATGTATAAAATGATTGTAGCATATATGATTGTTTATTTCATCTATATTCTATTATCAAATTCGTATCAAGGTATTATCATAAGAAATGTCCGCGGATACCCCGCAGCCGACTTTCGCCGGGGTATTTCTATGCAAATATTCTTATCCATATCCCGGCACACCTGTCCCCTCGCAAAAGCTTCCGCCCTCATCTCACAAATCCTCCACATTCCCTCAATGCCAATCTGGCTCACACAAAATACCAAAAGCCCGCATCCCCAGTAATCAGGGAACGCGGGCTTTCTTATATATTTCACCTTCGTATTATTCATTCATATTTGCGAGCTTCTTCGCCTGGTCGCCCTCACGGAACGAATGCCTCTTTGATTATAGGCTCGAAACAAATACCTCCATGCCATAAAAGGGCTCGGAACGTGTGCCTCCAACGAAACAAGCACGGAGCAAGTACCTCTTAGCACTACCC
>JALEKN010000025.1 GCA_022769125.1 Agathobacter sp.
CAAAGTGGCAATGCTGTTGCCATATGTAGCTTAGCATAAATGGGACTGGGGAAGGTTCAACTACTTTCACTATGTTCTCTGTAACTTATCAACCATATCAGTTCATTATAAAAATCTCAGATTTTTGTCTTGACAACTGAGCCACTATAATTTGAGACAGAATGAGGTTGCTGCCGCTTTGAATATCAGCAATAAACTGCTATCGAGCTATGAGCGCAACATCAGCAATCCTCCTGCGGACACGATCAAAAAGCTTTGCGAATTTTATAATGCATCTGCGGATTATTTATTACAGATTGAGATTAGTCAACCGATTGACATTCCTGATAAGGCAGAACAGCCCGGTTACAATCTTGTTGCACTTACTCCCAGCCAGAAAAGACTCTTATCTTACTATGATCAATTAAACGAGGAAAACCAAGAAGCCATTCGCGGGTTAATGACATTACTATTTAAAGAGCAGAACTTAAAGAGACGACTGATGTAGCCCGCATTTTCATTTATGGAATACTTTTTACAATATAAAAACAGTCATAATTATACCGACCTCAAAAGTTAGATCAATAAGTCTAACGATTGGAGGTCGGTATTTTTATGGCTACATATAGCTTTGAATATAACAATTCAGTTTTTCTTCTGTGTCAATACCATATTTATTAGCAACACTTACAAAATAATTTCTTATTTCATCTTTGCTTATTATTTCTCTAGAAGGTTCTGATGCTTCATAACCCAATCTGGCATTCTTCCAAGGCAATTCCGCATGAGTAATATTCTCTAATACCTTTCCACTGTATTTGCCAAATGTATTAATCACTAAATCAATGACCTTTTTTTCACGCTCGCCTAATTCTTCAAACCTGTCTTTAAATATGGCAAATCTATCATCTTCTATTGGGTCATATTTGAAATCTTTAAATAATTCATATACATCTTCATAAACCGGACCATGAACCCAAGCCATGCAGTCTTCCTTATATAGCGGCTTTCCAACCAAAACCATATAAATTCCCTGAATAAAGTAAAGAATCTTTTGAAGGGCTAATGGAGTAACCTCCTTCATTTGCTCAAATATATATGATATTGTCAATAACATTTTGTCTGAAATGCAAAAAAGCCCCGCTATTTCTTCAGCTGCCTTTATAGCTTTTTTATATGCTGTTTCACCCATCTTTTCGGCATTCTCGTTCAAAAGCTTTATCATATAATCAGGTGATGATAATGCTCTCTTAATAATATCTGAATACTCTTTTGAGGGCATCTGACCAGACAAATATCTGGTAATTGTTATTTCTCCAAATCCTAATGCAACTGATAGAGGTGCTTTCCCAATATGGTAAATATCCATAATTTTCTGAATATCATCTATGCTAATCAAGCCTTCCGTCCGTCTATACTGTTCGTCAATAGATTTTATATTTGCATCTAAAAGCCCCGGAATATCCATCTCCTTTCCGCATTCATCACAAACTGCAATAGAAATTTCAAATTCATAAGGTTTGTCTTTAATAACTTTTTGTACGTTTTTCTTACATATTCTGTATGATGTTTCTTTTCTGCATGAAGTACAAAAGTCAATCATTCTCCCGTTTGTCATATTGTTTTCCTCCTTTATATTCTAATCATCTATTTGAACATATAATTTATTGGATGCTTCTGTTTATGAAATGAAATTACAATTACGTACCTTGACTCTAATTTATTGAACTTGATATATAGTGATAACAACTCTTCTCCCGACGAGAATCTACGTATTAACCTGACATCTTTGCCAAATACATATAGCAACTCATGTTCATAACCTCTGTGAGTATTATGTCTAATTTCAGAGAAATCCGTTGCTTCAAGACTCAAAAGTATTTGTTTTCTCTTCTCTTCATTAATAACATAGTCTAAAAACAAATCTTGATTATCTTGTCTATTATCATTCATTTCCACTCTATAGTGGCCAGTATTAATTGCTTCTTTGACTTCTTCAAGATACTTCTCAATATGTGCAATTGTAACTTCCAAATTTCACCCTCCAATCGCAATGATAGTTTTTTCTAATTTTCCTATCATTATCATATTCCGATGATAGTTTTTTGTCAATATCCTATCATGTAAATATAAAACAAAACCCGCGCCTCCTGTTAAGGAAGCGCGGGCATTTCCCCTCACTGCTTCATATTGATTTCCACCTGTGGGAACGGGATCGAGATATTATGCTCATCAAACGCATTCTTGATGCGCTCCTGCAAACGCCACCTGGTCGTCCAGTAATCCGCGTTTTTTACCCAGACGCGAAGGCCCATGTTGACGCTTGAGTCTGCAAGCTCATCCACAAACACATCGATCGGCTCATCCTGCATGACGGCCTCGTCCGTGCGGGCGATGTTTTCAAGGACTGCCTTGACCTTGGAAAGGTCGGACTCGTATGCCACGCCGATCACCAGATCCACCCTCCGGTTTTCCATCTTTGAGACATTGATGATCGTCGCGTTGGATAATGTACCATTCGGAATGTTTATCATCTTATTGTCGATGGTGAGCAGCCGTGTATAAAAAACAGATACGTCCGCAACCGTTCCCTCCTTGCCGCTCGCGGAATCTATGATGTAGTCCCCGACCACAAACGGCTTTAAGAGAATGATCAGCACGCCTCCTGCAAAATTGGACAGGCTGCCCTGCAGCGCAAGACCAACCGTAAGTCCTGCCGATCCAAGCACAGCAACGATCGTTCCTGATAAACCGAATCCGCTCAAAATAAACATAACCAGAACAAAGTCCAGCGCATAATGGATCAGTGTGCATAGGAAAGAGGTAACGCCGACCTCTGTTCCGTGCCGCTCCATTGATCTGCGGATCAGCTTTACAACAGCCTTTATGATCCTTGTTCCGATCCAGAAGATCAAAAGTGCGATTGCCACCTTAATGAGGAAGCTGATCACCTCCGGCAGCTTATCCTGAAAATATGTCTTTAGGATGCCGGGATTTTTCGTCACATCGTTTAGCACTTCCTCCGCCTCTGTCATTGAAAAAATCTCTGTACCAGCCTCTGTCAAAAGTCCAAATCTCATCTTTCTATCCATCCCTTATATTTCATGTATAAATAATCCGCTGCGAAGCTTCGGCTCAAACCAGGTAGACTTCGGTGGCATCAGTCGTCCGGCATCCGCCACGGCAAACAGCTCCGCGATTGCAGTCGGATACATGGCAAATGCGACTTTGCAATCAGTATTGCATCTGCGCTCCAATTCTGCCATGCCACGGATTCCTCCGACAAAATCAATCCGCTTGTCCGTCTTTGGATCTTTGATTCCAAGCACCGGATCTAGCAGACGGTTCTGCAGCACAGAAACATCCAATCCCTCAACCGGATCGTCCGGAATATCCTGCGGGCGCATCTGGCAGCGATACCATTTCTTGTCAAGATACATGGAAAATTGCCCTTTTTGAACCGGGCTTATGTAATTGGCAGCCGGATCTAATTTTCCCATTGTCCCCTTTACTTCCGAAACGTCAAACAGCTCCTGCATTTTATGTAAGAACTCCTCTTCCGTCATCCCATTCAAGTCCTTTACAACGCGGTTATAATCCATGATCATAAGCTCGTCATCCGGGAACAGAACCGACAGGAAATAATTAAATTCTTCCGTTCCGTCATAGCCCGCATGCTCGGCGCGCCGCTTCTGTCCCACCTTGACGGCGGAAGCTGCCCTGTGATGCCCATCCGCAATATACACGGCTTCCATCGCCGCAAATCCGCTCCTGATCTGTTCGATCTGCTTTGGATCTGCAATGCGGTATACCGTATGCCGGATGCCATCCTCCGCGCAGAAATCGTAGAGCGGCTGCCCCTTCTGCTCCTGCAATACCTCCCCGGTCACCTTGCGCATCTGCTCGTTATTCCGATATGCGAGAAAAATCGGTCCGGTCTGCGCGCTGCAGATATCCACATGATGAATGCGGTCAAGCTCCTTGTCCGCTCTTGTATTCTCATGCTTTTTTATAATTCCGTTCTCGTAATCATCAATTGATGCGCATCCGACGATTCCGCTTTGCGTCCTGCCATTCATCGTCAATGCATAAATGTAGTAGCACTCCTGCTCGTCCTTGATAAAGGCGCCCTTTTGAATCCACTCCCGCAGCATGGATGCCGCTTTCTCATATACGCACGGATCGTAGGTATCGACTTCATCCCCAAACTGTGTCTCTGCGCGGTCGATCGCTAAGAATGACTGCGGGTTCCTCTTTACAACTCCTTTTGCTTCCTCGCGGTTGTACACATCATACGGCAAAGCGGCGATCTTCTCCGCCATCCCCACTGCCGGTCGTACACACTGAAACGGTTTAACTGTTACCATAATCTTCTCCTTTCAGAAAAAGCGCCATACCGTATGATATGACGCTTTTCATTCGTTAAAAATTATTTGATCACTCTCACGCGCAGCACGCCGTCGATCGCAGAAAGCTTTGTGACAACATCCTCAGTTACCGGTGAATCGACATCGATGATCGCATACGCGAAATCACCCTTGCCTTTGTCGGAAAGGTCGGCAACGTTGATGCCCTCCGCACCAAGGATCGTGGTGTACTGTCCGATCATACCAGTTACATTCTTGTGGAGAATGCCGACACGGCCTGCATGTGTGCATGCACCCATGTTGTTGTCCGGGAAGTTGACGGAATGAACGATATTGCCGTTCTCCAAGTAGTCGCGGATCTCACGGACAGCCATGATCGCACAATTGTCTTCGGATTCTTCGGTGGAAGCGCCAAGGTGAGGCGTTACGATACAGCCCTTTGCACCAACGGTTGTTGTGTTCGGGAAGTCGGATACATACTTGCGGATCTTTCCGGCAGCAAGTGCATCGACCATCGCCTCCTCGTCAACCAGCAGATCTCTTGCGAAGTTGAGTACGATCGCGGTCGGCTTCATCAGAGCGATCGCATCTGCGTTTATCATCTTCTTGGTAGAGTCCAGAAGCGGAACATGGATCGTGATAAAATCACACTCACGGTAAATATCGTTGACATCGGTTACATGCTTGATCTGGCGGTTCAAGTTCCATGCCGCATTGACAGAAATATATGGATCATATCCGTACACTTCCATTCCCATGTGGATCGCTGCATTTGCAACGAGCACGCCGATCGCACCAAGTCCGATAACACCGAGCCTCTTGCCGGAGATTTCGGTTCCTGCGAAGTTCTTCTTCTGCTTCTCGGCAGTCTTTGCGATATTTTCATCGTTCTGATTGTCTAAGCACCAATCGATGCCGCCGACAATATCACGGGACGCATACAGCATTCCGGCGAATACCAGCTCTTTTACGCCGTTTGCATTGGCACCCGGAGTATTGAATACAACGATACCATTCTCCGCACACTTGTCGAGCGGGATGTTGTTGACACCTGCTCCTGCACGGGCAACTGCCAGCACCTTATCGCCAAGCTCCATATCATGCATCGCTGCGCTTCTTACGAGTGCGGCATCCGCATCTGCAATATTTTCTACCTTTTTGTAATCGTCGGAAAAAAGATCAAGTCCCACTCCTGCGATCGGATTTAAACAAGTATAATTAAACATAACTAGGTTCCCACCTTTCAACTCCAGACAACATTGTCTTATTTATGCGTTTTCCTCTTCAAACTTCTTCATGAAAGCAACCAGCTTCTCAACGCCTTCCTTCGGCATAGCATTGTAGATGGAAGCTCTCATACCGCCAACGGTACGATGTCCCTTGAGGTTTACGAAGCCTGCTGCGGTAGCTTCCTTGACAAACTTCGCATCCAGTTCTTCATTTCCGGTAACAAACGGAACATTCATAAGAGAACGATCCTCCTTGCGGACGGTTCCGTGGAAAAGCTTGCTCTCATCCAGATAATCATACAGGATCTTCGCCTTCTCCTCGTTCTTCTGCTTCATAACAGAAAGACCGCCCATCTTCTTGATCCACTTAAATACCTTGCCGCAGATATAGATTCCGTAGCACGGAGGGGTATTGTAAAGGGAATCATTGTCTGCCTGTGTCTTCCATTTTAACATGGTAGGAGTCCCCGGAAGAACATCATCTGTGATCAGATTCTCGCGGATGATCGCGATAACAACGCCTGCCGGTCCGACATTCTTCTGGACACCGCCGTAAATAACGCCATACTTAGTCACATCAACCGGCTCAGATAAGAAGCAGGAAGAAACATCGGCAACAAGTGTCTTTCCCTTTGTGTTCGGGAGCGTCTTGAACTTGGTTCCGTAGATCGTGTTATTCTCACAGATATACACATAATCCATATCGTCGGTGATCGGAAGGTCTGAGCAATCCGGGATATAAGAAAATGTCTCATCTGCCGATGATGCAAGTTCCACAGCCTCTCCGTAGATCTTTGCTTCCTGATAAGCCTTCTTTGCCCACTGACCGGTGATAATGTAGCCTGCTTTTTTGTTCTTCATCAGGTTCATCGGTACTTCGGCAAAGAACTGGGATGCTCCGCCCTGCAGGAACAATACCTTATAATTATCCGGAATGTTCATCAGCTCTCTAAGATCTGCTTCTGCTTCCTTGATGATGTTGTCATATACCTTCGATCTGTGGCTCATCTCCATAACCGACATGCCCGATCCCCTGTAATCCATCATTTCATCGGCTGCTTCCTGCAATACTTCCTCCGGCAATACCGCCGGTCCTGCGGAAAAGTTGTAAACTCTGCTCATTTTATTTCTTCCTCCTTGGGTTTTATTTTGTCAGCTAATTATTTAGAAGTTGTATTGACGTAATCCTCCTCGTCAAACGATTCGTTGATCGGTGCTCCCGGTGCGACCATCGGCCATACCTTGTCATCCGAATCAATGATACAGTCAATTACAAACGGCTTTTTGCTCTTTAATGCTCTTGCAAACGCCTCTTCAAATTCTTCCTGTGACTGTGCTCTTGCACTCTCAGCGCCCATCGCCTCGGCAAGCTTTACATAATCTACGCCATCATCCAGCACGGTTGCCGAGTAGTGATGGTCGTAGAATAAAGTCTGCCACTGGCGTACCATTCCAAGGACGTGATTGTTGATGATGACCTCGATCAGCGGAAGCTTCTCGCGCGCTGCAGTCGCAATCTCATTCATGTTCATGCGGAAGCATCCGTCTCCGGCAATATTGACTACCTGCTTATCCGGCATCGCCGTCTGCGCACCGATTGCCGCACCAAGTCCATAGCCCATCGTTCCAAGACCGCCGGATGTAAGAAGTGTCCGTGGATTCTTGTACTTGTAAAACTGTGCAGCCCACATCTGATGCTGTCCGACTTCCGTAACCATGATTGCATCACCCTTCGTCATTTCGTAGATCTTCTCAATGACAAAAGGACCGCTAAGCCCCTCTTTGTTGTATGTAAGCGGGAACTTCTCATTGTACTCTTCAATATGTCTGCGCCATGCTTCATGCTCCGCTTGCGGAAGCTTTGCATTCAACGCTTTCAATACCTCATTGACATCCCCGATGATATGTGCAGCCGTCGGGATGTTCTTGTTGATCTCCGCCGGATCGATATCGATCTGAAGGATTTTTGCCCGGTGCGCAAACTTGCTCGCATTGCCAAGCACGCGGTCAGAAAAACGCACACCGATCGCAACGAGAAGATCACACTCGCTGACGCCAAGGTTAGATGCCTTCGTGCCGTGCATACCCAGCATACCGGTATAGTGCTCATCTGTTCCGTCAAATGCGCCCTTTCCCATCAAAGAATCACATACCGGCGCATCGATCGCATAGACGAACTTTTTCAGTTCTTCGCTTGCTCCGGAAATCACCGCACCACCACCGACAAATACGAATGGCTTTTTCGCCGCCTCGATCATCTTGAGTGCGTGCTCGATTCCCTCCTCTGTAATATATTCCGTAGAACGCTTCGGATATTCCGGTGCCTTGTAAGTATATTCGGTAACTGCTGCCGTAACATCCTTCGGAATGTCGATAAGAACCGGACCCGGACGGCCTTTCCGCGCGATGTTGAACGCATTGCGGATAATGTCGGCAAGCTGGTTTACGTCCTTTACAATATAATTGTGCTTGGTGATCGGCATGGTCACTCCGGTGATATCAATCTCCTGAAAGCTGTCCTTGCCAAGCAGCGGCACTCCGACGTTGCAGGTGATGGCAACGATCGGGACGGAATCCATATACGCGGTTGCGATACCGGTTACCAGATTGGTCGCTCCTGGTCCGCTGGTTGCAAGACACACCCCGACTTTGCCGGTGCTTCTCGCATAGCCGTCCGCCGCATGGCTTGCTCCCTGCTCATGGGAGGTAAGTACATGCTTGATCTCGTCCTTGTGTTTGTAAAGTTCATCGTAAACATTTAAGATTGCACCGCCCGGATACCCGAAAACGGTATCTACGCCCTGCTCTTTTAAGCATTCGATTATAACCTGTGATCCTGTTAATTGCATGTTCAATCTAATCCTCTATTTCTGTGTATTTCAGTGCGCTTTGTCCTATTTATTCTCCTCTGGAATTTCCAAAATAGCTCCTCTGTTTCCTGAGGTGACCAAAGCTGCATATCGCTTTAAATATCCGGTAGTGACCTTCGGCTCACGCGGCTGCCACTTTGCCTTTCTTGCGGCAAGAATCTCGTCCGGAACGTCCAGCTCCAAGGTCATCTTTGGAATATTGATCTTGATGATATCGCCCTCTTCCACAAGTGCGATCGGACCGCCAACCGCTGCCTCCGGTGACACATGACCGATGGAAGCGCCTCTGGAAGCACCTGAGAAACGTCCGTCCGTGATAAGCGCAACGGAGCTTCCGAGTCCCATTCCTGCGATCGCAGAGGTCGGATTTAACATTTCACGCATACCAGGTCCACCCTTTGGTCCCTCGTAGCGGATAACAACAACATCACCCGGAACGATCCTGCCGCCCTTGATCGCAGCAATCGCATCCTCCTCACAGTCAAAGACTCTTGCCGGTCCCTCATGTACCAGCATCTCCTCAACGACTGCGGAGCGCTTGACAACCGAGCCGTCCGGAGCGAGATTGCCCTTAAGTACGGCAAGTCCGCCGGTCTTACTGTATGGATTGTCCACAGTACGGATGACTTCCGGATTGCGGTTGACTGCATTTGCAATGTTCTCTCCGATCGTCCTGCCTGTTACGGTCATACAATCGGTGTTCAAAAGTCCGATGTCAGCAAGCTCTTTCATGACCGCATACACACCGCCTGCCTCGTTTAAGTCCTCCATGTAGGTCGGACCTGCCGGAGCAAGGTGGCACAGGTTCGGTGTCTTCTCGCTGATCGGGTTCGCAAAGCTGATATCGAAATCAAATCCGATCTCATGTGCGATCGCCGGAAGATGAAGCATGGAGTTGGTCGAACATCCAAGTGCCATATCAACGGTAAGCGCATTCAAGATGGATTCCTTTGTCATAATGTCTCTTGCGCAGATATTCTTGCGGTACAGCTCCATAACAGCCATTCCGGCATGCTTTGCAAGCTTGATACGCTCAGAATATACTGCCGGGATTGTTCCGTTGCCGCGAAGTCCCATGCCGAGCGCCTCTGTCAGGCAGTTCATGGAGTTGGCTGTATACATACCGGAGCAGGAACCACAGGTCGGGCAGACCTTGTTCTCAAACTCCTCAACGTCCTCCTCAGTCATTGTGCCGGCTGCGTAGGAACCAACCGCCTCAAACATGGAGGAAAGGCTTCTCTTCTGCCCCTTCACATGGCCTGCAAGCATCGGACCACCGGATACAAATACGGTAGGAAGATTTAATCTCGCTGCCGCCATCAAAAGTCCCGGTACGTTCTTGTCACAATTTGGAACCATGACAAGTGCATCAAACTGATGCGCGATTGCCATACACTCGGTGGAATCTGCGATCAGATCTCTCGTCACAAGGCTGTACTTCATTCCGACATGTCCCATTGCAATTCCGTCACAGACTGCGATCGCCGGAAATACAACCGGAACGCCGCCCGCCTCTGCAACGCCGAGCTTGACCGCATCCACGATCTTGTCGATATTCATGTGTCCCGGAACGATCTCATTGTAGGAGCTTACAATTCCGACCATCGGCTTTTTCATCTCTTCTGCGGTAAAGCCCAACGCATTAAACAAACTTCTTGCAGGTGCCTGCTGCATTCCTGCTCTTGCATTATCACTCTTCATTATCTATGTCCTCTCTTTTGTCCAAAGACTATACTCTCTCTGCGATAAGGTCTCCCATCTGCGCAGTTCCTACCTTTGTGATGCCATCTGACGGCATTCCCGCCTGCGGCATGATATCAATGGTGCGGTAGCCTTCTGCGAGCACCTGCTTGACGGCTGCCTCGATCGCATCTGCCTCCTTGTCCAGATCAAAGGAATAACGCAGCATCATCGCTGCGGAAAGGATCGTTGCGATCGGATTGGCAATTCCTTTTCCCGCAATGTCCGGTGCAGATCCGCCGCTCGGCTCATAAAGACCAAACTTGGTATCATTTAAGCTGGCTGAGGAAAGCATTCCGATAGAGCCTGTTACCATGCTCGCTTCATCTGATAGAATATCACCAAACATATTTTCTGTCAAAATAACGTCAAACTGCTTCGGATCCTTGACAAGCTGCATTGCACAGTTATCAACCAGCATATGCTCGTAAGTAACCTCCGGATAGTCCTTTGCGACCTCCTCCACAATCCTTCTCCAAAGTCTTGAGGAGTCCAAAACGTTCGCCTTGTCAACGGAAGTAACCTTTTTTCTACGCTTCATCGCAATGTCAAAGCCGCGCTTTGCAATTCTGCGGATCTCGTTCTCATTGTAGGTAAGCGTATCGGTCGCAGTCACAACGCCGTCCACTTCCTTCGTCTCCCTTGCGCCGAAATAAAGTCCTCCGGTCAGCTCACGCATGATCATCATATCGAAGCCGTCCCCGATGATGTCATCCCGAAGCGGGCACGCAGCCTTTAACTCTTCATAAAGATATGCCGGACGGAGATTCGCAAACAGATTCAAGGACTTGCGAAGCTTTAAAAGTCCTGCCTCCGGGCGGAGATTCGGTGCCAGCTTATACCACGGTGAAGTCGAAGTGTTGCCGCCGATCGAGCCCATCAGGACTGCATCGCTTGCCTTTGCCGCCTCGATTGCCTCATCGGTAAGCGGAACTCCCGTTGCATCGATAGAACAGCCTCCCATCAAAATATCCGTATACAAAAAATGATGACCATACTTTGCACCGATCTGGTCAAGCACCTTTTTGGCTTCTGCCACGATTTCCGGTCCAATACCATCGCCGGAGATTACACCTATACGACAATCCATATCAATACCTCTCTTCATATAATAAATCCATTGTTACTATCATATAGTAAGGGGGGGGATTTTTCAACTGCATTCTTTATCGCACTTTGTTATAAGTTTCATAACTGTATGTTATGTTTTTATATTACTATCATTCATTTATTGCATATCAATTTCATATAAAGCAAAACCGCCTGTCATTCGACAGACGGTTATCGTTCTCCATAATAAATGCGTTATAAGCAAGCCTCCAATGCACGCTCCTCAATTCCGTTTTCGCCCTCGACAGCCAGACATGTCTTTGAGTTCTTCGGATCTGCCTCTAAGATCAGCTTCAAAAAGTGCATTGCCGGGATCTCGACGCCGCCATTTTTCCATACACATACCACATAAGCAAGCTCGGTCTCTCCCTTGTCACAGAGTCCCTTTAAAAAAGTGCGTTCAGTTCCTCCCTCATACTTATAGTCTCCTTTAACTTTGTCTTTTGACATTTTTATATAATCTGCTTTGTCTGCATTTTATAATGCTTTATCATTGATAGGACTCGATATACTCCTTCCATTCGTTGAGAAGCGCATCCATATCCTCACCGATGTAAGTCTCGGTCTCGTTTGGAAATAGCAGGCAGGAAATCATATTTTCCGTTCCATACTTGTTGCATACAAAATCACAAAATGCTATTCCTCCTGCATTATTGAGATAATTATAATAATTTCCGATATCTATGGCAAGGCAGAGATATTCAAACCGCACTTCATCCTCAACTGTTTCATATTCCTTGCCGATCAGTTCCTTGATATTTTCCAGTGTCTCCGGGTATTTATTAGCCAGATACTTTCTTTTTTCAACCATCTGATATGCGGTTGAATAAAGAGCCAGCGCCTCCGTTTCCCAGCCTTCACGCTCCGTGCTGTCATAGTCTGTCAGCTCCGAGTACATATAGTGAACATACTCATGCGGGATTGCATCAAAGCATTGGAGCCGGATTATCTTTTTCCACGGTTGCCACAAGCCTCCGGCATTTATATCATTTTTCTGAACCTTTTCAGTTACCATCACCGGAACATATTCTTCTTTGGAAAATGAAAGCATTTCGCGCAACTCGCCGATCTTTTCATCTGCGTCTTCAATAAGTGCGATCACGGCGTTGGCATCCTTCGTCGGATTTTCCTCCAGATACCCGTCAATGTAGCGCATATCTGCCTCAAAATCCTTTGCAAACACATATCTAAGATATTTTGACTTCACGCTCAATGGATCATAAGCTCCGGCATCCGAAAACTGTAAATATGTTTTGGTATACTCCAGATTGTTTTTTTGAGCTACCGCATCGATCTCCTGCATGAAGCGTTCCTCTGATACCGCTTCTTCGTCAATCGCATTTAAGATTTCGACTGCCAGCGCCTTACATGCATTAGCTTCTTCTGTTGTGACGTATTTTTCATCGAAATATATGTACCCAAGGTTCAACAGATTCGGATTATTTCTTATCACATCCAAATCCAGTTCCTGCACCTCATCGCTTGTCCATTTGAGCTTATGCGCAATCTGATCCGCCATCGCATACAGATACCCATAGTTGGAATACTCGCCATACCGAAGCTTCAACATCGACAGGATATGTTTGTAGGTTCCGATGCTATCCACGTTGATATAAGCTGCGCCCTGTTCTGAATCCGCCCAATCACCGCCCTCCGGGAAAAAGTAGATTTTCGCAGCGCTGTTCCACTGTGTATCGCCGCCCAGATACTCCTTAATGAGCTCCTCGCTAAGAGTGATTGCATCGTTTCTCTGCTTGTCGGTAACCGCAGCATCAAAATAGTATGTACGCCCGTTCACCGTCGTGCAGTCCATCGTGCCCGAATACATGGTGAAATCACTGTCTGCACTCAATAATTTTACAAACTCCTCCGCATATACATAATTGTTCTTGTCTGTCCTTCGCACAAACCATACGATTGCTATGCATACCGCGACACAGCCGATAACCGCTAAAACTCTTTTACACATTTTCATAACTCATTGCCCAGATTCTTATTGTATTTTATATTCCCTGATGTAATTGGCTAACAAAAAACACGGATTCCTCTGTTGTCTTTATGTAACTTTATGGATATTTTGTCGATTCGACAGATTAGTAGTTTTGCGCAGCCAGCTCCTGCTCGAACTCGTCGATTGATGCTGCCCTTGCCGCTTTCTTACTAAGCGATGTGAGCACCTCAAGATTATCGATAGCTGCAATCCTACTTTTTAGATTATCGGAAACCGGCTCTAGGTCGGATAAAAAACCTACAATAGAATCAGATAAGGCAACCTTCATTCCCTCTACCTTGCCTTCCTCTTTTCCAGCATTATATTCATCCTTCATCAGTTCTTCAACTAACATATAACGCCTCCCAAATTCCCGATCAAACTTGATTTTTTCAACAGATTTCTGCAAGCGGCTTACAAACTCATCAGAATAGCTTTTGGTGCTTTCCTCGAAGCTAGCTCCTGCATATTTTAGAAAATTTACGAGGCTATCAGATACCTCGTTTTCGTTCTCTCCGACCGTACTTAAAAATACCGTATGACTGCCATCGCTATAAGGAAATGTTTCATTCTCTTGTATATGCTGCGCAATCGTATACTTGTACTTTTTCAGTCCAATCGGATCAAAATCACAGATAAAAATGACATACGTTTCGGGTAAATTCTCATAGTCAAGTCCTGCCCCCAACAGTTCCATATCAATCTGACTATGATAATACCTCGACCTCTTTACAATCGATTTGTTTGCGATCTGCATCTCCACATCAAAATGTGTATTCTTATCATCCTTAAGATACACATCCAGCCGGATGCCCTTGTACTCCGGATTGTATACGATACTCTTCTCGTATGAAATATCAAGATGGTCGATCACAATGTCAAGGGCGCGTTCCAACACACCCTTGGCATTCTCTTCATCCATCATGACCGCCGCAAACATAAAATTGTCCTTAAAGGTCAATTCCTGCAATGTCTTTCTGTTTCTCTTCTCCTGCATTAAATTCCTCCTTGTGATATACGAGGAATCCGCAACTACATTATACTATACAGAGCCTGCATTTGCAACGCACGTTCCTAATTCTCCGCCAGATACAACTCAACCCTATTCTGGATTACCTTTGCAACCTCCTGTGCAACTTTTACACTTATGAGACAACTAACTTCATCAATTCTAAAAAACTTAAAGAGCTTTTACGCTCCCACCCGGATAACTTCATCATAAAGCTCAGCCAACTTTTCAGGCATTTTGTGTGCCACGGAAATCACCGTTTTCCCCTCCAATGCAAGAACGGTTTTCTCAATGAAATCCGTAGTTCCGGCATCCAAATTGGCAGACACTTCATCCAAAAGCAGTATTTTACTGTCCCTGATGAATGCTCTTGCCAAATTGATCCTCTGCTTTTCCCCACCAGAAAAATTAGAACCATTCTCACTAACTAACGTATCCAATCCATCCGGAAGCTCACGGATCAGATTTTCCAGCCCACACTGCCTTAAGACATTATGTACCTGCTCGTCGGAATAATCTCTGAACAGTGTAATGTTATTCCGAATGGTATCGTTAAATAGAAATGCCTCCTGACTTGCCAGACTTACCAAGTTACTTAGTGAGCTTCTTTCCACCTGTTTTAGATTCTCATCCTCCAGCATGACTTCCCCCTCATATCCGTCATATAAACCCGAAAGAATATTTAACAGCGTGCTCTTACCGGAACCGCTCTCTCCAACCACAAGGTATTTCTTTCCCTTTTCAAATACAGCCGAGAAATGGCTGACTCCTTTCTTCTCGCCAAAAGTAAGCGAAACATCTGTCAGTCTAATATCTCCGTATACTGCCTGTTTTTCTCGCTTGGGATGATCACCCTCCTTGCTCTGGAGGATAGCCATATATTTTTCTGTCAACTTTTTTGACGACCTAAATCGAATCCATGTATCCGATGCTGTCATAATAGGAGAAATAATTTTCCCGGAAATTTGTCCGAAAGCAATGACCATTCCGACGTTGAAGCTTCCTTTAATTGCAAAGTAAGCCGCAAATGCCATGATAATCACGGTAGATGTCAGCCCGATAAGTTCATTCAGGCAAAGAAACGCCGTCTTGTCATTACCGTTTATCTCTTTTGCCTTTTCCAGTTTTTCGTTTGCTTGATTATGCCTTCGGATGATCTCATCATACAGGATGTAAGAGCTGATGATCCGATAGCCGCGAAAATCATCCTTAATTTCTCCCGAATAAGATGCAGACTGTTCTGCATAACCACCGGTGCTCCGCTCCAGCCTTTTCCCGTCATGCTTTACAAACACCGCTGTAAAAACACCGATCACAAGGATCAACAGAAGCATCAATGGCTTTATATATATACAGGTAATTACCGCCACCAAAAATGAAAATGCGATCATCGGTATCTGCAAAATATTATTGAAATACAAATCCTCATACATATTGAGGTTGTTCTGCAGATCATTCATGTAATCCCCTGTATTCCTGCTTTCAAAATCAGGCACGCGCTTGTGCAGGATTTTATCAAACAAATCATGCTTTAAGTCCTGTCTGGCGCTGCGAATCAGCTTGTTTTTTGTGATACCGTAAAAGTATTCCGAAAATACAGTCACCAACAAAAAAACAATTCCGACAACCAATACCCGCACAAGTCTCTGCAAGTTTCCTTCCGCAGCACAATTAATAATCTCGCTTAAAACAAACGCAAAGAAAATACTCATCGTAGAAGAGATAACAAGTAAAATCGCATACCCCAAATATAATCCCTTGTTTTTAATAATATAACGATACACACCCTACCTCCGTACATCACAAAAACCGTTACAATAAATATCCGATAGTTTACTGTCACTTTCCGTTAAGATATCACCTATTGTCTTTACAGCGTCTTTATATGTTCTAACCTTTCCATTATTAGTATTCTCATTATCGTCCTGACCAAATTTATCAATAATATGATAATAAATTTCACTATACGTCTTTCCTCCATCAGAACATTTGATTACTTCCTCTTGAATACAGTTCAATTTAACAAAATCTGATGTTCCAATATTCAATAAAAAATCATCACCAAAATAATACGGAAAAACATTTGATTCAATCTTAAGATATGTATCGTTTATCATACAACTTTCTCCTTTAAATGCAGAAAGTGAGTCAACGAAGACTCACTTTCATCACTAATTTAAATTTTTAAATCGTTGAAACAACCCAACTACAACATGTTCCGGCTGGACATCCTTGCGACATTTCAATTTCTTCCAAAGCCAGATCTTCAAATTTGCGTTCTGTCATCGTTTTCCCCTCCTTTGTATTATAGAGTAGTAGTGTTTATAGACCCTCTCCAAGGTCTGTATTTTAAACTATTAGAGGCGCCGTGGATTGTTTTCCCTCTACCTCTTAATGTAAAAAGGCTACACCCACAGTTCCTTTATATATTTGTTAATCAGCTAGATTTTGCATGACGTTTTAGTTTATCCTCATACCGATAAAGCAATCTCAATTTTGCTCTTATATCACTCACATAAGTAAAATCAACTCAACCATATATTAACTATATTCCCTAGTGTTCCCATATTAATTTTCTCCTAGATAAATCGTTTCATTATCAAACACTGTTGTATACTCAATGTAACTTGTTGCAACGTCATAAAAATAATTTATCCTTGCCATGTGTGATATAATTTATATTATCATTTCTATCCTATAAGACCATAACAGAACTGGCACATTTTAAAAAATTTTAACTTTTTTAGTCAAATAAATAAAATGTGCCAGTTCTGTTATGGTCTTATTCACTTTTTATCCGTATCATTACAACTACAAACAAGGAGATTTAAATCTCCAAATACAAAAGACGAAAGGAAGTATAAAAATGAAAAAATTCACGCGCAAATGTATGGTTATCTTACTCACCGGGGTACTGTTATTTGGAACAACAAAATCTTTTTCGGATTAT
>JALEKN010000022.1 GCA_022769125.1 Agathobacter sp.
CTTTCTTGATAATATTGGCGCTTGCTGAACGCCTCTTAGTAACGACGCTTGCTAGGCGTCTGAATGGTGCTTGCTGGACACCATTTTTACTTGGTTACTCTTTATATCGGGCTTTCTACGGATTACTTAACCCCCAAAAAATAATTTTTTTCATTTTTTATCAAAAAACATATTGACATTTTATTGATATGCAGCAAAAAGGGCGGCGGGATCAACCCGTCGCCAGTTTTGTAATAGTAGTATAGCAATGAATAGCAAACAGCAATTAACCAAGTAAGGACAGTACACCCTGATTTGACTGGTTCGCCTGAGCGAGCATTGACTGGCCGGCCTGTGCAAGAATGTTGTTCTTGCTGTACTCAACCATTGTCTCAGCCATATCAGTATCACGAATCTGAGATTCAGCTGATGTGGTATTCTCAACTACGTTGTCCAAGTTGTTAATTGTATGCTCAAGTCTGTTCTGAACAGCACCAAGTGCAGATCTCTGAGCAGAAACCTTAGCAACAGCGTCTGCAATTGCATCGATTGCGTATGTAGCCTTAGCACCGGTATTATCAACGACATTAAGTCCCTTAACACCAAGTCCTGCGGAGTTCATAGTATCGATTGTGAAGGAGATCTTGTTGGTCTCATCTGCGTCTGCACCTACATGAAGTCCTAACTGAAGTCCCTGATCAACCTTTACAGATCCCTCATTGATAATGAAGGTAACCTGAGTCTTAGTCTGGGTCTTATCACCAGCTGCAGCTGCTGTCTTAGCATCAGCAGTTACGGATAAACCACCCTGTCCAATTGTTACAGAGCCAGCAGTAGTAACTGAAGCCTCATGACCAGCATCAGCACCGATAGAAGATGCTTTGCGGAGTTCATCAGCAATAAGGCTGTATGCCTTATTTGCAGAGATAACAGATGCATCATTGTCACCAATACCATCTGCCTTGGTCTCAGTCATAGCAACCATTGTCTGTGTTCCGACAACAACCTTGTCACCGTCCTGGATCAATGCAGCAATTTCCTTCTTGGTAAGTTTATTTTCTGTCTTATCAACATCCTTATCTTCGGCTACCGTATACTCAGTACCATTAATAGTAATGATACTTCCAGCACCGACGGTTCCGTTAATATTGATATCGGTTGACTGACCTGTAATAGCATCACGGATATTAGCGATTGTTGTACCAATGGTATATCCCTTAGAGCCGATTGTGATTGACTGGCCATACTTTAATGTATCCATCTTGAATACTGCTGTACCAGTTCCTACACCGGTAAGAGTTCCGCTAATACCTGCATCCTGAGCTGCGATCTTAACGGTAGAAGTCTTGCCATTACCCTTTAATAAGTAGGTTTCGTTGAACTTGGTTGTCTCAGCAACACGGTCGATTTCAGTGGTAAGCTGATCAATTTCGTCCTGGATAGACTGACGGTCAGATTCACTGTTGGTTCCGTTGGCTGCCTGAGTAGCAAGCTCGTTCATACGCTGTAACATAGAGTGTACTTCTGTTAAAGCACCTTCAGCGGTCTGTACTGCAGAAATACCATCCTGAGCGTTGGTAGAAGCCTGATCCAAACCACGGATCTGCTTACGCATCTTCTCAGAAATTGAAAGTCCTGCTGCATCATCTGCTGCACGGTTGATCTTGTAACCAGAAGATAACTTCTCTGTTGCTTTAGACTGCTGTGTTGTTGTTACATTGAGCATTCTGTTGGCGTTCATCGCCTGCATGTTGTGTTGTACTACCATAATATATTCCTCCTTGAATTTGTACGTCCGCATCCTTGCGAATCGTTTGGTAATAGTGGTGGCAACTTCCTGTGCTCCGGCCGTACGCTCCGTCCTACATTTCATTGCCTGTTCTAACAAGTAACGTTACTGCTTGTTTCTTGTTACTAGATATTTCGGATGTTTATCCGAAAAGTTTATAGCAAAAAAGAGAAATTATTAAACTAGTGTCAAATTTCTCTTATCACTACCAAATGTTGTGGTGTGCACATATTCACTTCCGGTTACTCTATACAAGACAGTCCCGGGAAATATCCTTATCCCCCATTTCTGCTGCTTTAACCGTTTGTGCATTCCCTTGCATTTTGTAGCTCCGACACATTCCTTTGCATCCATCAGTGGAAAACCTCCTGTCTTCCTGCTGACATATACTATATCGGAACAATAAAAGGATTCTTAACCCCCTTTTACTCAAAATGCGAAATTATTTTTTATCATCCATAAACTGCGGATCTATCACAGAGGTTCTGCTCATGCTCTGATAGTAACTGCTAGTCGCTTTAGAGTTCACGCGAACCTGGCGTGCCTGCTTCTTTACCCTTGCAAACTTGCTGACCATCAGATCCTTATTACGAGCTTCCTGCGTCTGGATCTGCACGCTCTTATCTGTTATGATCCGGATGCATTCCTGCATCTGACGAATCTGCTCCTTATATTCTTCCCTGTTTGTTTGGAGTTCGTCCCTAACGCGATCGTACAACTGTTCAAACCCACTGTCAAGCTGTTCGATCTGCTCAATGAGTGCGGATTTTTTCTCGACCGTCTCATCAAATTCTTCCACCGGGCTGTCTGCAGATTCCAATACTGTTTTCTGCCGCTCGTTTAGCTGTATGATCTGATCCAGAACCTTATTTTTTTTCTCAAGACTCTGAAGCATAATCTGAATGTATGTCTCCTGCATAGCCACTCCTATGATACCTGTGTCTTATTGCCGTTGGCATTCAACTGCATAACTTCTTTCCATGTATCACGCATTGTACGCAGATGCTTCAATACCTCTTCAAGGATTTCCTTATCCTTCTTCATATTGGCTTCATTCAATCTGCGCAACAAATAACGGTAGACATTATGAAAGTCCTTTGACACCTCATAGCGGTCATCCAGAGTCGTATCAAACTCTACAATAATACGCTCTGTTTTTCGAATGTTATTGTGTGCCTTTTCGATGTCATTTGTCTCGATTCCTACGATTGCAATATTGGCGAACTTAATCGCTCCATCGTAAAGCATCAGCGTAAGCTCTGCCGGGGATGCCGTCAGAATCTTACTGTTATTGTATGCAGCAAATGCTCTATTCTGCTGTACCATAGTCTTCCTCCTGTTCTTATCTTGAAGACGCGCAGCTGCCTCTTAAGCAGCTGCAAAAAATTTATGAACCGGATCCAAACAGACCGGAAAGTGAGCTGGTCTGTGACTGCAGTTTTGCCATCGCAGATTCCATCTTGGAGAACTTATTGTAATAGTAATCTTCCTTCTCTGTAAGCTTGTCCTGCCATGTACTGATCGTCTTGCTGTACTCAGAGTACTGGGAGTTCATTTCCTTGTCGTTGTAGATCGTGTAGGCAGAGCTTAAAGATGTTGACTTCATCTTATCTCCAAGTGCTGTATACATGTCTCCGGTTATCTTTTTCAGAAGTTCGATCACCGTATCCGGATCCTCTTTGAGTGCCTTCATGAGCTTATCTTCCTTACCGGATGTATTCTCATCATCTGCATCACCGTCAATGTGGTATGCATACTGCTCATTCTTGGCCGCATTGAGATAACCCAGCGTAGAAATTCCAAATAAGGAGAGGTTACATTTGGTTCCGTTTATCTCATAGGTACTGCCCATTGCATTCATCATTGCCATCATTACGCCGTTGAGGGTAGTATCGTTGCGGAGCAGGGAATCCTTGATCTTTGTCTCCCACTTCTCGATCTCCGTATCAGACATTGCATCCTTCTCTTCGTCCGTAAGCGGGTCATATCCATAAGAAGAATCTGCATTGTACAGCTTGGTCATCTCATTCATGAGATTATTATATTCGGTAATGAAATCCTTGATCTTATCGTAAATCGCCTGTGTGTCGGTATCCGTTGAGATCGTTATCTCATCTGTGGTTGTAGCCAATGCCTTGATATTTAATCCATTGATGGAAAAATCGTTTGTAGAGCTCGTATATTCCACACCGTTTAATTCGATGGAAGCATCCACTCCATGAATCATTGTCGGATTGTGTGAGCTGTCAATCTCCTGATAAGATGCAGTGCTTCCGCCCTCTGCAGTAAGAGAAGCCTTCTGATCGTAAGTATCTGCAACTATAGTTCCGGACTCCTCATAGGTAGCAATCGGATTATCCAAATCGCCTGCCTTATATACCTTTCCATCGCGGATTTCATATCCATCTATTTTGTAGGTAACAGGGATATTGCCATTTCCATCATCTGATCCTGTCTCGATGCGCAGTGCACCATTTGTCTTTAATGCCTTTACGAATGCATTCTGTGCGTCTGCCTCTTCCTGTGATGCAGGTGTGTTGAAATGGAACTCAACATTTAATCCGGTATTCTCTGCTGCTATCTTTACATTGCTCGATGCAATTCCTGTCTCCACAAAGGAAGCTTTTCTTCCACCGTCTTTTGTGATCACATCGTCTGCGCCGGAGTATTCTTTCAGCTTTGCTGCATCGGTTTTTTCCTGATACTCTGCAATCGGATTTGCCCGGTCACTATCCGTGCTCAAATAGATCTTTCCATTTTCAAAAACATAATCACTACCAGCGGAATAAGTTGCAGATATTGTACCATCACTATTAGCAGTCGTGGTAACCTGATAAGTTCCTTCTTCCTTTAATTTCTCAAGAAGATTATTCTGAAGCTCTGCCTCTTCCTTTGAGGCAGGGGTTTTGAAGCTGATCTGCAAATTGGAGCCTGTTTTCTCAGATGCCAATGTCATATCTGATGCTCCCACAGAATTGTACACCTTTGAGGCATATGAACTTGATGCCAAGCCAAGAGCATACAGCGCACTATAAGAATCCTTGTTGTACTGTGTCACTTCACTACCATCATACATATCAGCAAATGGTTCGATTGTAAAATCTCCCGCAGCACCAGATTGGTTTGCATTCAGATACAGGCGCCCCTGATTTTCATCAAAGTTCGCATTAACTCCGGCTTCCTTGAAGCTTGCAATAATATCAGTTATTGTAGAACTCTGGCTTACGGTAATATAGCTTGTCTTGCCGTCGCCCTTGTTTACCTGAAAAGTCGTTGTCTTTCCTGTGTATCCCAATTCACCCAAAGTCGTCTTTGTGGTAATCGGATCTTTCGAGGTCTTGTCAGCCTTCTCAAGCTTACCACCAGTCATGTAAGCTGACTGTGCGGTACTGTTTATTTTCAGTTTCTGTGTACCATTAACTGCTGTTCCCGATGCGGTAACAGATGCCTTGGTTGCATCTGAAACAGTTGCCTTTTTTGTAGTATATGCACTCGAGAAACGCAAATTTGATAAGTTCGTATACAGACTATATACCTTCGTATTCAGACTCTTCCATGCATCCTGTGTCCATGAAAGCTTCGTCTGTGCCTTGGTGTACTTCTGCGTCTTTGCATCATACGCGGACACAAGCGCCGAAATGATGGATTCTGTATCTAGTCCGGATGTAAGTCCGGTTACTCTCATTGGCATAGCCGTGTCCTCCTTATCTCTTCTCGTCTACTAAGATTCCTGCCATCTCCCAGACCTTTGCGATCATGTCAAGGGTCTTTTCCGGTGGCAGTTCTTTGATTACTTCTTTGGTATCTTTGTCGACCAGCTTGATGGTCACGCGGTTCGTGCCCTCATGGATTCCGAAAATTGCCTCGGAATTGTTGGCTTTCTTGTTGATCTCCTCAACTGCTTTCTTAAGCTGATCCTTTTTCTTTGCGGATGCGTCCTGTGCAGCCGCGTTCTGTGAGCCGCCCTCGCGGTCTCCGGTTGATTTGGTATCGATGGAAACCGTATTCTGTGCGATCTTCTCAGATACCTGAAGCTGCTCTGCCGCTTCAACCTTAGGTCTTACCTCTGTTCTTGTCTCAGCAGTCGACGTACTTCCCTGATAGGTCATTCCTGCTCCTGTAATTGCTTCAATTGCCATAATTAACACCTCCGTGTGAAAATTGCTGCATCTGCATTTGGCATTTGCCGTTTCTTCTAATACCTTTATCGGCGCCGGGGCAGAGAAAGTTTACAATTTTCACAAAAAAATATTATAAGGTGGGACAGGAACCAACCAATGCTGCTTATTCCCTTGGGCAGCAATCCCAATGTCTCATCCTCAGGGTCATTACATAAAATCTTTGAGCATATCCAGGCTGTCTACGCTGATCGCTGCCTCGTTCTCCTTCTGGATCTGCAGATATACTTCCTTGCGGTAGATCGGGACATCCTTCGGTGCTGAGATGCCGATCTTGATCTGGTCACCGCGGATCTCAAGAATGGTAACCTCGATATTGTTGTTGATGACGAGTGCTTCGCCCTTTTTTCTTGTCAATGCTAACATCTCTATTCACCCGCCTTTTCTGCCTTTAAGATTTCGTATACCTTGTATTTTACCGGGTAATCATCTTCAACAATAAGCTGAACGCCCTTTAATGTGTCCATGTTGATTACGATCGGTGCCTTTAAGTTGACGGAAAAATCCTCCACCTTGCGCGGTACGGTAACAGTTACAAGGACATAGGTATTTTCTGCGTTCATCTCACCGAGCGGTGCAACGATCTCCGCGTTTACATTCGGTGTATAATCTTCCTTGATGCTGTGCGGGTCCATAACCGGGAATGCGATATCCGCATCGTCCATGCTCTGAAGCCACATGATCCTTGCTTTTCTCTGCTTCTTTTCCTCATCAAAAATGAGTGAAAAATGGGTAAGCTCCGGGAATCCGATCATTCCCTTTTCGAGCGTGATGATCTTGTCATCTGCGATGTCAATTTCACCAAATAATCTTGTTTTTGCCTTCATGGTCATTCTCCTTTCGTCTCCGACGATATTGTTTTAGATATAGTCAAGCAGGGAGGTCTGGTTGATCTTGCCTGCTGCTGTAAGGCTTGCCTGGTATGCATAATAGGATGCATAGTAATCGATGATGATATCCGAGATATCGCGGTCTTCATTCTGGGATTTCAGCTCCGTCACAGTGGTGGTCTGGTTCTCCACACGCGTCTGCGTCATAGTCAGGCGCACCTCGGTACTTCCGACATTCGCGATCCCGATATTGACATCATCGAGGTACCCGTTGAAATTTCCAATGTACTGTTCATAGGTCTTCTGGATATTGTCGTCTGCATAGTCCGCTTCCTTCTGTGCCGCATCGAGATAAGTCTGCAGCTTCGCGGTAAGTTCTTCGTCCCCCGCATACTTAGACTGCGTCATCATTTCCTTGATGTCATCCACCTTTGTATGGGCGTTGATGGACTTCTGGACGATATCGATCAGTTCATTGATATCACGCAGGATATTCATATCAAAAACATCACTTGCCTGTGTATTTACCACTAGTGATGTTGCATTGCTGATCTCGTATGAGATTTCCTGATTCTCCTTGGTGTAGGCAATCGGTTTGGCAGGATCGCTCTGATCCACACAGTTGTAGTAATATTCCGGGCGGAGTTCGCCTTTTTCAAATCCCGTCTTGTTGTAAGTGGTCTGGATGCTCGCCTTGTCACTGATCAGAGAGTTGGCAAGGTCATCGTTTAAAATAAGTTCACCGGTATCCTTAATATATATGATCTGGTTACTTTCGATTGTCTTCTTGTCATACCCTGCCGCCTGCGAAGCTGCCAGCCATTCTTCCTCGTTCTGATATTCCACAATGTTAGCTGTCACGATAGCGGTATTGCCATTCTGATCCGTCGTACTGTACATATAGCTGGTCAGGTCTGCGGTTGTCTCCTTGCCTGCTGCATCCGTAAAGGTGTAGGTCAGGTTATCGAGTGTGTCCGTTCCGTCGTATGCCAGGCGCAGGCGCTTCGCGTAGGTATAGTCAACATTCGTATCACAGTCTGCCGTGTTGGCATCTACCTCAGCCGGCACCTTGACATCCCCGGTCACATAGCGGTGTTCCTTGATATCCTCGTAGCTGAAATTCTGATCGATCTTGTAGGATGTTTTGCTCTCGTCCTTGTCAAAGGTCAGGTTCTCCGTTGTACGATACCCGGTAAAAATAGTACGCCCGGTATAATCTGAGTTGCCCTCTGCATAAATCTGGTCTGCAAGCTCCTGCAGGTTCTTAAGGATTGTCTTGCGATCGTCTGCATTTAATGTATCGGTAGAACCATTGACACATTGGGTACGCACATCTGTAAGAAGATCCTTCATGTTCTTGAGCGCAGTCTGTGTGACATCCAGCCAGGATGTTGCATCCTCGATGTTGCTCTTGTACTGTTCGAGGTGGCTCAGGCTTGTGGAAAGACGCAATGAGCGGATGGCAATGACCGGATTCTCAGATGCTTTTGAGATCTTCTTCTGGCTTGTCATCTGTGTATTATATTTATCCACATAGGTCTTGTTGAGATTGATGTTGGATTTGGTATTTCTCGTAATCATTGTGTTGGTGATTCTCATTATAACCTCCTGATCTTCACCACATCCCTGTCGTACTTAAAGCTCCGTCCGTGGAGCAGATTTGCTTATATTGCTGTTGCCTATACTTTTTATATCGGCACCTTGCGGCAAAAACTTAGAGGAAAAATCATGCCACGCCGGTCTCGTTGATCAGCTTGTCATACATCTGGGACATAACCGAGATTACCTTGGAAGCCATATTGTAAGCATTCTGGAACTTTATCAGGGCTATTCCTTCCTCGTCTTCATCCACGCCGGATACCGAGGTTCTCAGATTGTTGATGGATGCCTCCAGGCTGGTATAGGTCTTACAGAATACATCAACCTCCTGCGTATCCACCGAAACATCCGAAAGCAGTGTCTCCAAAAAAGCTCCTGCGCTGTCTCCGCGGAACATATCCACGTCATCCTGCAGCCCTTTCAGCTTTGTGATGAGGTCGTACGCCGCGCTTCCGTTTGTCACATCCACGGTGGTCGAAAAGTATCCCGGGTCTAAAAGGGATTTTGCATTTACCTTCATCGTTGAGCCGGTCATCATGTAATAAGAGCTGCTTGATGATGAAATCGTATATGTGGTCTGTCCATTGGCAAGCTCCGGTTTCCAATCACTCATATCGTATTCGCCGCCGGTCACGATATTGCTTGCTACGAAAAACGCGCCCATTTTCTCACCGTCCAGAGTCTGTCCGCTCTTTTCGATATCATTGAACATTTCCGCGAAGGTACGCAAAAATTCGTTGATCTGTTCCTGGTAATACGGGATTCCCATTCCCTCAACTGCCTGTCCGCAGGCTGCGTCTTTTCCGGTGAGATTCTGCTCCTCAACGGCATTTAGTTCCCCGGTCAGATAATATTTGAACTCGATCAGATTGCCGTCTTCATCCGCTACTGCTTCCCAGCCGTCATAAGTGTATGACTTGTTGCCGACATTGATCTGGCCTCTCGTTGCAATGTCGAGGGAGGCAAGGTTCTTTGCAGAGGCCGGTGTCATGGTGATCGTGCGAACTGTCTCCTGTGCGCCTGTATACTGGTTCGTGCGTTGCTCGGTCCCGACACCTGTAATCGTGCCGCTTAATGCTTCATTATTGTTACCATCTCTCATCTGGAAAAGCGCTTTCAATGATCCGCCGGCAGTGTCTGTCGTCACCGCGAAGTTCATTCCGGTATCGCTCCAGACGATAGAGTACAGTCCGTCAATATCGTTCTGGTTGTTACGGTAATCCTGTGAAACACAATCCAGTGTGCGGTAATCCGAACCATCTACAAGCACCTGGCCGTTGATCGTCACCGTAAAATTGGTTCCGCCGAGGTTGTCCCCATAGGTATTGATGATCTCAACCTCGCGAGTGTCAACCGATGCAATCTTTGAAAGTTCATCCAATAAGTTGGCACGTTCATCCCGAAGTTCATTTGCATAGCCGCCACGTACCTCAACGTTGTTGATCTTCTCATTCAGCAGGGCGATCTTCTTGGAGATTGCATTGACGTTCGTTACGGTTGTTTTAATCTCCTCGTTCACGTCTGCCTGCAGGGTACTGAGGGAATCGGATAATGAATTAAAGTAGGTGCAAAGGTTCTGCGCGGAGTTGATGAACTGATTGCGCACGCTCTTATCCTCTGCGCCTTCTCCAATCATTCCTTCGAGGTTATTGAACATCCGGTTAAACAAAGTCGTATATCCGGTCTGTGTGTTATCATCTTTGAAATAGCCCTGGATCTGATCCAGATAGTACAGTTTCGACTCATACAGCCCCAGACTGGAGTTGTTGTTCCAATACCGCGCATCGTAAAACAGGTCTCTTTCCTGCGTGATCTTGGTTGCTGCCACACCGGTTCCAATGCTTCCGTAGCGTGCTGTCATGCGCAGCGCCTGCGTTGCCTGAAGCGTGGTTGACTGCCGGCTGTAGCCCGGTGTCTGTGCATTCGATATGTTATTTGCAGTTGTGGATACTGCTGTCTGGAATGCTGACAGCCCACTCGCTGCAATATTCAGTCCCATAAATGTTGAAGGCATAAGATCCTCCCTTCTATCATCCAACTTATTCTTTGCTAGCTGCGCGGCACATTTGTATGTCCGGATACAAATGTGCCGGCAGCTGCCACAGAAGCTGTAGCTAGATCAGTCCGGTGACGATCAGTTCTGTCATCTGGCTGATAACGGTGATGTAGCGGCTGGCTGCGTTGTACGCTGCCTGGTATTTTACCATGTGTGTAAGTTCTTCATCTGATGATACGCCGCTGACCTGCTGTCTCTGGTTGTCCAATGAAGACACAGTTGTGTCAAGCGTCTGGCTGGAAGAATAGTAGACGTTTCCATCCGTTCCCAGCTTATCGATCATTTTGTCGTAAAACTCCTCGAAGGTACATGGAGCCTTGTCCGTCGGATCGATGGTCATGGAAGACGCATCCCAGAGATCCTGCAGCTGATCTGCAAGCGCATAGTTTACGGCGCCATCCTGACGCATCATCGGGAGCTTGGACTCCTCACGCAAAAGTTCTGAGTTGATCTCACATCCGGTAATGCAATAGCACTTTGCAGTGTCTGTCGTATCTTCCTCGTTGTATATGTAGTAGGTATTGCCATCCGCTCCGGTTACCTCTGTATATCGGTCAACTCCACGCCTTGTGAACAGCTCTGCCGGCGGAAGCGCTTTGTCTGCGCCCACTGAGCAGTTTGCCGTATCAAGAATCTTGGTGTTGGCATCAATCACATAGGTGTTGCCATTGGCATCTGTTGCGGTAAGTGTTCCTGTTCCAAGATTCAGCGCATCTCCCGCTGAGATATTCGGTGCTAACAAGTCGTTGATTGAGGTTGCAATATAGTGGAACAAGCGATCCACCTCCGCCTCGGTCTCCATCAGGGTGCAGTCCTCAATTTTGGCGTATGCTTTATCATTTTCCAGATCCGCGTATGTCCCGAAGCCATTGCCGCGCTGGTAGAGCAGGGCCTTCAGTGAACCGACATCTGTGTTGTTCTCTGTCGATATGTCGAGCAGGTTCTTATACAGGTATGTGTATTTATCTTTATCCGGGTCGGAAAGATTTGACCAATACGGCGTGTAAAATCCGGTGGTCTTGTCTTTCTGCAGGTCTAAATGGTTGCAGCCGTAATCTACTACGAATTCTGCACCTTCCACCTGTACATTTACAAACCCCGTTGCATCCTCGGAATACGTGATATTCACATAACTTGACAGCTCATCCAAAAGCACGTCTCTCTGGTCACGTGCGGTCATTGCAGTCTCTATCCCGGCAGATTCAACCTTCTGGATATAAAGGTTCAATTGGTAGATCTGATCACCAATATCGTTGATGTTATTAATTTTTTGTTTTACCTGATTGTTCAGGTTGTACTGGTAGGATTGTAAATCGGAATAAAGCGCCGAAAAACGTCCGAGAAGTATCTGGCTCTGCTGGATCACAAGGTTCTGGTTGACCGAATCTGCCGGTGCTTCCGCAAGCTGCTGGAATCCGGTTCTCAGATCCTGCAGGGCGTTCTTAAGTTCCTCGCCATCCAGCTCCTGAAGCAGATCCTCCACCTGTGTCACTACCTCATAAGTATTGCTGTAAAAGGACTGTCTTCCGTTCTCAAGCCTATACGCTTTATCTAAGAATATATCTCTTGCGTGTACCACATCTCCGATGGAGACACCAATACCGGATTGTTGCATATTGGTCGAGGTGGACACTTCTTTTAATTTCAAATAGTGTTTGTCGGAGAAAATAACCTGCTGGCGAACGTATCCTTTTGTATCCACATTGGACAAGTTGTTCGCAACAACGTTGAGTGCGTTCTGTGAACTCTGTAATCCCGATGTACCTACATAAAAACTTCCAAAACCGTTTGCCATTGCACGTTCTCCTTATTGCTTTGCATCAAAACCGCTGCTGCCAAGAAGTGTGCCCGTGTTGTAAGCGTTCTTGTCATAGTTGGCGGTCTCCGGGGCCTGACGCATGCTTCGAAACAGGGTAATGTCAAACTCCGCAAGCTCCATTGCCTGCTTTAAAAGTGCTTCATTCTGCTTATTCAGCTCCTGCACTTGTCCGGCAGCATCAAGTAACCTGTCTCTTGCTTCCCGAAGCTTCGTCTGAATATCCGGCTGACTTGCCAGATAATCAATCAATCTGGTCACTGTCATCTTCTCCTCGGTTTTCCCGATGACAGTGGCGATATCTTTTAATACCTGTATCTGTCTGTTTGACAGCGACAGAAGCTCATCGCTTGACGTCTGTTCGAGACTTGTAAGCTGCTCAAGTGCCGGAACATCTGCATCAATCAGTATCTGGCGCTTTTTCTCTCCGTACTCGATAAAGCGCCGATACATTTGTTCCTCTTCATTTAATACAGTTACAAGTTCTTCTACTAAACTGGCCACACCAAATCCTCACTTTACAAAATTGCGTTATACTTCGCTAATAATTTGCTGGCGAAATCTCCCTCGTCTACCTTATAAGTCCCGTTGTCGACCATCGCCTTGAGCTGTGCAACCTTGTCTTCCCGAACGTCTGAAGCTTCTGATACTGCATTCTTCGCGATCTGGTAATCACGTCCGACCTGTGAGATAGATACCTGATCCATCCGGCTTGTGCTCATCTGGGTCCGGTTCGTCTTCGCCATCGTCTGGGTATTGTAGATCTGCGAAATCTGATTGTATGCATCAATACGCATAAACAGCATCTCCTTTCTTCCTTGAAATTATAACTTCTACATTATTTATCGGAGCAAAAGAATATTTCTTTAGCTCTTTTTTTGTATCTTTTTTGCGTTCAACTTGTATATCGGCAATGTTTTACGATTCTTTAGGGATAATTTTTATTTGTTTAGCAATGCAATGCCGAGATTCAGGTAACCAGCAAACGTTACCCAGAGGGCATAAGGTATCATCAGGTATGCCGCACGTTTATCGATTTTGTAGAAGGCATCAATGGTCAGTAGGATCAATGCCCACAAGAACACCAGCCACACAAATGCCCCTATGTAGTTTTTCTGGTTAAAAAACAGGAATGACCAGATAAAGTTAAAAAATAGCTGCAACGCATATAGGCGCAATGCCTTTGCTGCAGTCTTGTCGCTATCCCTTCGAAGCCATATCCGGTGGGCTGCGACACCCATCAGCACATACAGTATCGCCCAGACGACCGGAAACAGCCATTCTGGCGGTGCAAATGGCGGTTGCGCAATAGCTTCAAATTCATCAACTCCCGCCCTCGTAAAAAAAGATGCAACCCCTCCTACGAGCAGAGGGATTGCAATAGATACAATTAGTGACCGATTGGGTAATTTTCTGTTTTCACTCATACAGCAATCTTCCTTCTTTCTAATTTTGCCCCAGCTGCCGCTATGCATTCCGTTAATTTCCGGATTTTACCAAGGCGAAATTATATCAGCAATACTCTTTACTCTACTGTATGTGTTTTTCTAAAAATAATTCTTAATTAAAGCTGCGGGGGGGCCGGCAACTGCTATTTCAGCTTCAGGCTGTATACGTACATCTTGCTGCTGTTATCATCTGGCTTGTTTCCAACCCAATAAACGCTGCCCTTCGTGTATACCGGCATCACATATGGGTTGAGCTTAGCGGTAGATGAATATTTCTGCTTCTTTGAGATGACGTTACCCTTTCCGTCCAGAATGATGTAATAGACACCTTCATACTCCCATGTTTTAGAAGAGTACTGCTCAAACAACACAGCGATTGTCCCATTTCCATCTGATACAACCTGCGTATTGGAAATGATAGATTTGTCTGTATCCGTAAGCCACTTTACTCCGTAGTCCGTTACCTCCTGATCCCCGTTGCCGCCGGATAAGCCGCTTCGTTTTCCGCTGGTTGTATAAGCGGACGCGCTTCCCAGATCCTTGGTCGGATCGAATATCTGGATGAATACCTGCTGATTCTGCTTTTCAGCTTTCTTGTTCAATGACTTTACCGATTGTCCGACAAGGCAGACGGTTGTATCATTTACAGCCGCGACACCGCCCATCCGCGCAAAATTATCATTCACGAGCCACATATTCCACTCATCGAGGGCACCTTTCTTTACCCAGAAATGGAAGGAATCGCCCTCATAGTTAAAGGATCCGTCCTTTGCGACATAATTGACAGTGAATGCTCTCGGATAGCAGTCGCCCTCGCTTGCCAGCACAAAACCGTCCTTGTAAGGGATTGCTCTCTGTGCAAATGAATGGGAATTGTATACATTTCCTACCGAAATCTTTTCCATCGTCTGCGTGTTGATTGTAAAAACGGAATTGCTCTGATGACCGTTATACATCTGACGCGCATAATTAACAGTAAGCGTATTACCATTGATTGCAATGTCACAGTTGCCCGCATCAAACGGAGTCTGTGTATAAAAGCTGCTGTCATACCATGAGCCGAGGCTTGCACTTCCATTGTCACCGACTGTCTTGAGATGCTTTCCGTTCTTGTCATACTTAGAAATAAAGATTGTATTCTTATCGGTGTTTTCCGTCTCGTTCGTCTCACCTGTCACAAGGTAATAATTCCCTTTGCTGTCACAGGTTACTCCGCCAAACAGATCATGCTTTTTCTTGAGCCTGATTGTATTCTTCTGCGCCTTGCCATTCTTCGTTTTGACGATGATAACATTCTTACCGTTGTCATATGCAAAGCAAAACTGTCCTTTTTCATTGACAAACTGCGATACGTTTGATACCCCATCCCAGTTGGAATATGCACCTGCTGCTGTTATCTCAAGTGCAATTCCGGTATTTTTTGCTGACACGGCTGCCGCATTGACCGGTGTTGTACCAAGCAGCATAACTACAGACAGCATCGCAGCCACAAGTTTTGTTTTTATTTTTGTTTTCATTTTGTGCTTTCCTCTTTTTCCTTTAGACTCCTGATAAAATCGATGGGTATCTCTCTTGCTTCTAAACTGGCCTCACCATTGTACCCATGACCTTCATATGGTTCTCTTCTCCCCGGGCTGGCTACATCCGGATCAATTCATATTCCCTGCTTCCGAGGCCAAGTTTCTCCGCGTGCTCGAGTGTCTCTTTCCAACGGACATTCGGGTTCGAATCCAGGAAATTGTCGCGGTAAAAATGCCAATCCGGCTTTGCAAGGTTGTCAGACAGCTGGGAGTTTGGCATCGGAGCCGCCTTTTGGCAGGCATCGACACAAGCCTGATCGAGTGCAACCGGATCAAAAGAAGCAAACATTCCGATATTTGGCAGGATTGGGGCATCATTTTCAGCATGGCAATCGCAGTTTGGAGATACGTCTACCACAAGACTGATATGGAAGTTTGGTCTTCCATCCAGAACTGCCTTGGAGTATTCCGCAATCTTGCAGCCCAGAATCTCATTGGCATTGTCGTTCGGATTATGGATCGCATCAAATGAGCATGCACCGATACAGCGTCCACAGCCCTTGCACAATTCCTGATTGATGACGGCCTTGCCCGTCTCATAGGAAATTGCATCAGAGCCGCATTCTTTTGCGCAGCGCTTGCAGTTTCTGCAGCGGGAAGCCTCTACCACCGGCTTGCCCTGATTGTGCTGATGCATTTTTCCGGCACGGCTTCCGCAGCCCATGCCGATATTCTTGAGAGCTCCGCCAAATCCGGTCGCTTCATGTCCTTTGAAATGATTCAGGGAGATAAACACATCCGCATCCATGATGGCACGTCCGATATACGCTTCTTTACAATATTCGCCGCCTTCCACCGGAACAACGATATCATCTGTTCCTCTCAGTCCGTCACCGATGATCACATGGCACCCGGTTGTCGTCTCATTAAATCCGTTTTCCTGCGCACAGTCAAGATGATCGAGCGCATTTTTTCTTGAGCCCGGATACAATGTATTGCAATCGGTAAGGAATGGCTTTCCACCGGCTTCTTTTACTAAGTCCGCAACTGCCTTTGCATAGTTCGGGCGCAGGTAAGCGATATTTCCAAGCTCACCAAAGTGCATCTTGATTGCGACAAATTTGTTGTCCATATCCATGTCCTGCATGCCTGCTTTACGGCAAAGCTTTTTCAGCTTCTCTGGAAGTCCTACTCCGTTTCCGGTCCGAAAGTCCGTAAAATATACCTTTGATTTTTCCATGGGTGTATACTCCTCCATCTTCATTTTTACTTTTGCACTTATTTCACTATCTTTACAGAAATCATATACGCATTAAATTTCTGCGTCATTGATCACTTTTTATCATAATTTTACACCAAATAACCGCATCCGACAATCTATGTTTTTACGGCCACATCATCCATTTTCATATGATCTGGCGAATTACTTGCGTGGCCGTCCAGCGAATTGCTCATGCGTTTGTCCATCTGCACACGTATATAATTTGCACAAAAGTGTGCTATATGTTTTGTAATTGTTTGACAATTTTAAAATATTTTCATTTTTTTCTTGCAATATCTGATTTGCGTGCTATAATAAAGACATAAACAAGAGAGAGACAAGAAAGACTTTAAGAGAAGGAAGTCACAGAACAACAAAATCAGAAAAGGAGGTAGATTCCACCAGAAACTTAAATGCATTCGTTTCAAAGTTTTTAAAAGAGGAAAACGTGACAACACACCAAAGAAAACAGAGTTAGTACTAGACCTTATTCATTTAAATATAGTACAACTCCAAATGTCATAAGAAAAACAGATCAAGTAGATTACGAAGAGACGAACAAGAATGTTACACAAGAATTCATGAAAGAGGTAAGGTCCAATGGACGAAATAGTTTAGAAGGCGGCATCGGTAAATTGCAACGATGTCGCCTTCTTTTTATATGCCATATTTTGTAAGGTCTACACGGCCATCCACAACCTCAATGCCGTCCGCGCGCAGCAGGGCTTCCTGCGAGTGCATGCCGCCAAATGCGAACGCGCCGGAAAGCTCGCCTTTTGCATTGACCACACGGTAGCAGGGGATCGTGTCAGGGTCCGGGTTGTGATGCAGGGCATTCCCGACCGCACGCGCCATCTTCTTGTCCCCGGCAAGCTCAGCGATCTGCCCGTATGTCGCGACACGCCCCCGCGGAATCTGCCTGACCGCATTGTATATGCGCTTTGAGGGACTGTCCGTCACAAGATCGTAGCTCTCCGCGATCATCCGCTTTATATCCGCATCCGGAATCGTGCCATCGAGAATTACCGTATTCCAATGTTCCTTGTTCTGATGATACGCCGGGATCACGGAGGCGAAGGTGCTTCTCCAGAAGTCCCTCCACTCCGGGTTTACCTTCACGTTCAGATGGATGCAGCCATTCATCTCATACGTCCACAAAAAGGCTTTTTTGCTGCCCTTTACCCGGACAAGCTGCCAATTTGGATCATGAAACGGTGCTTCCTGATATGTATCCGGAAATGATAATCCGTAGCTTAGTGCTTCTTCCCTTGTATGCATATTACTTCAAGGATGCTCCACAATTTTTACAGTAGTTGTCGTCGCTGACCTGCTTTTCCCCGCAGTTCGGGCAGATGGTTGCACCCTGGAGGGTAAGAAGTTCATCTTTCAGTGTCTCAAGCTCTGTCTGCGCCTCCGCAATACTTGCAAAGTACTCCTTCTCTGCCGCATCCTCATCATCCTTATGTGCCTCATAGTATTGACGTCCAAGTGCCTCATACTGCTTTGCGAGGAAATCCTCCTTGGTGCGGATGTCCATCTTGATCTTCGCGGTATCTGATACCTCTTTTGCTTTCGCGCTGATGTCCTTTCCCGCACTTACAATGTCTGATTTGATTTTTCCAAAATCGATACTCATGTTAATTCCTCCTTAAAAACAGGTTAGGGAGACTCCCGCAAGAGGCTCCCTGTGTCTGCATGTCTTTATTTCAACGAGTTGTCCGCCCGCCGATGTTTTTTATCCTATTTTGCCTCAACGGTCTGTGCCTTAGACCATGAAGAGTACTTGTAAGCATCCTTTGACTCACTGTTCTTATATTTTGTATAAGCTCTTACTCTTACATAGTAGGTCTTGCCGGAAGTCAGCTTCTTGATCTTGGTGGAATCGAGGTTTGCGCTGACCTTAACGCTCTTTGCGTCCTTAAAGTCCTTGTTGAGAGAGTACTGTACCTGATAGCCGGTGCCTCTTGAGGTCTTCCAGCTGACGGTTGCAGATTTCTTTGCTGCCTTTACTTCCTTGATGCTGGTAGCCTTCGGGGTTACATTCTCAATCTTGGTTGTGTACTTATACTGTTCATTTGCATAATTGTAAATATGCAGATAATATGTTCCGTTGTATGGTGCTGCAAACGTGGTTCCTGGCTCTGTGCAGAAATCATCTGCCTTTAATGATGGCCAGAGGTCATCAAGCTTTACATTTTTACCGAGCAGCTTAACGATTGTTGTACCCTGTGCGTTGTCAAATGTGAACTTATAAAGCTGTCCCTTTTTGAGAGTAACCTCGTAAAGATCCGCATTGTCTCTGTAATCATTCAGACTTGATGCATTGCTTCCCAGATATCCGGTGTAATCATAGCCAACCTTCATCTCGGTCGCGGTGTCCTTGTCGTTGTTCCACTCCAGCTCGCAGTACTTATTCTTCTCTAAGGTGAACTTGTAGCTGCTGGTTTTTCCGTGTACATAAGAGCTATACTGCGGCGTCAGCTTTACATAGTAGGTTCCCTCATCCAATCCGATATGAACAGCTCCGTCTTCCTCATCGGAATCCTCTGAGCAATAGAAAATGCAGTTCTCATTCTCATCATAAATAGTCACTCTTACGGCAATATATCCCAAAGTATTGTTCTTCGGATGGGTCAGATCCACTCCAAGGATTCCCTGCTTATTCAGTGTGATCTTGCTCCAGCATTCTTCATTTCCATCATCCCATGTGACAGAATATTCCTTATTGAGCTTCTTCTCCTCTGCGCCTGCGATAGCCGCCGTCGTTGCTGCGTCCTCTGCTGCATATGCAGTTGCAGGCTGCGCGATGGAAAATGCCATGCCAAGTGATAAAACAAGTGCCAATAATTTCTTTTTCATACCCTTACTCCTTTTTATTAAGTTATCCTTACTATACCCCTCTTCGACTATATTTGCAAATACAATATCAGAAGACAGCCTATAGGCGCGGATGCCTCATTCTGTCCGGTTTCATGCCCGGATGGCTGCCCACCTTTCTATCTGTGCTGTCTGCGGTAATAGAAAAAGCATACTGCTGCAAACAGAGCACTTGCGATGATCAGTACCGGGTAAGCTGCCGCTGCCGGTATCGGATTGCCCTCCATCAGCAATCCCTGACGGAGTGTAAATACACCGAAGATCGCAAAAATAACAAATGCAAGCATATTCAGGAAGTTCTCCGGTGTCCTACTCTTTAACAGATAACCGATCAGCATTCCGATAATATCTGCTGCGAAAAGTCCGATGGAACAGCCAAGCCATACAATGATTCCGGCACTTAATCCTTCGTTTGCGCCAAAGGTTATCGCGGTAAGCTGTGTCTTATCCCCAAGTTCTGCCACAAAGAATGTACAGAATACTGCAAGCGGCGCGAATCCGATTTTTCCGGATTTTGCTTCTTCCTCCTCATCGTCTTCCTTCTTGAGTGAGGTTACCGCAAAGTACATAAATGCCAAAGCAGCAACAAGCTTAATGATCCAGTCCGGGATCAATGCGCCGACAAGTCCGCCAGCCAGAACTGCCATTCCGTTTAATACAAGAATTGCTGCCGCGGTTCCCAGGATGATATCACGAAGCTTGTATTTGGAAGTAAGTGCTACCAGCATAAGCTGTGTCTTATCGCCCATCTCTGCAATAAATTCTGTTAATAACACCTTTAAAAAAAGTAACATGTCATTTTCTCCCCTGTTATTCAACTGCAGGCTATATAACCGGCATCATTTCCATGTGCCATAGCGCCATTGCCGTCTTATCTCATAATGATGTAAACCGCATAGGCCACATACAGTGCAAGCATCATGAAGCCCTCTTTTCTGCTGAGCTTCTGTTTTGTTGCCGCAAACAGCCACACGATAAGTGTAAATACCAGCAAAATTACAATGTCTATGATATTTTCCGTAATGAATGCAATCGGGCTGATGGTGGAGGCAATTCCAAGTACCATAAGAATATTGAATACATTTGAACCGATTGCGTTGCCGAGTGCCATGCCGATCTCGTTTTTCCTTGCTGCAACAATGGAAGTTACCAGCTCCGGAAGCGATGTTCCGATGGATACGATCGTAAGTCCGATCAACGTCTGGCTCATTCCAAGCTCTACTGCAATGCGGCTTGCCGCATCTACTGTAAGGTCGCCCCCGAAAGCAATGGCAGCCGCACCGCCGATGATAAACAAAAGGCTTTTGGGAACCGAAAGCAGCTTGATCTCCTCATCTGTGCCGCCCTCTACATCAACCTCTTCTCCTGCCTTCTGTGCCTTTAAGGTTCTTCGGATCAGGACAATGATATAGGCAGTAAACAGAAGCAGCAGCAGAACACCATCGAAATGACCGAGTGTCATGCCCGCAGTATCGCCAACGGCACATACTCCAAGGCCGAGTAAAAGCAGTGCGCATACCGCTGAAAACGGAATGTCTCTGCGGATGGTATCCTTTCCTACTGCGATTGGTGCCATAAATGCACATACACCGATAACCACCATGAGATTAAAGATGTTCGAACCTACTGCGTTGCTGACAGCAAGCTCATTGTTGTTCGTGATGGATGCGGTAACACTGACTGCCGTTTCCGGAAGTGAGGTTCCCATCGCAACAACGGTTAAACCGATGATAATCGCCGGAACATGGAACCTTTTTGCTACGCTTGAGCTTCCCTCCACGAAGACGTCTGCACCTTTGATCAGAAGCACAAACCCGATTACCAGAAATAGAATTACTACAAGCATTGGTGACTGGTTGACAAAATCTGCCATATCTTTCTCCTCCGTTTCCCGTTCATGGGGCCGCCGCGCTGTATCCTGTCTTTACATGCCCGCCCAGGCATGTAAGTGCGTCTTCAGCCCCACACGGATTGCATCTTTTTTCGAATAAAAAAAGACCCAAGTATGCCTATGTTTCAAAGCATACATGAGTCTCATTCTTTAAGATTTGCCAGGCTTACAAAACGCCGGGACTGTTGACAAACCACGCACTCGCGCGAACTACTCCCTCACGGAATATATTCTGTATAAAAGTCTTGGTAAGTATACCAAAGATTTCCGTGGTAAGTCAATGCTAACCTTTGTTCGCCTGCTCCGGGCTTTATTTTCTGCCCTCTTTGTTGGTCTGCCATTTTTGTCGGTTATTTCTTTGTCGTGACAGTTACTGCTTCTGACTTGTCGGAGAAGTAGGATTTCTCTTCATTTACCTTATAAGCACGGATCTTGTACTCATAGGCAGTTCCCTTCGCCAGACCGGTATCTGTGTAGGAGGTCATCTTATTACTCTTTATGGTTGCGATCTTCTCATAATCGCCCAGCTCTTCATTGTAGCGATATACCAGATATCCCTTTGCATTCTTGTCCCGGTTCCAGGTAAGTGTTACGGATTTCTTCGTTCTGTCCGTTATAGAAAGTCCGGTTGGTACAGCCGGTGTTGTTGTAGTGGACAGTTCGTCCGAATAAGCTCCGTAGTATGTGGTTCCATCGTATTCCTTATACGCGCGTACACGGTAACGGTATACTTTTCCTGCCTCAAGCGCAGTGTCCTTAAACTTGTTCTTTGTTGCAGAGCCAAGTTTTGTCCACTTGCCTGTGTCCTCATTGTAGCGGTATACCATATATCCATCCACACCGGACTGTTTTGTCCACTTCAGGGTAAGGGAATCTGTTGTTCTTGCTGATACTGCAAGCTTCGCGACCATTCCCGGATTCGTGATTGCGAAAAGCTCTTCGGAATCATCGCTCAGCAGCTGTTCTCCGTCATATGTAGTATATGCACATACAATAAACTGATATTCGGTTCCTGTCTCAAGTCCGGTGACTTTGTAGGTTGTATTCTTCTTTCCCTTGACGGTTGCGATCTCATCATACTCGTCCGTATCCGGATTATACTGGTAGATCACATATCCCTTCGCCTTTGACACGGCCTTCCATCCAAGTGTCATCGTTGTGGCTGTTCGTTTGGTCACCTCAAATTTTGTGACCGGAAGCGTTGTGGTGCTGGTTGAAACTACACTCGAATATTTTGCATTATAATTTTTTCCGCTGAACTTCCAATATGCACGGATCTTATAAGTATATTCCGTCGCCGGGTCAAGTCCTTCGTCCGTGTAGAAATTGTCTCTCGTTGTGCCAACTTTCGTGTATTTTCCGGTATCTGGGTTAAGCCGGTAAATCCGATAGCCGATCGCATCATCGGTCCTGTTCCACTCCAGATCCACACTTACAGCTCCCTGCCCGCTTACGGACGGAGCCTTTGTCTTGATATCAAAGTCCTTATACAAGAAATTGCAGTCAACCTTCAGCGAACCGATATATCCGCTATCCGAATACTGCCAGTATTCATAGCTGCCCGGATAATACAGGTACCCGTTGTTCGGATCGGTACTCTGCGCATATCTTGCCTGCCAGATCTTATAGCTTTTGCCAAGTGCCTCACCGTCGATCTTGTTTACCAGATAATTGCTGTTCGCATAGATCATCGGTATGTAGCCGGCGTTCTTGACATACTTGCAGAAAGCACGCACAGTCTTTGTCGCGGAAGTCTTATCCACGGTTCCGTTCGCATATGCCTGCTCCAGCCGTCCCGGATAGCTCTTTCCGTTCGCAGTATAGGAACCGCCCTCGTAATCGATTACGAGCGGCAGTGTGACATCGTATTTTTTTACACGCTTGATCAGGAATTTTGCCTCTTCCCTGGCTTCCTTCGTTGTAAGTGCCTGTGAAAAAACATACACCCCTACATTGATGCCATTGTCAAGTGCACCTTTAATGTTCTGTTTGTAAGTCGGGTCCTCCAAAAGCTCTCCTGTCTCTAGCTTCCGGTATCCGACACGGATGATTGCAAAATCTACTCCTGCCTCTTTGCAGGCCGCCCAATCGATCGTATTCTGCCATTTTGACACATCGATTCCATGAAACAGCTCCTGCCCGTCAAACTTCTCTTCGTGGGAGTATGTCAGGTCTGTAAACGGCGAATCGCTTGTCAGGGTAAAACTTCCATCGTCTGCGTATGTCTCATCCATCGTCGCTCCATACAAGGTGACGGAATCATTAGAGAAAAGGGTTGCCACGCGCCCCTCCTCCATTGCTGCTTCGATCAGAGCGCTGCTTCCCATCGTCTGTGCAGGAATTACCTGACCATCGGATGTAAGAAAAACGGCTTCCTCGCTTTGTGCCGGGTTTATAGTTGCAAAATTCGGGACCGAAAGAAAAAGCGTCCCTGCTGCCACTGCAACCGCAGCAAACAGCTTTGTAATTTTATGCTTTGTCATCTGTTCAATTCCTCCTATGACTAATTTATCCGAAAATGGAATGTTCGTCAACTGCCAGAAATTGTCATAATCGGAATTAGCAGTTGACAAATATTCTGCTTCGTGGCTATAATACACCTAATTGAAGCAATTACAAGCTGTGATGGGAACAAGTACATGTGTGCAGAACGGACAGAAAGTTACCGGTTGATGAGAGGTGCGTGGGAAGCAGATATGGAATACATCCCGGAGCTTTGCACCCAACGGTTTTTCCAAGTAGGCTGCAACGGAGTGGCGCACGTTATAGAGGCCGGAGTCTTGTCGGAGACTCATGGAGGCAGACTGTGTGAACAGTCCGCGAATTAAGGTGGTAACACGAGATGATCCCCCTCGTCCTTATGCAAGGACGGGGGTTTTTTTATTCTATCATACGGAGGTAATACACATGACTATTTATGACGAACTCGTTGCGCGTGGCCTGATCGCTCAGGTTACGGACGAGGCAGAAATCAAAGACTTGATCAACAATGGTAAGGCTGTATTTTACATCGGATTTGATCCGACCGCTGACAGCCTTCACGTAGGCCACTTCATGGCACTTTGCCTGATGAAGCGTCTGCAGATGGCCGGTAACAAACCGATTGCCTTGATTGGTGGCGGAACCGCCATGATCGGAGATCCATCCGGGCGTACCGATATGCGTCAGATGATGACTCCTGAGACAATCCAGCACAATGTTGACTGCTTCAAGAAGCAGATGAGCCGTTTCATCGACTTTTCCGATGACAAGGCTATGCTTGTCAACAACGCTGACTGGCTGATGGATCTTAACTACATTGACGTTCTCCGTGATGTTGGACCGCATTTTTCCGTAAACCGTATGCTGACCGCAGAGTGCTACAAACAGCGTATGGAGAAAGGGCTCAGCTTCTTAGAGTTTAACTACATGATCATGCAGTCCTTCGACTTCTACACGCTATTCCAGAAGTACGGATGTAACATGCAGTTCGGTGGTGATGACCAGTGGAGCAACATGCTCGGCGGTACAGAGCTGATCCGTCGTAAGCTCGGAAAAGATGCATACGCAATGACCATTAATCTTCTTCTCAACTCCGAGGGCAAGAAGATGGGCAAGACTCAGTCCGGTGCCGTATGGCTTGATCCGAACAAGACTTCACCTTTCGAGTTCTTCCAATATTGGAGAAATGTTGCGGATTCCGATGTATTAAAGTGCATCCGCATGCTTACCTTCCTTCCACTCGAGGAGATTGATGCAATGGATAGCTGGGAGGGTGCACAGCTCAACGAGGCAAAAGAGATCCTTGCATACGAGCTGACCAAGCTGGTTCACGGCGAGGAGGAAGCTGAGAAAGCAAAAGAAGCTTCCCACGCACTTTTCGCAGGCGGTGGAAGCCACGACAATATGCCAACTGTTGAGCTTAGCACTGAGGATTTTGCTGATGGTGATCTGGACATCATGGGACTTTTGGTAAAAACAGGGCTTTGCGAATCCCGCGGTGATGCTCGTAGAAATGTACAGCAGGGCGGTGTTTCCGTTGCTGACGAGAAGGTATCTGACATTGCAGTAAAGTATTCCGCTGATTTCTTTGCGGGAGATGGCGTTGTTGTACGGCGTGGTAAGAAGAAGTTTGTTAAGGTTGTTGTGAAGTAAATCTCTTATTTGAAAATTTATTTAATGCATAATATAAGGGTGCTCAGTTTCTGAGCACCCTTATATTTTTACGCTATTGATTACTTAATTGAATAATCCATCTATATTTGTTTGTAGGAAATTATTACTTCCTACGATTGCTGCTTATTGCAGCCTGCTGTAACATACTACTTATTCAGCTTCTGTTGTAGCTTCCTCTGTCTCTTTTACATCTGCGCTTACTTCATCGGTACGATAGATGAACTTAACTTCTCCGTCCATATCATCGCTGATTCCTGCAAAGTTACGATAGTTCTTAGAAACATTTACGGTTGCCTTGATACGCTCTACCATTCCGTCAAGATCTTCGTTTGCAAGGTCTGCAATCTTCTGGATTCCATCCTCGTTGAAGGTCTTAAGTCCATCGGAAAGCTGCATTGCGCCATCCTTTAACTGGCTTACACCATCTACTAATGCAGGTGCACCCTCTTTGAGCTGAAGGATACCATCATACAAACTTGATGCACCACTCTTAAGAGCTGCTGTGCCATCCTTTAAGTCTGATGCGCCGTCCTTTAAGTCGCCGGCACCTTCTGCTGCGGTTGCTACACCGTCTGTGTATGTCTGTAATCCAAGGTAGAAAGTATTGTAGCTATCCAGGGATGCCTTTAAGGTGATGATTGATTTTGCTCCTTCGGAAGCTGCTGTAAGCTTCTCCTGTACTTCATCAGATGCCATGTTGTCGGAGATGAGCTGCTTTACCTGCTTCTCGACATTCTCCTTGACAGTCTTCTTGATTGCCTTGGTCTTCATCTGCTCATCCGTGTTGCTTGTGATGAGTGCCTGAACGTCTGCGCTTGCCATCTGATCATCAATATTGGTTGCAATGATGGTCTGGACATCAGATGTTCCCATCTGTGTATCAATGTTGGTTGCGATCAGCTTCTGAACCTCATCGGATGCCATCTGCTGGTCAATGTTAGTTGCAATGATGCCCTGTACATTTGCTGTCTGCATCTGTGCTTCGGTGTTGCTTGCGATGGTTGACTGAATCTCTGCGCTTGCCATCTGGGCATCGATGGTTGATGCGATGGTTGACTGGATTTCTGTGCTTGCCATCTTTGCATCAATGTTGGTTGCGATGGTTGACTGGATCTCTTCACTTGCCATCTTTGCATCAATGTTGGTGGCGATGGCTGACTGGGTCTCTTCACTTGCCATCTTTGCATCAATAGCGGCTGTAACCTGTGCCTGCTGTGTCTCAGTGATATTACCAGCTGCAACTGCTGCATCATAGTCTGCGGTAGTCATTGCTCCCTGGAATATATATGCAATTACCCCATCTTTAACCGTTACTCTTACAGTCTGGGTTACACCCTCTGTTACCTGTGTCTTTACTGCGTCCTGTACTCCAGCAGTTACCTGTGCCTTTACTGCTTCGTTTACCTTTGCAGTTACCTGTGCCTTTACTGCTTCGGTTACCTGTGACTGGACATTTGCCTTTACTACATCAGTTACCTTTGATTCTACCTGAGCCTTTGCTGCTTCCTGTACCTTTGCAGCTACCTGCTCCTTAACGGCTGCTGTTACCTTCTCAGTAACCTGAGCCTTTGCAACCTCGGTTACCTTAGCCTCTACCTGCTCACGAACGGCCTCTGTAACCTTTTCCTCTACTACAGAACGGTTTTCCTCAACCTTTGAAGTTACGGTTTCAAGAGCCTGATTGTATACGGAAGTCTCATCCAATGAAGAGATTACTCCGTTTAAGGTATCTGCATAGTTGTCAATGGTAAGCTCCGGAACGTCAAGGCCTGCTGCTGCAAGCTGTGTGTTTGCGGTTGAAAGCAATGTCTCGAATACCTGCTTTGCTCCACCATTTAATGTATCGTTGTTCTCAACAAGAGTATCAAGACCCTTGGAAAGCTGCTTGGTTCCTTTCTTGATCTGCTTTGCACCATCATCTAAGGAATCAGCACCTTCCTTAAGCGCCTTGGCACCTTCTGCAAGCTGGTCAATACCATCAACAAGCTCACCGGATTTGTCAAGCAATGTTGCAAGTCCGTCATAAAGCTGTGAAGACCCGTCTAACAACTGATCCATGCCATCGGTCAGCTTTGTGATGGAATCCTTCAGGTCATCTGCGGAATCCAGATTTGAAGTATCAAACTCGTTGAATACTTCGTTGGTTGCTACAGTGACTGTCATGCCAAACTCGAAGTTGGTTGCATCTGCGGTGATCTCAACATAGCTTGGAATCTCAAGGTCATCCTCGCTGATTGCCAGATTGTCCTGCAATCCCGGGAATGCGATTCCTACAACTGCGGTGTGATCGCCATCATTGATAAGCTTACCATTGGATACCTCAACGTTGGTAAATGTATCGTTATCAAGTAACATACCGGTAAGCATTGCAAACGGAACATAAATCTTTTCCTGCTTGCCGTTGATGTCTACCATCTCGTACTGATTGTTGGTATAGTCAAAACGGATCGTTACTTTTCCGCTCTTTCCAGCAAGATCTTCGGCTGAAATATCGTTGCCATCGAGCTTGTAGGATACTGTGAGTCCAACCGGAAGCTCCTTCTGGATATCTCCCTGATAGTAAATATCGTTGCCCTGTGCATCCCATACTGTCATGTTGTCACCATTTACGGTGTAGGTCTCATCACCCTTGACATTCTCAATATCGTTCAGCTCAGATGCATCTGTAAGGCTGTCGCTGCCAAGTGCATTCTTGATCCAATCGCTTACGATGATCTTCTGGACAGTTCCGTCTGCTCCTGCGAGTACGTATACGGTTTCGTCTTTTGTTGTTTCCTGGGTGTCATCCGTCTGTGTGGATGTTGTTACGGCAGTTTCCTGCGCATCGTCATTGTTACCATTGACTGCATATACAACTCCAACGCCTCCCAAGCAAAGAGCTGCTGTACAGCTGAGGGCTATGACTTTTGTTGTAACCTTTTTCATAATCGTTTGCCTCCTAATTCTCTTTATGATCTTTGATATGTGTCATTCCAACTGTTGTCTTGCAGATGATCCGGTCGAACAACATGAACATTGCCGGAAGGATAAAGCATACAAGCAACATACTGATAATTGCACCTCTTGCCATCAGCATACACATAGAACTGATGATCTCAATGTCTGAGTAAACTGCTACGCCAAAGGTTGCTGCAAACAGTCCCATACCGGATACCAGGATGGATGGGATTGATGTGTATAATGCCGTCCATACCGCGTGTTTCTTGTCTCCACCGGCGATTCGCTCCGCCTTGTAACGTGTGGTCATTAAGATCGCATAATCGACGGTCGCACCAAGTTCGATCGTACTGATACAGATTGGTGTGATGAAGGACATTCTCTGTCCCAGATAATGCGGTAATCCGAGGTTGATAAAGATACCAAGCTCGATAACTGCGATAAGTATCAGTGGAAGAGAAGCACTCTTCTCAACCAGAAGGATGATAACAAAAATTGCCAAAATGGATACGGTGTTTACAACCTTGAAGTCATGGTCGGTCGTCTCGATCATATCCTTCATACATGGTGCTTCACCGATCAGCATTCCGTTTGGATCATACGCCTTTAAGATGTTGTTTAAGCTTGTGATCTGTGCATTAACGTCATCACTTGCTACCTTATATTCGGAGTTGATCAGAAGCAGCTCGTACCGGTCGCTCTCTAAGATCTCCTTGATGCTGTCCGGAATGACTTCCTCCGGTACACGTGAACCGATCACAGATTCAAGTCCAAGTACATATTTTACTCCGTCAACCTCCTCCATCTCATTTATCATGGATTTTACGGATTTGGATGAAAGCTTTGAATCAAGCAGTACCATGTGGGTAGATGCGATATCAAAATCATCCTTTAACTTCGAATTGGAGATTACGTAGTTCATATCCTCCGGAAGGCACTCGCCCATGTCATAATATACTTCTTTGTTTGCCTGATTGTATCCGTACAGTGCCGGAAGTACAAGTACAAGTGCGATGATGATAAATACCGGATAAACCTTGATTACTTTTCCGGCGAACTTCTCCATATTCGGGATCAGTGATCTGTGCTTTGTCTTCTGTAACGGCTTATCAAATACGAGGATCAGTGACGGAAGAACGGTTACACATCCGATTACACCAAAAACAACTCCCTTCGCCATAACGATACCAAGGTCACGGCCTAAGGTAAAGCTCATGAAGCAAAGTGCTGCGAATCCTGCGATGGTGGTGATGGAGCTTCCTACCACGCTGGTAAGTGTCTTGCTGATGGCAACTGCCATTGCATCTTTTTTATCATCATACAGACCTCTCTGCTCGTTGTAGCTGTGCCACAGGAAGATCGAGTAGTCCATGGTAACTGCCAGCTGCAATACCGCCGATAACGCCTTCGTTATATAAGAGATCTCACCGAGGAAGTAGTTCGTTCCAAGGTTGATAAGGATCATTGCGCCGATGGATGCAAGGAATACGAAAGGTATCAGCCAGCCATCCAGCAGGATCAGCATTGCAACACATGCAAGCAATACGGCGAGTCCGACGTAGATCGGTTCCTCCTGCTCACACAGGTCTTTTAAGTCGACAACAAGTGCGGTCATGCCGGATACGAAGCACTGCTCGCCGCAGATGGAACGGATCTCTTTTACCGCCTCCATTGTCAGGTCATCGGATGTTCCTGTGTCAAAGAATACCGCCATCATAGTTGAATGATCGGTATTAAATTCTTTGTAGATCTTATCCGGTAACAGCTCCATCGGTACAGATAAATCTGCAAGTGAGTCGTACCAGAGTACGGTGTCTACATGGTCTACGGCTTCTACCTTCTCTTTGAGTTTTGCCACATCCTTGTTTGGCATATCCTCAAATATCAAAAATGTAAAAGCTCCTTTGTTGAAATCTTCCAGCAATTCGTCCTGTCCGATTACGGTTTCCATATCGCTTGGCAGATAGGTGAGCATATCGTAATTAACACGGGTTTTTGCCATTCCTATCGCTGATGGAATCATCAGTAATACGGTAAGGATCAGAATCGGTACGCGGAATTTAACAACCGCTTTTGAAAAACGCATCTGTTTAGTCCTCCTTTATATCATAATAATCTGCTTCAATAATATCTGGTGCCTGGTTCTTAACGATCTTGACCATGCTGAGTGCAACGCTTAAGTTTAAGATTCCCTGGGCAAGAAGCGAAATGCCAAGCAATACCATCATGACCTGCATTGCATCGGACGGTCTGAATACCAGAACCAATCCCATAACGCCGGTTATAATTGCCAGCGAAAAGGTCAGCCACCATACCCGGATTCCAAATCCTTTTGCTTCGAATGCTATCTTTACCTTGAACATGCTCTCTGCCAGCATGCAGATGCCAAGGGAGATGCAGATGAAGCCCATGACATTTCCGGGCTTGATCAGTGTGATGATACCGAGGGCAAGAAGTAAAAGCCCAAATTGCAGATCATACTGAAATGCCAGCCGGAACAGATCTTTTGAATAGTATCCGATCAGTTTTACAACGCCGAATACCAGCATGGCAATTCCGAAGAAGTTGCCGATTACCTTTTCCGGTGGTGTCGGAACAACCAGCATAGCAATTCCTGCGATACAAAATACGATTGACAATAGGATGTAACCATATTTTGCAATCCTCATCGGAAGTACGGAACGCATCTTCATTTTGTAAGCCTCCTTTTTTCAACATTTACGGTCAAAACCGCTTTTCCTGTATAGCAATATATAAAATTTTTATCCTTTTGCACACAGTCAGCTCCTTGCCGGATGTATAAAAAACAGACACAACCCGCATTTTTGAATAAAAAATAGACACGGAGGGGTTCCGTGTCTATCTAAATCCATTTTATTATATGTACTTCATATTGCCGAACGAATGCTGCGGCACATTACCTTTGGCAGCTGCATGGCAACACACTAGATCTGCCCCTGAAGGAAATCCGATATCTCCTTGGAAAAATCCTTCTGTATAAGGAACATCCGGCGGACAGACTGTGCGTGTTCCTCCTGCATACCGTTGTTCAGCCAATCGATGGTCAGGCCAAAACATACACATTTATAATAGCGGACGATCGTCTGCATATCCTTATCGGGTATTGTCTGCCCTTTTAGGGTTGTGTCCATATATTGCTGTACAAAATACTCGCTCACATTCATCAGATGCCGTTCAAATGCCTCCCGGCTTACTGACCGGTAAATATGCATAATTGCTTTCTTGTTCTTCGATGCGAATTCGATCATCGCGTCAAAGCACTCCACCATGGAATTGACAGATGGATAACTATGTATAAACCCTTCTGCCTCTTCTTTGATAATCTCCTCCAGAAGTGTGGGAAGATCCTGAAAATGATAATAGAAAGAATTGCGGTTGATACCACACTTTTCTACAATATCCTTAACGGTGATCTCACTTAGCGGGCGTTCTTCCAATAAGGTAATAAAAGTTTGTTTTATTGCTTTACATGTGAAATTGGCCATAGCTTCTTACTCCTGCGATTAACTCCTTTTCTTTAGTCCTGCGGTGCAGAATAGTCTCCACCATTATTGTCGGAATGCGGATATTCCGGCTGGCTGTAATCCTGTCCATACTGCGGCGTGCCCTGCTGTGGCTGGCCGTAGTTCGGATCATACTGCGGCGCGCCCTGCTGTGACTGGCCGTAGTTCGGATCGTACTGCGGTGCTGCCTGCTGCGGCTGGCCGTAGTTCGGATCATACTGCGGTGCGCTCTGCTGTGGCTGGCCATAGTTCGGATTGTACTGCTGCTGGCCGTAATACTGCTGGTTCATTCCCTGCTGCTGGCCATAGTAATTCTGTCCGTACTGCTGATTGTAACCATATGGATTTCCATACGGATTGTTGGTGTTCATTCCATTTGGTCCATAATACATATAGTTCCTGCCAAATGCCAGAATGCTATAGAAGATATGAGGCAGGAAGAAAAGCCCGACTGCATATCCGCCGCTTACACCAAAGCTCTTGGCAAGCCCCGCACACTGCATTGCCCGGAAAACAATGCAAAGGATTCCACAGACAACAAGCACAAGCCCTGCAATGATTATGACAAATCCGTATGTCATCAGGACATCATCGGAAGGGTTATAATTTACTGTATTCAAAACCCCGACAGCAATAACAAAAAACAGCACAACAAATGCTGTGATCGCTCCTCCACTCAAAAGTGAGCAGATCAAAAAGCCCCAGAACAGATTCTTCTTGCCGGATACTTTGTAAAGAACGTAATCCTTATAAAATGGGATCAATGAAGCCCATCCATGCTCCCCGGCCTTATCAAAAATGCGCCAGAGTGCAACGATCATCAGCACAAACAGTGCAAATGACACCAGATTAGATGTTACAGAGCTTCCCCCGAACACTTCCTGATAAACATCCCCATAGTCATAGTAATCGTACATAACTTTTCCTCCCTGTTTAACAACCTGTGTCTCTGTGTAACTATCCTGTGTCTGCCGGATGTGGCAGTCACTTATATCTCACAGCCTCCCGATCATTCTCCCGGACTGCTGGAAATAACTTTGCCTGTGTTCCAGAGTAACGCTGTTTTCTCCGCTGCCTGTCGTCTCTCGCTCTCATTGTGGAAGTCGATGTTGACAGAGTGGCATCCGCATTCCATGCACATAACATAGTAGGAACAGCCATTCTCCTCCTCGAGCAGAGCGCCTCCGCCGCAAAGCGGACAATCGTTCAAATCAATCAATTCGTATAGTTCCATCGGATTCTCCTTTTCCATAATAGTGCTATCTTATCACATCTTGCCGCTTTACGGCAAGCGTCTTAATAATAATCTTATGTCAAGAATTCTTTTATAAACTCCATGCCGATCTGGCTGTTGAGCACATGCTCGCCCGCCAGTACCTCCCGCAGGTCATTATGCCCCTGAAACTGGATTTTTGCAACCAGCCATGTCTCAAAATCAAATAGCTTTTTATTGCGCTGCACTTCCCTGCCGTGTGCATTGATCCGCGAGTTCGTCTGGTATTCCTCAAAGGCATCCACTTTATCTTTGATGGATGCTTCATCATTGCCTAACACTCCCATCACCGTGCTGTAATCCCGGTCGAGCAGCTTTGAAAACTCCTGCTCCGCAATGCCTTCGGACTCGCTCTGGGACTTCACATCGAATATCTGGTCTGCATTTCCATCGATCGCGGCAGCAGCCTTTTTCTTCATGGAAACTTCTAGTGCTGCATCGCCATCCACAGGCTCTAACTGAATGTCCTCGGCGCTTTCCTTATTCTCTATACTATGGCTCTCCTCTTTTGTATCCTCGTCATCTCCCGTTGATTCCTTAAGCATCTCGATAATGCGCTCCTTTTCTTCCTTCTCCAACTGATAGGAAGCGATCATCCGGTTGTCGGCGATCATATCGTCGGCGTTATTCTCGGCTTCGACCTTTTCCTGCATATCCGCAAAGATCCGCTGCCTCTGCAGGAAGTTCTCCTTGAGATCCATCAGCACATCGTCCCTGCTTAGGCGCATATCCTTCATATCTTTATAATGCCCGGAGGACATATTCTGCAATTCATTGCTTAACAGTTCTTCCTCGGACTTCGATAATGTGCCGCCGGATTTCACCGTGTCGATCAGATTGTCGATCTTTGCCTCTGCCTGCGCCATCACATCGTCCTTCGTGGTGCTCGCTGCAAGCAGGAGCGCTTTGTTTCTCCCGGATTTGGACAGTTCCATTGCAGCCGCGGTATTATCCGGCTTTTTTGCCGCAGATGCCTCCTTCGTATGGCTTAACCCTGCGACCTTTATCTGTGCAGCCTGCGCTGTGTTCTGAATTTTTATCTGCATCCGGTTACCCCCTTTTGCTTTTCAACACTTCTCCCTTGCTCCATTATACAAGACAATAAAGTTGCGCACAAGTTGTCCTTTTAAAAGTTTTATGTTGTCTTTGATTAGAGTGCAACTGTCTTTCATTTTGCACATCAGATATTTAATATAATGAGCTTACTTTCAAGCGAAAAGACTAGCCGCACGGCTAGTCTTTTACTGACACCTTATTGGTTTGTGTGAGAAGTATAAGCTTTATCACATGTACGCAATCCATCTATATGTTCAAATAAATCTGGTTTTATTGGAGCCCCAAGTGGATCTAAGATAAAATCAATCCCCTCACGGCGTGCTAATTTAGCGGCAGAAACAAAGTCGCTGTCGCCAGAGATTAAAATAATCTGATTAACCTGATTCTTATACGCCATGGAGGCAATGTCGAGACCAATCTTCATATCTACTCCCTTTTGCTCTATCTGAAGGCAAAAATCAGACTCTTGGAGATCAGAGAATTGCAGTTTCCTATTACATAGCTTTTTAACAACATGAGGGCGAATATTATAGTGAGCCTGTTCTTCGGCTAATTTTCCAAGGCGAATTGCAAACTTACGTCGTTTCTTTAGTTCATCAAAGAAGTCAATCGTCCAATCATGAAGCTCTGATTTGCCAAGGTCAACCTGTTGCTGTAGAAATGGATGAAAAACGCGCTTGCAGGACGGGGCACAATCATAATAAAAAATTCTATAAAGATTGCTGCTTTCTCCATGTGTATTCAGATGCCGTAGGCAGTATTTTTCAAGCTCATTAGCCCGATCGCAAGCAGATTTGTCTCCAAAGACTGCTTGTGCTCTACGTCGATAAAACCCACCATCAACAAGAATAGCTGTTTTGGTACATTGATTAACACCTTTCATAGCTATATTCTCCCCATATGTAAAATAAAAAGCTCTAGGGTTCGGTGCTTCTCATATGTTGAGAGACGTACAACCTAGAGCATTATTAACATGTAACGTTACATATATATAATATGAAATATACAAACTATTATGCAATCAATTTGTAATTTATAGTAGCACAGAAGATTATTTATGTCAACACAAACATTATTTCTTCGCGCGGCGCCGCACCCTTGCAAAAAGTATCACAAAGCAGATCAGATGCACGCTCGCCGTGATCGCCCAGGATACCGGATAGGACAAAAACAGTACGGTAAGTGTGTGGTACTTCGGGATCTGGAATACCGTGGCAACCCACAGAAGCCGCAGTCCACATGCGCCAAGCAGCGACACGATCATCGGAGCGATCGCATATCCCATGCCCCGCAGCGCGCCTACCAGCACATCCATGATTCCGCAAAGTGCATACGTTCCGCAGATCACCTTCATACGAATCATTCCCTCTGCGATGACTGCCTCATCATTCGTATAGATGCGCAGCAACTGGTTTCCGAACAGGACTGCCCCGTTTCCAAGCACGAGTCCCACGACCGTCACACAGCAGATACATTGAAATAGGATCTTCTGGATTCTTTTGTATTTTCCGGCACCCATATTCTGTCCGACAAACGATACGGCTGCCTGATGGAAAGCATTCATTGCAACATAGACAAAGCCCTCGATGTTCGATGCTGCGGAGTTGCCCGCAACCACGACCGAGCCGAATGAATTGACGGATGCCTGGATCACGACATTCGACAGAGAGAACACAACTCCCTGAAAGCCTGCCGGAAGTCCAATCCGTATGATCTGCAGAACCGTGTTTTTGTCCATGCGAAGATTTCTAAGTGTCAGGTGGAATGCACCGCTCTCCCGGCACAAACAGATCAGGATCAGCGCTGCCGAGATGCACTGTGCGATGACGGTTGCCAGTGCAACGCCCGCCACATCCATACGGAATACGATGACAAACAACAGGTTCAGACCTACGTTGATTACCCCGGAAAAGAGCAGGAAGTATAACGGTCTCTGGGTATCGCCTTTTGCCCGGAGCAATGCCGCGCCGAAGTTATAGACCATCATTGCAGGCATTCCCATAAAATAGATACGCAGATACAGCGCGGATAATCCGATCACATCCTCCGGCGAACTCATCCACTCCAGAAGCTGTCTGGAAAAGACGGCACCAAAGCCCGCGAGAAAAATTCCGCTTACAATACTGATCAGAATGGCTGTATGTACAGTTTTGGACAGTGCTTCTTCCTCTTTTGCCCCCAAGTATTTCGCTGCAAGCACGTTCGCACCCACGGACAATCCGACAAACAGATTGACCATCAGATTGATGAGCGCCGAGGTCGAGCCAACCGCTGCAAGTGAGTTATCTCCCGCAAACCGTCCCACCACAACAATATCTGCCGCGTTAAACAGCAGCTGCAGAATACTAGAGCACATGAGTGGCAGTGCAAACAGCAGAAGCTTTCCCAGAAGCGGCCCATTTATCATATCAATTTCGTGTTTCTTCATTTCCCTTGGTTCCCTCTTTTAACATCGAATAGCTATCATTTTACTTCATTTTTACAAATCTGCAAGTATTTTGTTCCCTTATATATACGAAAAGGATTTTTCTATATAACACAAACAAGGCGCACCTTTACGGATGCGCCCTATCTTATCATATACTGTTATGCAATTATCGCATTCCTGCGGCATCAATACGGGTAAGTGCCTTGCGGAGTGCAAATTCTGCACGCTTGACATCAATATCCTCGGTGTGTGCGGCAAGTCTCTCCTCGGCACGCGCCTTTGCTGCTTCTGCGCGGTCTACGTCGATCTCGTCCGGCCACTCTGCAAGCTCTGCGAGAAGTGTGACCTTATCGTTTAGGATCTCCGCAAATCCGGCATGAACTGCTGCTCTTTTCTCCTCCTCGCCACTGTGGATCGTCACAATGCCCGGAGCAAGTACCGTCGTCATCGGAATGTGATCTCTGTATACACCGATCTCTCCCTCAGATGTGACAAACTCCAAGAAGTCTGCCTCACCCGTATAGAAGATACGGTCTGGAGTAATTATCTCTACTTTGAAAAAACGACTTCCTTCTGCCATTTACTCACCCCTTACTGCATGCGGGCGCGCACTTCATCAATCGTTCCTGCATTCAAGAAGTAACCTTCCGGAACATCATCATGCTTTCCTTCAAGAATCTCACGGAAGCCTCGGATCGTCTCTCCGATCGGAACGTACTTTCCTTCGAGTCCGGTAAACTGTGTTGCTACGTTGAACGGCTGGGAAAGGAATCTCTGGATCTTTCTCGCACGGTTTACAACAAGCTTATCATCTTCGCCAAGCTCGTCCATGCCAAGGATTGCGATAATATCCTGAAGTTCTTTGTACTTCTGCAGAATCTCCTGAACTCCGCGGGCAACCTCGAAATGCTCCTGTCCGACGATACGTGGATCAAGGATACGTGAGGTAGATGCAAGCGGATCTACTGCCGGGTAAATACCAAGCTCTGCGATGGAACGCTCAAGTACGGTCGTTGCATCCAGATGTGCGAAGGTTGTTGCCGGAGCCGGGTCTGTAAGGTCATCCGCCGGAACATATACCGCCTGAACGGAAGTGATGGAACCATTCTTGGTAGAAGTGATTCGCTCCTGCAAAGCACCCATCTCTGTCTGCAAGGTCGGCTGGTATCCTACTGCGGAAGGCATACGTCCAAGAAGTGCGGACACCTCGGAACCTGCCTGTGTGAAACGGAAGATATTGTCGATGAAAAGCAATACATCCTTACCACCGCGGTCACGGAAATATTCAGCCATTGTAAGTCCTGCCAGTGCAACTCTCATTCTTGCTCCTGGTGGCTCGTTCATCTGTCCGAATACCATCGTTGTCTTGTCGATAACTCCGGATTCCTTCATCTCATAGTAAAGGTCATTTCCCTCACGGGTACGCTCACCTACACCGGTAAATACGGAATATCCGCCGTGCTCTGTTGCGATGTTGTGGATCAGCTCCTGGATAAGTACCGTCTTTCCTACTCCGGCACCGCCGAACAGACCAATCTTTCCACCCTTCTGGTACGGGCAGAGAAGGTCAACAACCTTGATACCTGTCTCTAACAGCTCCTGGGAGGTTGCCTGCTGCTCGAAGGTCGGTGCCGGTCTGTGGATCGGCCATACCTCTTCGGTCTTTGGTGCCTCAATATCATCGATCGGGTTGCCGAGTACGTTGAACATTCTTCCCAAGGTATTCTCACCAACCGGAACGGAAATCGGTGCTCCCGTTGCAATGGCATCCATTCCACGAACCAATCCGTCGGTCGGTCCCATGGCAATACATCTTACAGTATCATCACCCAGATGCTGAGCAACCTCAACGACCAGCTTGTCGCCATCCTTGAGCGGGATCTCAACTGCATCGTTGATCTCAGGCAGCGCGCCTTCTGGAAACTTGATATCCAGAACGGCACTGATAATCTGTGTAATCTTACCTACATTTTTATCTGCCATCATTTATTCTCCTTATATTTTATAGTGTGAAGTGTGAAAACTGTGACCGGATCATTCATGCGCTGCATGCTCACGATCTCGGCAGCTGTTTTCATTGCGGGACGATTATCCACATCCCTATGAAATCGCGTTCGCGCCGGCGATAATCTCCGTAAGTTCCTGTGTAATGGAACCCTGACGCGCCCGATTATATTTTAATGTCAGATCACTGATCATATCCTCAGCATTGCTGGTTGCGGAATCCATCGCCTGCATTCTGGCTCCATTTTCACTGGCAACCGCCTCGACAAGTGCTCCATAGAACAGACTTGTCACATACTTCGGAATGATGGTATTGAGTGCTTCTTCCTCATTCGGCTCATAGTTCATCAGAATGTTTGAATCCTCCGCGTCATCCGCATCGGCATCAATCTCAACCGGCAGAAGCTTAATCATCTGCGGTTCATGTGACACCGTATTCTTAAAATGCGTATACGCCAGATAGATTTCTCCGACCTCACCGGAGGTAAATGCCTCCAGAACTTTGTTGCAAAGTGCTGCGGCATCCGGATAGGTTGGGTTCTCCATGATATGAGAGGCATTTTCCGCAATATGGTAACCCCTGCGTTCCAGCCCCTCGGCGCCCTTGCCTCCGACTGCATAGATTTCCACATCATCTACATTCCAATCTGTTCCTGTGATCAGCTTGACGATGTTGGAATTATAGCCACCTGCAAGTCCTCGGTTAGAAGTAATGACAACCACTGCCTTCTTGGTCGATTCTCCCGCTGTCAGATACGGATGATCGATGTTTCCGCTTCTGGCAAGCATAGACTTAACCGTCTTGTACATGTAGTTGAAATACGGATCGGTCTGTTCTGCGCGGGTCTTTGCCTTCTGCAGCTTGACGGTAGAAACAAGCTTCATTGCTTTGGTGATCTGCTGTGTGCTGGAAATACTCTGTTTTCTTCGCTTAATGTCTCGCATTGAGGCCATTTCTTACCACCTGCTTTCTCTCCGTCTTATTTGAATGCTGCCTTGCACTCTTCAATTGCCTTGACAAGCTTTGCCTCGGTCTCCTCGTCGATCACCTTGGTATTTACGATTGCTTCCGGGATTTCCGGATACTTGGTATCGATATACTCAAAGAGTTCGCTCTCAAAACGGAGGATATCTTCTACTGCAATGTCAAGAAGGTACTTCTTGGTCGCTGCGTAGATAATGATGATCTGCTTTTCAACCGGCATCGGCTTGTACTGTGGCTGCTTTAAGATTTCCTTGATCCGGGCACCCTGTGCCAGCTGCTCAGAAGTTGCGGCATCTAATTCGGAACCGAACTGTGCAAATGCTGCAAGTTCACGGTACTGTGCCAGCTCAACTCGAATCGGAGCTGCGATTTTCTTCATTGCCTTGATCTGTGCAGAACCACCTACTCGGGATACAGACAGACCGGCGTTGATTGCCGGGCGGAACCCTGAGTTGAACATTTCTGTCTCAAGATAGATCTGACCATCGGTAATGGAAATTACGTTGGTCGGAATATATGCGGATACATCGCCTGCCTGTGTCTCAATGATCGGAAGTGCGGTAAGAGAACCGCCGCCGAGTTTGTCAGAAAGACGGGCGGCACGCTCTAACAATCTGGAATGCAGATAGAAAACGTCTCCCGGATAAGCCTCACGGCCCGGAGCACGCTTTAACAGCAAGGACAACGTACGATATGCTGCTGCATGCTTACTCAGATCATCATAGACGATCAGTACGTCCTCACCATTTTCCATCCATTCCTCACCCATTGCACAGCCTGCATATGGTGCGATGTACTGGATTGGTGCAAGTTCGCTCGCCGTAGCTGCAACGATCGTCGTATAGCTCATAGCGCCGAACTCTTCTAATGTCTTTACAATGGAAGCAACAGTGGAAGCCTTCTGTCCGATGGCAACGTAAATACATTTTACGCCCTGTCCCTTCTGGTTGATAATGGTATCAATCGCAATTGCTGTCTTACCGGTCTGACGGTCACCGATGATAAGTTCTCGCTGTCCGCGTCCGATCGGAACCATGGAGTCGATCGCCTTGATACCGGTCTGTAACGGTGTATCTACGGATTTTCTGGAAATAACACCGGATGCAACTCGCTCTACCTGACGATGCTTGTCTGTCTCGATTGGTCCCTTTCCATCGATTGGCTGGCCTAATGCGTTGACAACTCGTCCTAACAATGCGTCACCAACCGGAACCTCTACTACGCGTCCGGTCGTCTTAACGGTATCTCCCTCGCTGATGTTCTTCTGTGAGCCTAAAAGTACAGCACCTACATTATCCTCTTCGAGGTTTAATACCATTCCGTAAACTTCTCCCGGGAACTCTAACAGTTCGCCCTGCATTGCGTTCTCCAGGCCGTGGATACGTGCAACGCCGTCTGCAACCTGAATAACGGTTCCGACATCGGCAACTTCGAGCTGGGAAGCGTATCTTTTAATCTGCTCTTTGATTACTGAGCTGATTTCTTCTGGTTTTAAATTCATGGAGCGCTTTCACCTACCTTTATGTTTGTTTCGCCGCCTATGTTTCCGGGAATCGTGATCTTGGTCAGATCGCGTGTCAAATGATAGAGTTTTGTCCGGATACTGCTGTCGGCAACTCTGTCCTTGATCCGGATAACCATTCCTCCGATCAATGCGGCATCTGTGTCATAGTGCATTTCAAATTGCACATATTTTGTAGTCTCAAGCAGACGCTTTTCCACGGCTGCCTTCTGAGCTTCGCTTAACTCTACTGCGGACGTTACATATGCGGTTCCGATGTTCTTATATTCCTTCACCTGATCAATGAAATATGCAAACACATCTTCCAGCTCATTGTAATGATCCTTTTCTACGATCATCCGCATAAGTCCGACAAGTTCATCGTCTACCCGTCCCTTAAAGACTTCCTCGATGAAAGCGATCTTCTCTTCTTTTACGATCTTGGGATGATTCATCAGTCTGGTCATCTCCACGTTGTCCTTAAGTGCCGCGGAAATGCTTTTGACCTCTTCTAGCATCACGTCAAGCTTATCTGTCTCAAGAGCCAACTCAAACAATGCATCCCCGTATGTCTTTGATACTAGTTTTGCCATGTTGAGTTACTCATCTCCTTTAACGTTTCGTCTACAAGGGTGTCCTGAATCTGTGTGTCGATGGATGCACTGACAACCTTCTGTGCCATCATGGAAGCAATCTGGATCATCTCCTGCTTCATGTCGTCCATCGCATGCTTCTTCTCAAGCTCTGCCTCTTCCTGCGCTCTTTTGATAATGCGGGATGCTTCTTGTTTTGCTTCATCGATAATCTTGGCCTCGTTCTTGACTGCCTTCTGTCTGGCTTCAGAAAGAATGGCCTCGGCTTCTTTATCGATCTCTTTCAGCCTGCCTTCATATTCGGCTTTCAATGCGGCGGCAGTTTCCTTATCATCCTTTGCGGAATTGATGTCATTCTCAATTCTGTCCTGTCGATCCTTTAAGAGCTTTCTTGCAGGGTCAAACAACAGGTATGACATCAGTAAAAACAGGAAAAATACTGCTATTGCAAGTAATATCGTATCGAAGAGCAGCTGCGCATCCAGATTAAATAGAAAGCTGTAATCTTGTTGTGCTAACAAACGTTTACTCTCCTTTCCGTTTTATTGCTGTCTAATAATCTTAGCCAAGTGGATGAACGAAAAGTAAGAGCAGTGCAACTACAAGTCCGTAAAGACCGGTGGTCTCTGCAACGGCCTGTCCAAGTAACATGGTTGACATGATCTTGCCCTGTGCACCCGGATTACGTCCTACTGCTGCAGCACCGTGTCCTGCTGCGATACCCTGTCCAACACCAGGTCCGATACCTGCGATAACAGCAAGTCCTGCACCGATAGCGGAGCATGCTCTGATCAAATCCTGTCCTGTAATATTCATAATGTAAATCCTCCTTAAAAATGGTTTTGTTGATGATTCCTTTGATGTTATGCCGTTATTCCTCTGAGCCGCATGCCTGTGTAACGTAGGTCATGGTCAGCATACAGAAAACGTAAGTCTGAATTGCTCCTGAGAACAAGTCAAAGTATACGTGAAGCACGGACGGCCAAGCCAATGCGATAATCCGAAGCAGTCCGTATACCAAAGCCATGATAACGGTTCCTGATAGGACGTTTGCAAACAAACGCAGTGACAGAGAAATCGGTACTGCGATGTCGCTGATGATGTTGATTGGTGCCCATAACGGCAGCCATGGCGGAAGCGGTGAACACATATCCGTCCAGATTGTTTTCGGGCTCTGATGCTTGATCTTGTTGAAATGGATCATGCAGAACGTGATAAGCGCAAGCGCAAGTGTTGTTCCGTAATCCGCTGTCGGCGGTCTGAGTCCAAACAGACCGGAAATGTTGCTCATCAGGATAAATATGAAGATGGTACTGATGTAATTAACAAACTTTGGTGCCCATTTTCCCATCGTTCCTTTTACCATGTTGTCCAGCATTTCCACAATCAGCTCGATCACATTCTGAAATGCATCCGGCTTGTCCGGTGATGCCTTTTTCAGCTTGCGGTTCGCCACAAAAGCAAACACAACCATCAAAAGCATTACAATCAGAATGCAGGCATGCGACGTTGTGATCCATACCTCATGCCCGAAGAAATTAACCGGTATGATTCCGTGGATCATAAAATCGATGTTGTCCGATGAGCTCGACAGTAAAATTCCCTGATTCACGTTGTCACCTCCTTATTAGATTTTTATAGTGAAATTGTATTATACAATTACCTATTCTGTTTTATTTGTGCTGGCTTCTCCAGCAATATTTTCTATGGCATCTGCTGTCCCACAGGCTGTATCTTCTGCAGCGTCCGTCCGGTCACAGACGGATTCTTCTGTGGACGCTCCCGCGGTTTGCAGTTCTGCCTCCTGCTGCGCCAAGTATTCCGCGAGCAGTTCCTCGTCATCTCCCACGGACGGTGTGAACCGGTTCGGGAAAATGCGTGCCAGCAGATTATTGACCGGAAGCACCAGATACGCGGAAACCTTGATCCCAAGGACTCCGACAAATGCCATGACCACGTTTCCGAAGTGGAAATATGCGATCAGGAAAAACAATACGGCGACGACCGCATAACGTGTTACCGATTTGACTACTGCCATTTTGGATGCGCGGTTCTCATCGTAGAGCGTTGCAGTGTCATAGATGACTGCTGCAAGATGAATCGCCATTGCGACCGCGATTGCGACACCATACCACAACCCGATCGTATAATAGAGCTTATCCTGCACGAACCACATACCAACCAGCTGGACGAGCAGTCCATATATAAGGATTCCAAGTACCAGTCCGGGCAGTGCATCATTGAGTCTTTTTAACATAAACCTTACCTCCCGGGCATAGTACGCCCTAAATAATAATCGTATTATACCTCTTTTGAATCCGTTTTGTCTACCGAAACCCAATAGACAGTTCATGAAAAATGCCTAAAATTCAGGCGGCGGCTTACGCTATGACCACACCCGAAAGTGTCTGCTGTGCGCGGTTCCCTGATGCCCTGCGAAACCGCTATTTCATGTACTTTTTTGCCATGCGGTACACACTCTGTCCGCCGGCGACCGCCCCTATGAAAAAGAACGGGATGCAAAGCCAGTTTATACCGGTCTTATTGCCTAGCCACACACCAAACAGCGTACACATAAATATCGGCACAAGCATACAGATGCCAAATTGGAACACCATCATAAGTGCATCGATGACTTCCTTTTTGTTTCCTTTTTTGCTCAAATCTGTTTCCTCTTTTTCTATAGTGTCAGACTTACCTGTCTTCCCTTGCTCTCGTAGCGGCGCAGCTTTACTCCTGCCGCGCGAAGCATCCGCTTTGAAGCGATCACACCCGGCGTATTGCTGTACTTATCATCTGCATAAACGACTTCCTTTATTCCGCTTTGGATAATTGCCTTTGCGCACTCGTTGCATGGGAAAAGTGTCACAAAAATTGTTGCCCCTTCGAGGCTTCCTCCACGGTAATTCAGAATCGCATTCAGCTCGCTGTGCGTGGAATAAAAATACTTGTTATCCTCGCCCTCTCTCGCCCAGGTGAATTCGTCATCGGAGCAGCCGCTCGGAAATCCGTTATATCCCATAGACATAATCTTCTGCTCCGGGCTTACGATACAGGCTCCGACCTGCGTGTTCGGGTCCTTGGAACGCATCGCGGAAAGCATCGCAACTCCCATGAAATATTCATCCCAGCTTATATAATCTTCTCTCTTTGTCTGTGCCATGTCTGGTCCCCTTTCCGATTGCAAAAAGGCACCATGCAATTTTCCAATTGTATGATGCCTTATCACTTTGACTATTTTGTTCCGAAGATACGGTCTCCTGCATCTCCGAGTCCCGGTACAATGTACTTGTGCTCATTTAAATGATCATCAAGTGCGCCGATATAAAGGTCAACGTCCGGATGTGCCTCTGTCATTCTCTTTACACCTTCCGGTGCAGCGATGATGCACATAAAGTGGATGTTCTTTACGCCTTTGTTTTTCAGCATCTGGATTGCCTCGACTGCGGAGCCGCCTGTTGCAAGCATCGGGTCAACCACAAAGACCTCTCTGTTTGCACAGTCTGCCGGAAGCTTGCAATAATACTCTACCGGTTCCGCGGTATCCGGGTCACGGTACAGTCCGATATGTCCTACCTTTGCAGCCGGAATCAGTTCAAGCATTCCATCTACCATTCCAAGTCCTGCACGAAGAATCGGAACAACTGCAAGTTTCTTTCCCTTTAATTCCTTTACTGTGGTCTTGCAGATCGGAGTCTCAATCTCAACGTCTGTAAGCTCAAGGTCTCTGGTTGCCTCGAAACACTCAAGCATTGCAACCTCACTTACCAATGTACGGAAGTCCTTTGATCCCGTCTCAGTTCTTCTCATAAGTCCGATCTTGTGCTGGATCAGCGGATGATCCATTACTACTACCTTTGCCATCTCTATTCTCCTTCGTTTTCGTTTAATAGTTTTACCAGTTTCTTGATGGATTTGCGAAGTGTCTCATAGCACAGCCCGTAAGACGGAAGTGCGCCACCATATGGATCTAAGATCTCAAGCTCGTCCCCCACAAGCTCGGTCAGTACCTGGATATCCTCTTCCTTGTCCTCTCCGTAGAGTTCGAGCAGCTTCTCCTTCTGGGATCGCTCCATCGTAAGGATCAGGGTATCTTCCGTCAGGTCCTCCTCCGTCAACTGCACGGATACGAACCCCTCCATATGTATTCCATTGCTGATGAGAATCGCTTCTGCTTTCTGGTTGATCGGTTCGGAAAATTGAACAACCAGTCCTTTCGCCAGCACCTCCACCGGATGCTTCAACGAAAAATCCTCCAGTATGCCCTTCGCCATTGGTTCACGGCTTGTACCGGATTTTCCGACAAATATAATGCGATTATATGTTTTCATGCAATTACCACCCCATTTTCTCCTTTAACAGATTACCACTTCCGGACTTTTTCGTAAAGAGCCAGATACAAATTCCAACTTATTACAGTCATAAATTTGTTGTAGGTTCACTCGGACTTTGTTCCAGTAACCATCTGCAGGCGCATTTAATTCTTGCTTCGCAAAAGACGTCTGCTCCTCCCTAAATCATGTCTTTACACTGTCTGGCTGCTGTGTGCGAATAAATCTGTTGCAGGCATCTTGGCAAAATATTATGTGAATTGGGAAATGTCAGTTAAAATCCTCCATGGTAAAGTTCTTTTTCGATGGTGCTCCCGGAACTCCATCAAGATATAGCTGATAGCGCATCTCTTCTGTTGCGAGGTATTTTGCCCGGATGTCCTCGGATACCGCCAACCCTTCCGACGGTCCGATTCCATAGTCAAACGGAATCCAGAGCGTCTTTCCCTTGGAATTTTTCACTGCAACAACACTCCAGGCGTGATTGATTGCATCATTGGAATTAAAATAGTTTGTAATACCCAGCTGGTCAAACAATAACTGCTCATACATGGCAAAGGTCTGGCACACTCCGGTTGCCTTGTTCTTATAAAGCTGTTTCATGGCAAGCGAATCCGTGCTCGGCGGATAGTAGGTGGTAAAGGTGTAATCATAAAGCATACCATACGCCACATCGTCATGACTGCTGTTGCATCCAAAGTATTTACTGCTTGAGATTGCATAGATCTTCATGGCATCGCTTAAATCACAGAAATTGTCCGTTCCGTAAAGAACTGCTTCTGCATTATCCAGCAGAAGATGAATCCCACCTTTTTTATATGCGCTGGATGAATAGGTTTCCAGATAATAATACTTCCAATATTTTTCATTAAGACATGCCCTTTTTATTTCCTTATCAGCAATAAACTCGTCATATGGCATCACACTGACATACGCTGTGTCACCATTCAGCGTTACTGATTTGATGATCTTCTGATAAATATAATTATCAATGATCCAGCCGCTATACCGTTCAGCAAGTACTGCGCTACCGGTGGTCGTCTTTTCACTGATACCGGAAAATTTGATACTTGAAACCGTCCATATATTATTTGTCTCATATATTGCCTGATTGTTAAGGCTTCTTGATCCCGAAAACGAATTATGCTCTACCAGAAAGGTTGTATAACTATCGTATATCGTATGTAACATACGCTCCGTCTCGTTCGGGTTGCTAAGATAATCCTGATAAAAAGCATCAACCGTTTCTGCCTTTACCATCTTCTTTGTGTTTTTCCACAATTTCCCTACGAACTTTACGCTGTACATATACAGCTTCGCATTGTCTGTGGAAATGGTATAGGTTGTATAGCCATCCTTTGCTGCTCCCGTCTTATATTGGAAGAGAACACCCTGCTTGTTTATTTTCTGGACCTTTGCCTGCAGCTTTTTGACCAGCTTCTCGGAAGCCTTTTTCGTTCCCTTTACCTGAAGCGTCAGGGCTTTTCCCTGATACAGCTGCTTATGCACTTTTTCCGCGGCCGCCTTGTCTGCTTTCTTTACCTTGATTGTGGTGGCTGACTTCGCTGTGGTTTTGGTTGCTGCCTCCACTTCTGCCCGCTGCACGGCTGTTCCAGAAAACTCCACCGGTGTCATCGTGAGGATGGTTGCACATAATAATGCGGCTATAAGTGATTTCCATAATTTTTTCATAACAGAATTCCCTTCTCTTTTGTGAGTGTTGTTGCGGCTTGCGGGGCATTTCCGGCATTTTGTTTACCGCCATACCCTCTTTGCTTGAAATACCAAATTATAAGGTCATGGATATGACATCACTCAATATCTTCTGCCTGCAACACCTGATGTCCCGCAGCTTTGAGCAGGCGGTTCATGATCGCGTTGCCGATGCGCGGGGTGGAAAAGCTCTCTGAATAAATCTCGTCCACGCCAAGCTCGTCGCATTCGCGAAGAATGTGATATAAGTGGCGGGCAATAGAATCCTCGTCTGCGCGGCTTCCCATAGAAAGAACAACATCTGCGGCAAATTCGTCTGCATTGTCTCCGCAGCATGACGCATCTGCCTCGCTGTGAGCGGCTCCGTGTTGCGGTGCTCCGGACTCGCTGCGGCTATTTCCGCGGTAGCGGGCTTGTGTCTCGTCTGAGGCGATCACGGCTACACGCTTGCCGGCAGCTTTTGCTCTTGATGTGAGCAGCTTTATAGCGGAGACAACGGCTTCCTCATCACCCTCGACGATTGCCATGTCCGCCTTTGGGGCATAGTGTTTGTATTTCATGCCCGGTGCTTTCGGCTTCTTGGTGTCATCCATTGCAATAATTCCCGGATCGATGATGACTTCTCTTCCGATCACGTCAGATAGCATCTGCGGGGTGATGTAGCCAGGACGGAGCACCATCGGCTTTTCTTCCGTCAGGTCAATGATCGTAGACTCAATGCCGATCCCGACCGGACCGCCATCTAGGATCATGGCGATTCTTCCGCTTAAATCATCTGCGACGTGTGCCGCTTCCGTCGGGCTCGGTCTGCCGGAGGTGTTCGCGCTCGGAGCTGCGATCAGGCAGCCACTTTCGCGGATCAGTGAAAGTGCAACCGGATGGTTTGGCATACGGACAGCAACCGTGTCCATACCTCCCGTAGTGGCATATGGCACAGCCTCACTTTTCCACACGATCATGGTCAGCGGTCCCGGCCAGAAGGCATCTGCCAAAAGCTTCGCCTCCTCCGGGACTTCTCTTGCCACACGGGATAGGTCGTCAAATTCTGCAATGTGTACAATCAATGGGTTATCAGATGGTCTGCCCTTTGCAGCATATATTTTCTTGGATGCTTCCGGATCAAGAGCATCTCCGCCAAGTCCATATACGGTCTCGGTCGGAAATGCCACCAGCTCGCCTGCGGCGATCAGTTTGCCCGCCCGCTTCATAGCCTCCTGATCAGGCTTTTTACTGTCTACGCGTAAAATTTCTGTTTCCATATCTTTTCCCTCTTATACGTTGGAATCCCTGTGTACTGCAATCCTTATGCAAAAACGGCTGCGAAGAATCGCAGCCGCCTATCCATTTAATGTTAAAAATTACTCCGTGATTGCGGTGTAAGTAATGTTGGTAACGCTATCTCCGTCCAGAATGAATGCAAGTGTGCAGTCGTCCTTCTGGTAGGTCAGCGCGGTGTCGGTCTCACTGGTAGCGGTGCCATAAGCTGCAACAACGTCATCCTTGCTGCTTCCGATGCAGATACCCTCTGCGGTCTCAACGGTATCGTCCTTAAGCTCGATCGTGTATACAAAATCCTCGCCGTCCTGTGGATAAGTGCTGATCACAACACTTCCGTATGTGTATACTTTGTCAAGTCCCTGAAATGCACAGGACTCTGACTCGAAATAGCTGGTCGGCTCGCCGAGCTGGTCAACGATTGCAGACATCTTCTCATTTGCATAAACTTCAACACCGTTTAAGGTGTACACATAACCGGTTGCTGCTGAAGGTGTCTCTGCTGCCTGAGATTCCGCCGCAGTATCGGTCTCGCTCACCTCAGTATTAGTGCCTGCCGTGCTGCTGCCGTTTCCAGCATCGTTGCTGCTGCCGCATGCGCACATAAGCAGTCCGCTTACTGCAACACAAGCCATCATTACTGTCAATTTTCTTAATTTCATGATCGTCCTCCTAAAATTCTACATTTAATCTTCGATTGCATTTGCACCAAAGCTTCTCAGTTCTCCGTACTGTTCAAGCTCGGAATACTGCTGCGCTTTCATCTCGTTGTAAAAGTCAACCTTTTCCTGCCAGATGGAAGCATAAGAAGCGTCCGTACGGTAATCGGTCAGATCGTAATTATCCACCAGATACTGTCCAAAGTATTTTGCCATCTTCTCTGCGCCCTGCGTGTTCAAATGCAGGCCTGCATCATAGGTGTCCTGAGTCATATCAAGGCCGATCTCGTCCTGAAGCGGGATATAATTAATATACTCGACTCCATTCTCCTCGGCAAACGCGCGCACCTGCTCATCCCACTCGTCGTACCAATGCGGGAACTCGGTCGGTGCTTTGATCAGGATAAGGTCAATGCCCTTCTCTTTGCAAAGATCAACCATTTTTTGCAGATATCCCATCGCCTTGTCACCCAACGTATAATCCGCAAGCGGAGTCGGGTCCGGAAAATCTCCCTGTGCCTTGGTATCCACACGCATGTAGTAACCATTATGGCTTACAAGATCCTTGGAAAAAATATGTTCAAAATCATCATTCTTAAGTTCTGACCATCTCGAATGATAGCGCAAAAGAGGGAACAGATATTCCACAAACGTCTCATCCGGCGTCATCGATGCCTTGATGTCGTTGACCTTTGACATAGACCACTTCATTCCATCGATCGACATGCGGTTGTAAGCCTCGTTCTGCGGCTCGTTGTACTTGAGAGCCAGCACGTTAAATACAACAACTTTTGGTGTCTCGTAGCGCAATGCATCCTCAAGCAGATAGTAGGACTGCCACGTAAGCTGCTGTGCGCTTCCACGGATATAGCTTGTAATTCCGTAATCCTTCCACAGCTCAATCGTGGAAAAATTCTCATAGACCTCACAGTCCCCGACAAATAAGACCTCATGGTCAGATTTATCTTTGTAATACTCGGCAATCATGGAACCCTCCACGATTCCCTTCTGATATTTCGGCACAAGCAGCCTCTGTGCCACATACAGACATCCCAGCATCAGTGCCAGCACAAGGATGCCCGAAATGATTCTCTTCTTCATCATGCACCCTCCTAGAACTGATTATAGATAAACTGTGATGAATCGTATCCCGCACCGTAAGCGCCGAAAATGATCGTGATCACAAATAAAAGTGCCATCGCACCGTAATAGACAGCGGCAGGCTTTGCATAAAGCGCTTCGCGAACCGGGCCTCTGTGGTACTTATAAAGGCTGACGGAAAGTACGATGACAAAGCCGACCACAAGCACCAGATAATCAGCGGCGGTTATGCCAAGTCCAAGCAGCGAACCGTTTGTGAATACGGAAAGATCCGCCTGCGTGAACATCGTTCCGACCATTTTAAAGGTAAGCGGAACGTCACGGTAACAGTCAAACATACGGATGCAGCTCATCAGAAGGATCGTCCGGATGATACGGAACGCCTCCCACGGTGCCTTGCCCTCCACCGCAAAACGGTGATGGAACTTGGCGTAAAGCGGCTCAAGTTCCTGTGAGATCATAATGACAACGAAGTTCATAAGTCCCCACACGATAAAGTTCCATGCCGCGCCGTGCCAGATACCGGTTGCAAACCATACGACAAAGCTTGAAAGGTAGATTGGAACACGTTTTCCGATCGTCTCTCCCAGATGGGCTCTCGACCATTTGGAGAGCTTAAGCATTGGTCCGCAGACAGAGATCGGGTAAAAGATATAGTCCGTAAACCATGTACCCATCGTGATATGCCAGCGGTTCCAATACTCTTTGATGTTTTTTGAAAAATACGGCAGGTTGAAGTTCTCCGCCACGCGGATTCCCATAACCTCCGCGATACCGATCGTGATGTCGATACCTCCGGTAAAATCACAGTATAGCTCGAACGCATAAAACAGCATCGCGATAAACACGTAGGTTCCGGCGTACTGATCCGGATTTCCGACGAGTGTGGTAACTGCGGTGATGATGCGGTCGGCAATGACTACTTTCTTAAAATAACCCCATAGGATACGGGTAAGACCAAACGAAACCGTTTTGCCTTCGAACTTATGCTCCGAAAACAGCGTCTGCGAGAGGTCACCGTAACGGCTGATCGGTCCCTGTACCAGCTGTGGGAAAAATGATACAAACAATGCAAGTTTGAACGGATTCTTCTGCGCTTCCTGTTTGCCTCGGTATACATCGATGATGTAGCCCATCGTCTGGAAGGTGTAGAACGAGATACCCATAGGGATGATCATATCCACAAGCTGCAGTTTTGACGCATCACTTAAGAACGAGTTGATATTGTTGATCACAAAATTTGTGTACTTCGTAACCGCAAGTATTCCGATGTTAAGGAACAGACACACCAGCAGAAGGTGCCATTTTCTGGCCTTCATCTTCGCTTTGTAGGCCTTTTTCTCCTCGCGGGAAAGTGTTGCCTTATTCTCGGCAATGTAAGCATTCTGCTCGGTGTTGATTTTCTCCATCCGGATACTGAGTACATATGTGGAGATCGTCGTCACAAGAATAAAGATCAGGTAACGCGGATCTGCCAGATAGTAGAACACGTAGCTGAATACCAGAAGAAGCGGCCACTGTGCGCGCTTTGGCACCAGATAATACAGCACGAATACAATTGCTAAAAAGGCAATAAATTCATAAGATGTAAACAGCATGTCCGCTCCTATTCATCGCCAAGGCGCTGGATCAGATCGTACAATGCTTCTGCAGAGTTAAAGTTCTCCGGGATAATCTCCTCTGCCGGAATTACAACGTCAAACTCCTCGTTGATCTCTGAAATGATGGAAACGATATCAAAAGAATCAATAATCTTGTCATCGATCAGTGTATCGCATGTCTCAAAATCCACTTCCGGGTGAAGGTCCTGTAAAATCTCTAATAATGTATCCATTTCGTTTTCTCCTCTTGTCTTTTAATTATTTTAAAACCCGTTTGGGCTTTGGTTACATACTTTACTCATTGACACGCTTTGCAAGTGTCACGCGGTCTAATTTGCCGTTTGCGGTAAGCGGCATGGTTTCAAGCTTCTCCACGCGGTTCGGGATCATATAGCGCGGAAGCTTCTCCTTCAGTGTGGAAACAAGATCCTTTACTTCCATCTCTCCTACATAGAAGAGAACGATCTTGCCCTTTTCCTTATTGTATACACAGCAGGAAGAAGAAATTCCATCGAGCATGTTGACATTGACTTCAATCTCGCCGAGCTCGATCCGGTGTCCCATGTGCTTGATCTGGTAGTCCTTGCGGGAAACAAATACCAGCTCGCCGAACTCGTTGCGCTTTCCGAGGTCTCCGGTACGGTAAATAAGCTCCGGATAGCGGTCGTTGAGCGGGTTCTGCACAAAAACCTCGTTGGTTTTTTCAAAATTGTGATAATATCCGAGTGTCAGGGACGTACCGCGCACGCAGATCTCTCCAACCTCGCCGTCCTTCGCCAGCTCATTCTTTTCGTTGAGCAGCAGGATTTCAGTGTTATGGAATGGTCTGCCGACCGGCATTACCTCATCGAGTGCGAAATCCCGGTTGACCTTGTAATAGCAGCACATTCCGGTCGTCTCAGTCGGTCCGTAAAGGTTGGTAAACTTCGCGTTCGGAAGTGTCTCCTTCCAGATATTAAACTGCTTGATCGGGAATACCTCGCTGCCGAAAGCAATCGTGTGTAGGTACTGCGGAACCACCTTGTCAAACGTCTTAAAGGACGAAATCATGGTAAGTGCAGATACAACCCAGCAAACGGTATTGATCTTATGCTCATTTAAAAATTCCACCAGCTTGACTGGGAACATAAACAGGCTCTTTGGCACGATATAGGTCGTTGCGCCGAATTTCAGTGTCGGATAGAGCTCCTTCAAGCAGGCATCGAAATATAACGGTGTCTGGTTTGCAAAACGGGTGTCCTCGTTAAACTCCAGCACCTCGGAAAGATTCTCAATGTAATCAATAACAGAACGGTGGCATGCTACGACACCCTTCGGGATTCCGGTCGAGCCGGATGTAAACACGATGTAGATCGGGTCAGTGTCAAGCTGACGGTCACGGATGTCTGCCAATGCTTCATCATTGATCTCGGACCGGCTCACCTCATCATACAGCATGATCTCGCCGTCAAACTGGAAAGTCTTTGCCATCTCAAGCGTGGAGGCATCACAGATCATTGCCTTTGGTTTTAAATTGTCAAAAATGAGGTCGATACGGAATCTCGGCATCTCCTCATCGATCGGTACATAATAATTGCCGCCGTATACACAGCCGAAAAATGCGGCGATTGCCTTCGGATGTTTCTTCATAAATACAACAACCGGTTCATTGTAGTAGCCCTGTTTGTTCAAATAGCTTCCTATTGCGCGGCTGTCATGATATACCTCGCCAAATGTAAGCCCCACTTCCTCGTTCGCATACGCGATCTTGTCCGGAAGACGTACAACGGTATGTTCCAGATACTCTAATACGTTGGTCTGTTGCATTGCAGTTTCCTCCTTTTATTTATTTACGAAAACGGATGGAACAATTCCTCATATTCCGGGTTGACTTCCTTGCCGCACGCTAAGATTGCGGAGCGGGAAAGTACTTCCATCGCGTCGATAAATCCATCTCCGAGCTCATGGTCCTTCTTGATAACGGAAAGCTCCGTGCAGCCAAGTACGATTACCTGCGCACCTTGGGCTTTTAAATGGTCCTTCACCTGTGCGAAGATTTCCATGTCTACCGGCTTGCCGGCCTTGACCTCGTCATAGATCAGGTGCATGACCATTGCCTGTGTCTGCTTGTCCGGCAGGACTGCCTGCATTCCTGCCTGCTCAATCTCCCGCTGGAAAATTCCACTCTCAATTGTGCCGTCCGTTGCCATGATCCCGACTCTCTGCATTCCTGCGTGGTGCAGGATCTCAGCGGTGTCGCGGATCGCATGGATTACCGGAAGACCGATCCCATCCTGGATCTCATGATGAAAATAGTGTGCAGTAATGCACGGGATCGCTATGCAGGAAACATTCTGCTGCCGCAATCTCTGCCCTAATGAGATGATCTCAGGGAGCGGACTGTCCGGACTTTTTCCAAGTATATATGCTGTGCGGTCGGGGATCTTTGGGGAATTATATATGATCATCTCCAAGTGATCCTGGTCGCACTCTGCTTTTGTCATTTTTACGAGGAGCTCCATAAAATAGGCGGTCGCCATCGGACCTAGGCCTCCGATAATTCCTAAACTCAAGCCTTCACCTGCTTTTCTTTGGCGGATACTGCTCTATTCATTCAGTACGCCGTTTTCATAATCTACCTTGTCCTGCACGGACTCAGTTGCGCGTTCCGGATAGAGATCCGGATCAAATATATGGCTGTTGTGGTGTTCGGAAGAATATGCCTCTAATTCCGCATCTGTCACCATGAAAAAGTTGTCTCCATCCCCCTTGCGCGGTGTGCAGTCCACATGATACCATCCGTAACCCAGATTGATCAGGCTCCAGAAGTGGGAGGAATGCGAAGTATCACTCTTTACTATATCAATATTCTCGATTCCAGCAAGATTAAACAGCGCTTTTGCTGCCGCAAAGTAATTGTAGCAGTCACCGGAAAGGTTTGTAAATGCGTCATACGCACCAATCGTCCAATCGGATTTGTCGGAGTCCCCGGTATATCCGATGTTTGTGTGTACCCAGCGGTAGATCGCGAATGCTTTCTGCATATCTGACATGGAATCATCGATGATCCTGTCATAGATCGGCTGTGCCAGCGCGTAGACCTCCTCCGGATCAACATAATTCTCCGGCTTGTCCTTCAGCGTCAGCGTGATCACTACAGATGAACTGTTGCCGGCTGCATCGGTCGCCGTATAGGTCACATCGTACACGCCTGCCTGCGTCAGATCAACCTGGCTGTTGTCAATGGCTAGGGACGGATTCTCATCGTAATCGTCCGTTACCGTGACATCCGTCTTATAGCTTATGGTATCTCCCACAAATGCCTCAATGTCCTTCGCACCCTCGATGACCGGAGCTGTTGTATCAGTGAGTACTGTGATCGTTGTAGAAATCTTCGTCTGGTTGCCGCCCATATCGGTAAGGATAATGGTGGCATTTTTCTCACCTGCGCTGACCAGATCCGGCTCGCTCTCAAATGCTGCCGTAACTGCGGTCACATCGGTAATATCCGTCACACAATCCGCCGCGCTCAGCTCGTCCCCGGAAAAGATCGTAACCGGGACAGCCTCCGCTGCCGGTGCAACCGTATCGGCGATCGTAAGTGTTGCCGTGTATTCTTTTCTTCCTGCTTTGAGCGTTACCGCATACTGCCCCGGCACCGCTGTATCAATCTGTGTAATGTCCGTAACAAATGCCGCCTGTGTGTCCGGTGACACCAGAAAGTCGGCAAGCGCGATGGCACTTCCCGCCTCGATCGCCACATGGTCTTTGATCTGCTTCTTGCTTGAAAACACCAGATACACGATCCCTGCGGCTGCCAATATTATAATAAGGATCAACAGGCACACCCTGCGGTGGATCTGCCGCTTGCGCGCGCGGGTGGATTCCTGTCTCTTTCTTTTTCTTTCTTCCTCTGTCATAAAATGCCTTCTTTGTTTTTAATTCCCATAATATGCAATATTCGTATTATTATATAATACAAAAAACTTTATTGTCAAGAAATGGCAGAACATCAGTTAAGAAAAGGAACCATGTACACTAGGATATAGTTACAAAGCGAGCATAACGCGAATCCCCGTTCGTTTGTTTTTTCTTGTTCCAAACCTTGGTAATATTCTTTCACATGAAGCTCGCAACATACCCTATTTGCACAATAAACCATTGTTTTTAAATAAATACAATCGGCATTGTGCCTAAATAAAAACATGCGCCTACTTGAATGGCATATCTTTTTAGTCTAAAATACATGCTAAGCCGATTGTGGCGAATAATGATCATTATTTTACAAGGAGGAATTTATTATGGCATACGTTATTACTGATTCTTGCGTAAGCTGTGGAACTTGCGCTGGCGAGTGTCCAGTAGGTGCTATCAGCGCCGGAGCTTCTCAGTACGAAATTGATGCAGATGCATGCGTAAGCTGCGGAACCTGCGCTGGTGTTTGCCCTACCGGAGCAATCAACGAGGGTTAATTTGCACCTTGTACATTTCTCGATAGAGAACTAAAAAGACCGGAACCTGTATGATACAGGCTCCGGTCTTTTTTATGTGGTCTGCAGCTTTGCAGGCTTTTTCTTTTCTTTCGGCGCTTTTGCAGCCTTCTCCTTCGCAAAGAAGGAACGCTTTTTATGTACGCTGCCGCGTATCGCAGCATCCAGCTTCTTAAACCGCTCCTCTGCGGCATCCTCCTGCTCACGCATGAGGTAATCCATTTCCTTTAGGACGCGCTCCTGCACTTCCTGCCCGATGGTCTGGCTAAGCTCCTCGTTGTTCTGTGCGATCGCATGTCCCACAATATCGCTCATCAACTCCCGGAACTGATCCATGCGCTCCTCCGCGGAAAGCGTCGTCTGCTGATTACCCGCAGGCGCAAGCGCTGCCTCCGGCTCCTGCCCGTGCAGGATCATCCGAATTGCCTTCAGCTGGTATCCCTGCTCCTTTAATTCCTTGATCTTTTGAAATTGTTGTATGTTCTCCCGTGTATAGTATCGGTGCCCCAGTTCATTTCTCGGAACTGTAAGCTCCAATTCATCCTCCCAGTAACGTAACACATGTGACTCCACGCCAGCGATCTGCGCGGCATCGGAGATCATGTAACGTACCTTTTCCACGATATGAAACCTCCTTTTCGTGTACCGCCCGCCGGGATGCAGGCGCCATACTTCCATCTGCTTCCCTTTCATTATAAACAATGGGACAAGCCCTTTCAAACGTTTTTCATCGTGTTATTTCGACAAAAAGAGCACCCTCTCTGGTGCAATAGCCTGCCAACTCATATCCATGTCGTTATTCCTTCCTCATATAATTTTCGGAGCTTCTTGGCGAGCCTCTGCCCGCGCATTTTTGCGGTGTCCGCAGATAACTTTTTTATTTTACTTTCTTCGTTCGGCAATTGGTAGTGTCAAATCCAACTACATATAAGGGATAAAATATGATGGGTGTTGGGGATCTGTTGCGTCTCCCTACTTAATAAGACACAAAGCGTGATGGTTATCTGACATTTCTTGCAATAGCCATTACATATAAATTATAGAACGTAATGGCTATGGAGCATTTTTTGCCTCAGCCATCATATACAAGTCATAAATTGTAATGGCTATGAAGTATTTTTCGCGTCAACCATCACATATAAGTCATAAATTGTAATGGCTATGGGACATTTTTTGCCTCAGCCATCATATATAAACCATAAAATGTGATGGTTATGGAACATTTTTTGTCTCAACCATCACACATAAAGCATAAGATGTGATGGCTATTGGACATTTTCCGTCTCAGCCATCACATATAGACTATAAGCTGTAATGGTTATTAGGCAAATTACGCCGTAGCCATTACAAAAAGGGATGCCGGGAGTGTCGGAGAGTGCGCATAAGAGTGTGCTTAGGGCCACGAACAAGATATGCTTAAGAACACACGCGAGAACATATTTAATAATACGCATAACAATACGCGAAAACGGTCTGCCGAAGCAGACCGTTTTATGATTTATCCTCTTTTGCTTTCCGCGATAGCTTAATGCTCCAGATTTGCAAACTTCGTGTATTCTGCCAGCCATGCGAGCTGGATCGTTCCGACAGGACCGTTACGCTGTTTAGCGACGATGATCTCGGAGATGCCCTTTAGGTCGGTGTCCTTGTTGTAGTAGTCGTCACGGTAGATGAACATCACGACGTCGGCATCCTGCTCGATCGCTCCGGACTCTCGGAGGTCGGAAAGCATCGGGCGGTGATCCGGACGTTGCTCTACGGCTCGTGAGAGCTGGGACAGTGCAACAACCGGTACGCTAAGCTCACGCGCCAATGCCTTAAGGGATCGTGAAATATCAGAAATTTCCTGCTGACGTGACTCGCTGGACTTTCCGCCGCTGCCGCTCATCAACTGTAGGTAGTCAATGATGATGAGCTTCAAGTCATGTTCCAGCTTATATTTTCTGCACTTGCTGCGAAGCTCGGAGATGGAGATACCCGGCGTGTCGTCGATGATCAGATCGGATTCACCGATGATTCCGGCTCCCTCTACCAGCTTCTCCCAATCTGCATCGGAAAGATTACCGGTACGGAGTGCCTGCGCATCTACTTTGGATTCGAGGGAGAACATTCGGTTTACGAGCTGTTCTTTTGACATTTCCAAAGAGAAAATGGCAACGCACATGTGCTCACGGAAGGCAACGTGCTGTGCGATATTCAAAACGAACGCGGTCTTACCCATGGAAGGACGCGCTGCGACGAGGATCAGATCGGATGGCTGCATGCCTGCGGTCTGACGGTCAAGGTCCAGAAATCCTGTCGGGACACCGGTTACGGTTCCCTTCTGCTTGGATGCCTTCTCAATCTTCTCAAGGGCATTCATAACGACCTGGCGGATCGGCACAAATTCCCCGCTGGTGCGGCTTGACAGAAGAGCAAATATATCATGCTCTGTCTTATCCATGACCACTTCCAAGGATTCCTTGCCCGCGTAACATTCATTCTCGATGTTCTCAGTCACACGGATCAGCTTCCGCTTCATGGAATTTTCTTTTACGATATTTGCATAGTATTTGACGTTTGCGGATGTTGGAACCGATGTCACAAGGTCGCGCACAAACTCAAGGCTTGAGATCTCCTTCGGGACATCCTTCTCCTTCAGCTTGTTCTGTAAGGTGACCAGATCGACCGGCTGCCCGCTCTCATGGAGTTCGACCATGGATTCAAAAAGGATTCCGTACTGCTGATGATAGAAATCATCTTTGATCAGGACTTCGCTGGCAGATACAATTGCATCCTTGTCCATGATCATGGAACCGATGACCGACTGCTCTGCTTCAAGGCTGTTTGGCATGATCCGCTTGATTAATGTTTCCTCCAAGTGGATGCCCCCTATTCTCCGACAACCTGTACGGACAACTTAGCTGTTACCTGTGGATGAAGCTTTACCGGCACCTCATATGTACCAAGTGTCTTGATTGCTTCCGGAAGCTGCATTTTCTTCTTGTCAAGTTCGAGTCCGGTCTGCTCCTTAGCGGCTTCTGCGATCTCCTTCGTGGATACGGAGCCAAATACCTTGCCGCCCTCTCCGGTCTTGATCTTTACAACAACCTTCTTGGTCTCGATCGTCTTGGCAAGTTCCCTTGCGCCTGCAAGATTCTCTGCTGCCACTTTATCTGCGTGCTGGTTCTGCAGCTTCAGATCGTTTAAGTTCTTGTTTGTTGCTTCGACGCCGAGCTTCTTCGGAAGAATGGCGTTTCTTGCATAGCCGTCACTTACCTCAACGATCTGTCCTTTTTTTCCTAATGCTTTAACATCTTGTAATAAAATTATCTTCATGCTTCTATGTCTCCTTCTTTTAACATCTCATCGATCGTATTGCAGAGCATATGCTTTGCCTCGGAAATGGTACAATCCTTAAGCTGTGTTGCAGCCATGTTGAAATGTCCGCCGCCGCCGAGACGCTCCATGATGAGCTGAACGTTGATCTCGTCAATAGATCGTGAGCTTATATAAATCTTTCCCATGTACTCCGTCAGTACGAAGGATGCGCGGATACCGGAAATGTTGAGCAGCTCGTTGGCCGCCTGTGCTCCGATGATCGTTGGATTCTCAATATCCTCCGACGGACAGACTGAAATTGCAAATGCGCTGCGGTATACCTCTGCATGACGTATCACTTCAGCCTTTGCCTTGGATGCTTCCATATCATTGCGGAGCATCTTGCGCACACGCGTTGTCTCTGCGCCGGACCGCTTTAAGTAAGCAGCTGCTTCAAAGGTACGCACACCGGATTTGGTCATAAAGTTGTTCGTGTCGATCAAAATACCGGCATACATGCAGTCCGCCTCGCAAGGCTCTAACTTCATGCCGTCCTGGAAATACTGCAGCACCTCCGCAACCATCTCACACGCGCTCGATGCATACGGCTCAATATAGGAAAGCGCCGGGTTCTCAATTGTCTCGCCGCCTTGTCTGTGGTGGTCAAACACAACGACTGTGTCAGCTTTCTGCAAAAGTTCCGGACATTCGGTGGAACTTGGCCGGTTCGTATCCACTACCATGACAAGCGTATTGCGTCCTACCATCTGGCGCGCCTGCTCGCTGTCGATAAACATATCCTCCGGATACCCCGCCTCCACGGAAAACATCTCCATCAGTGGGCGGATTCCGCTGCTTGGATTATTTACAACAATCTGTGCCTTTTTCCCGAGCACATGTGCCGCACAGTAAATACCGATGCCTGCGCCAAGCGCATCCACGTCGGTAATCTTGTGTCCCATGATAAGGACATTCTCGCGGCTCTCGATGATCTCCCGGAGTGCGTGGGCCTTAACACGTGCCTTGACACGGGTATTGCGCTCGACGAGCTTCGTCTTGCCGCCATAATAGGTGATCTCCTCACCGTTCTTGATAACAACCTGATCGCCGCCTCGTCCGAGTGCAAGGTCGATCGCTGTTCTTGCATTTTCATAGCTCTGGTTGTATGTCGCACCGTTGATACCGATTCCGATACTCAAGGTGATCGCCATCTCGTTACCGACCTTGACATTCTTGACATCCTCGAGAAGCTTGAACTTGTCCTCCTCAAGCTGTGACAGGTATTTCTGTTTAAATACAACAAAGTACTTGTCCTTCTCGGTCTTACGCACCAATGCGTCGCGCTCCGCGAAATACTGGTTGACGCGGCGGTCAATAAGAGCGATGAGAAGAGAGCGCTTGACATCCTCGATACTGTTTAATGCTTCCTCGAAATTATCAATGTAAACCAGCGCTGTAACCAGCTTCTGCTCCTGGTTCTCAACCATGTATTTGTTCAGAAGCGTCTCGTCAAACAGATAAAACGCAGTCAGAAATTCCTCGGAGCTCTCGATATCCATGAGCTTGCTGTCGCCTGCAATCGCATCAAAATAAATGCGGTTTAACGAAATACGGAATCTCCTCTCCCCGATCTCAACATAGACATCCTGCGCATGTTCATTCTTAAGTATAAACTCACGCGTGATACTCGGGAAAAGTGTCGTAATTGATTTGTGGTAACTTCGCCCTACCCCGGTCAGCAGCGTGAACTGTTCATTCATCCACAGCAGCTTGCCGCTGTAATCCAAAAGTGCATACGGAATCTCAAACTCGTTCAGCAGCCGCTTCTGTACGGTCGCATACTGCGTTGCAAAATTGATGATCTCGTTGACCAGCCTCGGCTTTGTATAGTAGTAGGTGAACACCTCAAGTGCAAAATACAAAACCGTAAATCCGGTAAACATTGCTCCGCTTCTGACATCACACATATATGCCGGAATGTTTAAGACCGCAAGTACGGCGGTAAGAATCAATGGTCCATATAAATAACTCCGCAGCTTCCCGCGAAATCGAATATTTTTTTTCATGCTTACACCTCTTTGAGCTGTTATGTGCAATCATTATCCCCTAATGGTATAATCTCTATTAGTATACCATTTTTATAAGAAAAAGGCTACCCACAATAATTGGGGTAGCCTTTGTACCATTGATACTATATCTATTATTCGCCCTGGCGGGTTTTAGTTCTCTTTTCCAACTTCTACGATGGACTTGGTAAGACCTGCAATTCCCTGGATCTCGGACGGAATGATGATCTTGGTAGCCTTTCCGTCTGCTGCCTTTGCAAATGCCTCTAAGCTCTTTAGCTGAAGAACCGCATCATCCGGAGCTGCCTCCTTTAACATGCGCAGACCATCTGCATTTGCCTGCTGGATCTTAAGGATAGCTTCTGCCTGACCTTCTGCTTCCTTGACGGTTGCCTCCTTCTTTGCCTCTGCACGGAGGATAGCAGCCTGTTTCTCTGCCTCTGCGTCAAGAATTGCGGACTCTTTGTTACCTTCTGCAACAAGAATGGTAGATTTCTTCTCACCTTCCGCACGAAGAATAGCTTCACGGCGTTCACGCTCTGCCTTCATCTGCTTCTCCATTGCATCCTGGATTGCCTTTGGCGGAATGATATTCTTAAGCTCTACACGGTTGACCTTGATTCCCCAAGGGTCAGTTGCAACATCGAGGGTTGCTCGCATCTTGGTGTTGATGGTCTCACGCGAGGTAAGTGTCTCGTCAAGTTCGAGGTCACCGATGATATTACGAAGTGTGGTAGCTGTCAGGTTCTCGATTGCCATGATCGGATTCTCAACACCATATGCATAGAGCTTCGGGTCGGTGATCTGATAATATACAACGGTATCAATCTGCATGGTTACGTTATCTTTTGTAATAACCGGCTGCGGCGGGAAGTCTACTACCTGCTCTTTCAAAAGAACTCTCTTGGCAATGCGGTCAATGAACGGCACCTTGAAGTGAAGTCCTACTGACCAGGTCGTAAGGTATCCTCCCAATCGCTCGATTACCATTGCATGTGCCTGCGGAACAATTTTGATACAATTTGCAATGATGATCAGTAAAATAAGTACAATGATTACAAGTGCAACAAGTGGTCCCATTTTTAAATCCTCCTTAAAATGTTAATTAATTTTTTCAACAATCAGCTTAACTCCGCTGATGCTTTTTATCCGCGCAAGTTCACCCTGCGCAATGATTACATCATCATCTGCCGACCGTACCGTCCATTCCTGTCCCTGTACGACCGCCATACCGGTCTGGTCAATATTGCTGACCTGCTTCTTGATACGGATCTCCTGGCCAATGAGGCTCTGCGCATTGGTGCTCTGGACCTTGCGATTGATGAATTTGTTGGCAAGTGGTCGTGTTGCGGCAAGCGCGATCAAGGACACTGCTATGAACAGCACAATCTGAAGTCCAAACGGTGCACCGAAAAATGCACTGATCAGTGCAACAAGTGCTCCTACAGCAAACCATATGGATGTCAGTCCAACCGTTGCGAGCTCTCCAACGATAAACAGGATGATCAGGATCAGCCATACCAGAATGCAGGCATCCATGCCGGACAAAAATCCCGCCATCAACAGCTTATGCATAAAAAATCCCCCTTTCTGCATAACAACTACGTTACCTTTTGCTTTATTCTACCCGATTCCCGGATAAACCACAAGCATATTATCCGCAAAATAAACTACCTTATTTTGTTATTTCAGTCAATATTCTGCCTCATGCCTTTGCTGCCGCGGGTTCCAGCTGTATTGCGGTGTGGCTGCGGGGACATTCTATAACGAAGCCCTTCGAGTAGTCCGGGATGTCCTCGGAATAGGAAAGTGTCCACCCATGCATCTGCATGATCTGGCTTGCAATGGAAAGCCCTAGCCCGCTTCCGCCTTTCGAGCTTCGCGACTCATCTCCCATGACAAACGGCTCAAACAAATGCGCCACCAGCTCCGGCGCGATTTTCTCTCCTGTGTCTGCCACAATGATCCGGACATTTTTTTCTTCTATATGAAGTGACAGTAGGATCCGTGCTCCGGCACTGTTGTGCCGCAGCGCATTGTTGAGCAGATTCGCAAGTGCACGCCCAAACTGCACCTCATCGATGTTTTCCATATGTGGCTCCTCCGGGATATCAGCCTCCAGTTCCATTCCGCCGGACTCAACGTCCGCATAGATCAGTGCGGCATTCTTGCGCACCAGCTCGGCGAGATCCGCCGGCTTGCGGTCGAGTGTGAAGCCCTCGCTGCTGATCTTAACGTATTCAAACAACAGCTGTATCAGCTCTTCCATGCGGGCTGATTTTGCCTGAATGGCATCCAGATAGGTCTGCACTTTCTTGGGATCGGTCACCATTCCATCTGACAGAGCTTTTGCATACCCCGCGACTGTTGTGATCGGTGTGCGCAGATCATGTGCAATATCTGACAGCATAAGGTTTCTTCTGCGATCGTATTCCTGTTGCAATGCCTCCCTCTTCTCGCGGAGCTCACGCACCTTTTTCGTTGTGATGCGTGCATACCAGACCGCGCCGATTGCATATGGGAGGATGAGCAGCGCAAAAACGACCACTACGGTCGCAAACAATATCAGGCTCTCCCGGCTGTTTAACTGTGCAAATGTGTTCTGCCCCATATCCGGTATGTAGCCGCGGCCCGCCTTCTCGATAGAGCTGATCAGATTAAGGCTCATTGTCTGCAGCACTCCCGGAAGTGTGCTCCCCACCGCAGCAAGCAGAAGCTCTGCCAGAAGGATGATCAGATATAACAAAAGCTGCGAGAGGCTAAGCCTCCCGCTCCAATTGATCTTTCCGGCGAAAAAATACTCAAACACCGGAAGAAACAGCATATTTATCAGCTGTATCGCCAGATATTCCGCAACACTTACCACAGCGAGGATTATCAGGAAATTCTTGATCAGGAATCCCCGGAGTTCTGTTATTTCATTCTTTTGTTTCTCATTGTCCATTTATTTCTCCAGCCGGTAGCCAAGCCCACGGATCGTCTTGATATAGCGGGACGGATCCTCATCGAGCTTCGCCCGCAGCTTGCTGATACATACCATGATATTGTTGTCCGCAATGATATATTCCTCGCCCCAGCCATATTCGTACAACTGCTGCTTCGTATATACCTTGCCCGGATGCTCCATAAATAATTCCATGATCCGGTATTCTACCGAGGTCAGTTCAATGATTTCACTCCCCTTCCGGAGGGTGCAGGCATCCTTATCCAACGTGAGATCATTTACCGTCACCGTCTGCCTGACTCCTCCGCTGCCTGTTCCGAGCGCATAGAATCTGCGGATGTTTGAGCTGACACGAGCAACCGCTTCTAACGGATTAAACGGCTTCGTCAGGTAATCGTCCGCGCCGAGGTTCAGCCCGAGGATTTTTTCGGAATCCGCATCCTTCGCCGACAGAATGATAACTGGGATGTTGCTCTCGCCGCGTAGTTCGCGCAGCACATGATATCCATCCTTCTGCGGCATCATAATATCCAATATGCACAAATCAACTTTTGTGCGGTGCAGGATCTCCAATGCCTGTTTTCCGTCTTCTGCTTCAACGATCTCATATCCGGCGTTCTCCAGATACAGCCGCAGCAGATCCCGGATCTCTGCTTCATCATCCGCAACCAATATCGTGTATCCCATTTTTATTCCTCCTGTGGAATATAAGCAGCTGCTCCGTTATTCTTTAAGGCTTCATACAGCGCAGCATCTGTCATGTTCTTGTATGGGCTGACATAAAAGATATTCAAAATTCCGAGAGTGATCACGCTGAGCAGTCTCCATCCGATAAATGACAGATCAAGCACGAATGCTTTCCATTTTTGTCCGTCCATCATCTGGCGGCTGATTGCAAGTGCCTCATCCTTGGAAAGATCCGGATTCTCTGCAAGAAGATACATCACCATCCGGTACTCATAGGCTTTTACAATACCAGGAATGATCAAAAGCAATGACCACAAAACGATAGAGAGATCCCGGAAGAACATGGTCTTTGCAATGTTCTTGTAATTGCTGTCAAATGCGTATGCGATTTCCTTTGCTTCTGCTTTTGAGTTCAGGTTCAGATAGAAGAAACGGCGCATTCCTACTTCGATCGGATTGATAAGCAATGCCTCGACCGCAATGACGATTGCAAGTACAATCGCAACGAATATCAATACAATAACAGCGATGACTGCGATAAACAATACCATCTGTCCTTTGCTCATGCCATCTACAAAAAATCCGTCGTCCTCGATTCCGTCCAATCTGGTGTCCACGTCATCCGGCACATCTGCTCCCGTTCCGTCCACGTCCACTACCGTGCGGACTTCATTCCGGGAACCATATCCACCTCCGGCGCCTCCTGCCCCTCCGACCAGCAGCGCCATGATGAAACTTATCAGCACCGTCTTCCAATAATTACGTTTAAAGGCCATCTTGCCTTTTTCCTTCAGTTCAGCTCTTGTCCACATATATTTGTCCTCCTCTTTCAAGTCGCTGTGTTATCTTTGATGGTGCTATCATAACATGCGAGTCTTAGCGGATTTCCTGCTTTTCCTTAACATAACCTTAACTTCTTGCAGATTCTTTTTCAAGACACTCTTTGCTGCAAAATTCATTTTTTCATAAGAATCTTTTTAATTTTTTAGGAATTCATACATACTTTTGACATATCTATCCGTTATGATAAATCTGTAATTACAAAGGGGCTGTTGATTTATGAATGTATTGTGGGTCTGTCAGCTCCGTCTAACAACTAACCCTTTTGGGTTTTACATATATCTTTCTAACTTCATCCTCCTCCCGCCGGTGCTGTGACAGTGCCAGCGGGAATTTTTCTTAATATAATTAACCCATAAACAGATTGCCAAAAATAGTCCTAAGGTGCTATACTTATGCGCGAATAAGTGAATACTAACCGGAGGACAATAATATATGAAGAAACACAAGCTGCACACGAGGAGGATGAACATCCGTACAAAGATTCTTCTTCCTTCTATTATAATTATCGTTTTTGTATGTATGCTGATGGGCTACAATTCCTATACGCGGCTCAAGGAAAATATGATCCGCATGGGTGTGGAGGAGGCTGACCTTGCTGCGACCGTCACCGCTCAATCCCTTGATGCCAGCATTTCCAGACAATCTTCTCCCGGATTCGAGACAACTGACAACTACCAAAGATTTCTGACCAATCTGCGGGAAAAGCAGCATACCTATGGCATTGCTTATCTGTATACGCTCTATACCGATGGAACCAATGTATATTATGGTATCGATTCCGATGAGAATGATCCGGCAAAGCCGGGTGATATTTTTTCTACCTCCTACGATGAATTTGCTTCCGTATTTGGCGGTGAGGAATACATTCAGGATTATATTGATTCCTCTGAAGATGGCGACCTGATCACTGTGTATAAGCCGGTTGTCGATGCTGCCGGCACCGTTATTGCAGTGCTTGGCTGCGATTATGATGCGAGCTCTATTACGGATGCGCTGCAGCTTGCGGTTGACCGCACGTTCGAGATTGGCGGAATCTGTCTGGTTATTGCAATCCTTCTTCTGCTCTTAATCGTGAGCGCCATTACACGCAGCCTGGTAAAGGTAAATGATAAAATCTACGAGCTGGTACATAATGAGGGTGACCTGACTCAGAAGCTGGATGTGCATACCGGCGATGAGGCTGAACTGATTGCCCGGAATGTCAATGACCTGTTGGAATATATACGCTCGATCATGCAGGGAATTTCTTCCGGTTCTTCCCGTCTTATGAATTCCTCACAGAAGATGGTCGACCATCTCAACTCTGCCGACGCCAGCATCATGTCCGTGTCTGCAACAATGCAGGAAATGAGCGCCGCGATGGAGGAGACAACCGCTTCCTTAAATCAGATTACTTCCGCAGTTGAGGACGTGTATACTTCCGTGGAAAATATCGCCCAGAATGCGGATAGCGGCAGGACTTCCTCCGAGGATATGGAGGGACGCGCTTCTGCCTCCAAAACGGATGCTCTTGCTAAGCAGCAGCAGGCAAATGCACAGACCGAGGAGATTTCCTCAAGCCTGCGTGACAAGATTGAAAAGTCTAAGGCAGTGGAGCAGATTTCCGTGTTGACTGCCAACATCATAGAGATTACCGAACAGACCAATCTGCTCGCCCTGAATGCGAGTATTGAGGCTGCCCGCGCAGGCGAGGCCGGAAGGGGCTTTGCGGTTGTCGCTGACGAAATCGGCAAGCTTGCCGGTAATTCTGCCGATGCGGCTGAAAAAATCCGGGCTGTCAGCGCCGAGGTGATTTCCGCGGTCAACGGGCTTGCTGCTGAGGCGGAGCACATGATCGCCTTTACGAAGGAGACCACTGTTGGCGGCTACACCGGACTGGTTGATATGAGCGAGGAGTACGCGAAGGATGCTGATGTGATGAATCGGATGATGAAGCAGTTTTCACAGACTTCCGAGGAGCTGCGCCACACGATGGATGGCATCCGCGAGTCCATTTCTTCTGTTAATATCGCTGTTGAGGAGAGCGCCAAGGGTATCAGCAGTGTGTCCGAGTCCTCTGTCGAGATTACCGGAAGTGTCGGTGACATCCAGAGTCAGGCGACCGACAACAATGATGTTGCGGAAAAACTCGCTGCGGAGGTTGGCAAGTTTAAACTAGAATAAGCTCAGTCTGTAACACTTTATCGGGCAGGGGTGGAACATATTATTTCCCGCTGGCAAAATACTTTTTCTCTTTATCCTTTATGAAAAAAGCACCACGGCAAATTGTGAAATTCTAATTCAACAGCCGGGCGGGAGTGTCAAAGCCAATATAAGACACAACCCTATCACCGGCGGGGCGTTTGAAAGAATTTCTACAATTTTTGTGGAATCGCTTTTTTATAAAGAACAAAGTTCAAAAATTATATTTTGCCAACGGGATGTGCTGTGTTTCACAGCTACCCGGTCACAATCTGATTTGATAGAGAGGAGTTTTTTATGCCAGTTTTTGATTTTAACGGAGCGGATAGTAAGCAGGCAAGTGTCTGCACTTATACGGTATTTGCGTCAAATGAGTCGAGTCCGTCCGCGGAGCACCCGATCATGGTGCTGGAGAATAGTTCGCAGAGCTTTCTGCATCATTCCTGCGGTGTGTTTACGAATCCGGTGAAGCGGACTTCGTTTGAGTTCGACACCGATAATGGAACGGTCAGTGCGGATATTGTAAAGATTGATGCACGTTTTACCAGCCTGCTGCGCTGGCTGGGGGAGAATCATATCAAGGTTCGCCTGTCCGGCGAGAACCGCCCGGATGGGTATGCAGTATACAAGATCCGTGAGACTGCCTTCGGTGGTGGAAGCAAGCTCTCAGCAGAGGATGGATTTTTGCAGTTTATGATTGAGCGGCTTCTCGCAAGCAATGCGCCTTCCGAGGAAGCGGAGGACGAGGAGCAGGACGAGACAGGCGATGAGATGAAGCTTACCAGCCTGCAGAGCATCACGGATTTTATGAATTGCGCCGGACGGACGATGCCGGATAACATCCGCCTCTGGTCCAGGAGAAATCTGGCAGTTGCCCGCTCGCATGAGGTTACCGCGGAGGAGCGCCGCCACGCGCAGCGTGCCCTGTCCATCATGATGAATATCCAGTGGAAAAATAACTATTTTGAATCGATTGATCCGGTGGAAGCGCGCCGCATTCTCGATGAAGAACTGTACGGCATGGAGCGTGTAAAACAGCGTATCATGGAGACGATCATCCAGATCAACCGCACGCACACACTACCTGCATACGGTCTGCTTTTAGTCGGTCCTGCCGGAACAGGAAAGTCCCAGATCGCTTACGCGGTGGCACGTATCCTTAAACTTCCGTGGACGACGCTTGATATGAGTTCGATCAATGACCCGGAACAGTTAACCGGAAGCTCCCGCATCTACTCTAATGCCAAGCCTGGAATTATCATGGAGGCCTTTTCCGTTGCGGCTTCCTCCAACCTCGTATTCATCATCAACGAGCTGGACAAGGCGAACTCCGGCAAAGGCAATGGCAATCCGGCGGACGTTCTGCTGACATTGCTTGACAATCTTGGTTTTACGGACAATTACATGGAGTGTATGATTCCGACGGTTGGTGTCTATCCGATTGCCACCGCCAACGATAAGAGCCAGATCAGCGCACCTTTGATGTCTCGTTTTGCGGTGATCGAGCTTCCGGACTACACGCCGGAGGAGAAAAAGATCATCTTCTCGCAGTTTGCACTTCCGAAGGTACTAAAGCGCCTCGGTCTGCATGACGGCGAGTGCATCGTGACGGAGGACGGGCTTGACGCGGTGATCGAGATGCACAAAAATACCTCCGGTATCCGCGACTTGGAGCAGGCTGCCGAGCACATGGCGGCAAATGCGCTTTACCAGATTGAGGTCGACAAGGTGCCGTCTGTCACCTTTGATGCCGAGCAGGTTTATGCACTGCTATCGCACTAGGGAAAATAAGTAACAGCAAGAACGGGTGATATGCGTGTGTTAAGCACGTCACCCGTTCTATGTAAATGGAGCAAGCCAATGGGCACTCCGTGTGTCAAAAGGAACGTCCCCGCGACAGCTTCGGATAAACCGGATGTCCTGCCATATAAATAGACACATTGGGAGCCATCTGGCAATTATCGCCGATTTTTACTTTTGCCACATCTATGATCGAGCAGTTATAGTTTGCGAAAAAATTCCTGCCTACCTCAATATGTGAACCATAGTCGCAGTAAAAAGGAGGATTGATGCACGCACCTTCCGATTTTCCCAAAAGCTCTTTTGCGATCTCTGCAATTTTGTCAAAGTCTGAACGGTCGGCAAAATTAAGCTTTTGCAGGATCTTTCTGCACCTAGCCTGTTCTTCCATGACTGATTCATCTGCAATATAGGCAAGCTGCATATCTCTTCTTTTTTTCATATCCATGTTCTAATTCTCCGTTTCTGTTAAATTTTTTAACCATTTATATTGCCGGTAATGCATATTTTAGTACAAGCCCTGCCGATGTCCGTACTCCGTCAAAATCTTTCCTGCCGTAATACTGTGCAACAAACATATTCTCCCCGATCGTGAGCGCGGTCAGGATCAGATTAAAAACAAAGGTGATCTGCAGCGTAAGCCTTAAGATCCTGCTCCTAAAATCATCTTTCATCTGCAATTTGTTCCTCTCTGTGCACGATTTCAAAATATACAATTTTAATTGATTTTTATACCACAATCCGCGATAATAATATAACAATCGTTCGCAATCGAGGTAAATTTGATGGAAGTATGTCAAGGAAGTGTTTTAAATTCAGATCTATCCGAAAATGTTGCTTATAACAATCCGGTTTTTCCTGCATATATAAAAAGAGGACAGCTCTCAAACTATCCTGATTTTCGTGCGGTCAGCCACTGGCATGACGACCTTGAATTTATTCTGATCTTAGAGGGGCAGATGTCTTATGATGTCAATGGTCAGAAGCTGTCCCTGCAGGCTGGCGAGGGAATTTTTGTAAATAGCCGCTGCTTTCATTATGGCTATTCCGATGCGCATAACGAATGCATTTTTATCTGCATTCTGCTATCCCCGCTGCTGCTTTCCGCCAATCCGTATTTTGTAGAGAATTGCTTAAATCCACTGATCCAGAATATGCATTTTCCTTATCAGAAGCTGGTGCCTGCTATCCAATGGCAGAATGCTATCCTTCGTGATCTTGAAGTGCTCTACGAAAATAATATAGATGAAATACAGCCGTTTATTATCCTTGAGAAAGCCGTTCACATCTTCCGGTTGCTTTCTGAAAATATGGACTTTTTCCCGGATTATGATAAAAATGCCGAGGATATCCTGACGCTGACCGCCATGATCGGGTATGTGCAGAAAAATTATCCAAACAAGATCCTGCTCAAAGATATCTCGGCTGCCGGCTGCTGCTGCAAAACAAAGTGTACCTTACTTTTTCAAAAATACCTAAATGCTTCGCCCATGCTGTATCTGAACCGGTATCGTCTGGAAAAGTCTACTTTTCTTCTGAGAAACACGGCAATGTCCATTACAGAGATCGCGTATGCATGCGGTTTTTCAAATACCAGCTATTTCTGCGAGCTTTTCCGCAAGTATTACGATATGGCGCCCGGAAAGTGGGGACGAATGGTTTAAAGTATGCATTCCAATGATTTTTCAAAGTTTTTCCATTGTACAAGACAACCCCATCTGACCAATGATGTAATTTTATAAAATAACCTATTGAAAATCTATGATTGTCGTGATATTATAAATGCAAACATATGTTCGATTTTATTTTTGTATAATTGAAGCTTCTTAAATGGGTATTCTTTTCGGAGTGCTTGACAGTCACACATCATTTTCATACAATATAATGTGTGACTGTCGAATGAGGTGAGAAGAATGAAAGCCAAGGAGAAAATTGAAGAACTGCTGCAAGCATCGGCGGACGGCACGATCACCGCAGCGCAGGTATCAGAAGCTGGACTGCACCGCAGCATTTTACAGGAGTTTGTCAAGGACGGTGAGATATATCGCTTTGGGCGCGGCTTGTATGTGCAAAGTAGCGCATGGGAAGACGATTTCTACCTCTTGCAGCGCAAGTATGGACGCGGAATTTACTCGCACGATACTGCTCTGTATCTACTGGGATATTCAGACCGTACCCCAGCGAAATATACAATGACCTTTCCCAAAGGCTACAATGCCCCATCCTTGAAGCAAGAAAATCTAATTGTCAAGCGGGTTGTGCCGGAGAACTACGAGTTCGGCAGAATTGAAGTTAAATCCCCCTCTGGCAATCCAATTCGTATTTACGATTTAGAACGAACACTGTGTGACATTCTGCGCGGCAGTGGTAGTGATGTACAAATTGTCGGAGAAGCTATGAAACGCTATGCAGCGTCCAAGGACAAGAACCTTCACAAACTGATGCTGTATGCAGACCAACTTCGCGTAAAGCCCAAAATGCAACGCTACATGGAGGTTTTACTATGATTACCAAAAATCCAATGCAACTGAAAGCCTATATCAAGAACAAAGCAGCAGAAAAGCATATCTCGGCGCAGCTCGTCATGCAGAACTATATGCTCGAACGGCTACTGGAACGAATTTCGCTCTCGCCCTATAAAAGCAATTTTATCCTCAAAGGTGGATTTCTGATTTCCTCCATTGTAGGGCTGGACACACCTCGCTGCTGTTCGATGACCGCACGCTCAGTATTCTTGCCTACAACCTTGAAACTGTGCTGGCGGAAAAGCTGGAAACTGTGCTGGCCCGCAATATTGCGAATACCCGTCCAAGAGATTATTACGACATACATATCCTATACGCATTGCGCGGCACGGAATGCGACAAAGCAACTCTACGGCAGGCGCTAGAACGGACGGCACAGAAACGCGGCAGCGGCATGATCCTGACAGACTACCCGGAGATTATGAAAGAAATCCGCGAAAGCGATACTCTCCGCAAGCTGTGGGAGAAATACAGCCGCGAGTATGAATACGCAAAGGACATTTCCTTTGATGATACCTGCAATACCATTCAGATGATTATGGACACAATCATGGTGTAAACAAAAGGAGAGTTTTTTATGGGCTGTCTGTCAGCACAACGCCCATCGACACAGGGAACGTCCCTACAAATCTACTGCTGCGAATCTTTTTATGGATGCCTTGCAGGACAGCGCGGATACCAAAATGTACACGACGAGCGCAACCGCCAAGAACAGCCACTGCCTGCTATCGCCCATTGTATCAGTGTCGTTTAAAAACTCCAAGCCCTGAATATGATGCAGCGTCTCCGCGAGCGCGATCAGTACAAATGAGCCGATTGCAAAAAGCAGGAACGGCTTGCCGCATTTATAGGCGGTCTTGAAAAATCCACCGAGAAACAGCCAGTTAAACAGCGCAAATACCAGAAGATTTCCGGCTAGGAAGAACTGGTTTGCATTCATCATCGCATTATGGGTGTATGGCGCAGCGTCTGCCAGCACTGTCATGCGCAGAATTGTCAGGATCACCGTAAGCAGAAAGCTGATCATCTGGATCAGGATGGTAAATCCGTATTTTGCTCTCACAGCGTCCGTCTTTTTTACCGGGAGCAGAACGGTGTACAAAATATCGTTATTCATGCAGGCATTCTGAAATGACTGGAACACGCCGAAGCAGACGAAAAATGCGCCAACCAGAATGGGATACCCCGGAACCATTGCCATCGCCGAAAACAGGATAAAGATAAACGAGGTGGATGAAGCGGATAGCTTTATCTCTTTACGCATCAAATTTTTCATGGAGCGCCTCCTTTTCAAAATAAATCATGATCTCCTCTAGGTTCGTGCCGATGCCCTGCTCCCTGCACTGTTGTATGTATTGCTCCATCCGCCCGGAAAATTCCATTTTTCCTTTGCGGATATAGGTGATCGCATCCGCGCATTTGTCCAGATCTGAGGTAATGTGCGTGGAGAACAAAATAGCGACACCCTCTTTGGCAAGATATTGGAATACCTCTAGCAGCTCATCTCTGGATACCGGATCAAGTCCGCTGGTCGGCTCGTCTAAGATGAGCAGCTTCGCTCCATGTGACAGCGCGATTGCGAGGTTTAACTTCACCCGCATTCCCTCGGAGAGCTGTGCCGGTGTCTTATCCTCATCCAGCTCAAAGAGGTCTGTATATTTGCGGTACAGCGCATCGTCCCAGCTCCGGTAGAAGGTCTTGGTCACGCTTACGATGTCGCGGATCTTCTTCTTTTTGTAGTAGTCGACCGCCCCGCTGGCGTATCCGATCTGCTCTTTGATCTGTGCCTCGTTGTCTTTAAGATTTTTGCCAAAATACATGATCTCGCCGCCGGTGGCAGGGATTAGGTTCAAAATGGATTTGATCGTTGTGGTCTTTCCCGCGCCGTTGCGCCCGATCAATCCCATGATCGTGCCGCTTTCCACCTCGAACGAAATGTCCTCCAGCGTGAATTTTTCATATTCTTTTCTCAGATGTCTTACCGATAATACTGCGCTCATTTGTCCTTGCCCTCCCTTGCCATGTTCAGCAGCTCCATCAGCCCTTTTTCCTTTATGATGGCAATTCCCTGTCCTTCGTCTCCGAGGACGATGAGATTGTCGCCTGGCTGGATGTCAAAGATTTTCCGCGCGCGTGCCGGAATCACGATCTGCCCTTTATCACCGACCTTGACCGAGCCAAACATGTGCTTGCCCTTCGGCGGGATCTTCAATCCTTTGTTTTCCGCGGAATCATAATTGACCAGATCATCCAGCGATACCCCAAAGACATCGGCGATCGCTTTGGTTTTTTCGATATCCGGTATGGATTCCCCTGTCTCGTACTTTGACAGCGTCTGCCTGCTGATGCCGACTCGTTCCGCAAGCTCCTCCTGCGATATGTTGTGCAGCTTCCGTAATGTGATCAGATTGTCCCGAAACATAGGCTTCCTCCTCTTATTTTTCTTACTTTTGCTACTACTTTTAACATTATGATAAAAAAAAGAATAGCAGATGTCCACCTACTATTCCTTCCATTTTCGGGCTTATTTTGTTAATATTTGTTGCTTACCGGGATTGCCCCTTGCGGTAGTACATGTAGGAGTAGACCACCGGCAAAATGCACGGGATGATGGCGAGCGCCATAAGCACCCAGATATTCTGGAACGGCGTGGTGACGATCAGGAGTATCCCGCCGATCACCATGCATTTTCCAGCGAACCGGTGCGTGTGATACCAATTATCGGCATCATTCAGCGCCCACGAAACGCGGATGCCAATGGTGTAATTCGGCTTTACCGTCGGCAGGAAGTTGCCTAGGATCAGATAAAGAACTCCGACGAGCAGCCCGCAGAGAAATCCAATATCAAATTGATAGCCTAAATTATATCCATAAACCGAACCACATGCAATAATGGAAAATACCGGACAGATCCACAATACAATAAAGAATATTTTTTTGTTAATGCTGCTTGCCTTGGGATCAATGTTCGTTGCGATCACGCATACCAGATGCAGGATCAGCATGATCACCGGAAGCCCAAACACCGCAAAAACCTTGGATGAGTAGCCGTCCGGCTCGTTGCCCGTGCTCCAATGGGTTGCAACGGAATCCGGCAGCTGCTTCCACAAAAGCAATCCGATAAGGATCGGGAGCAGCGTCGCAATCGATGTGAGTAATATCATTTTTTTATGTTGTCTGATCATGGTCATTTCCCCCTTTTAATTCAGTGATCCATAGCATGATCTCCTCAAGCACGGTGGTGTTGAGCTCATAATAGATGAATTTTCCTTCCCGCTCGTCGCGGATCAGGTCGGCATCCTTTAAAACGGACAAGTGCCGGGAGACCGCTGCGCCGGAAATCGAAAAATGGTCGCCGATCTCGCCCGCAGACAGCCGTGACTTCTTGAGTAGATTAAGGATTTCGCGTCTTGTTGGATCGGCAAGCGCGCGAAGCGTATCCTGCATTCCCAAATTCATCCCTCCTTCATTTAATATTTAACTTAATTGTTAAATGTATTATAACATAATGTGTGTGGTTTGCAAGGGGAAATCAAAAAGGGGCTCCATTTTATATGGAACGCCCCTACGATTACTTTTTCCTTTGTCGTATGCACAAAACAACTAACAGTAGCAACGATATTGCCGGAAATGCAAGACCAATGCTCATTGCAAAATTACCGATGAAAATTTCATGGAAGCAACCCCGCATGGCACTAGCGATTACCCCTTTCGTTTTCACGATGTGGATCTTGCTTTGTTTAATTTGAATGGCATTGGCATACAGAGGTGGAGTTTGTATATGTTAAATCGGGAACTGTAACTTTCTGGATTGGGGAGAAAACTTTTAAATTATCTGAGGGTAATAGGTCGCAATTCTCCTGCGCATACGGCGTACCTAAATCGCTGTACTCCTTTTCAAAATTGTGCTTCAGATAATAATTGGGGTTGTTCGGTGTCTGCATTACGGGATAGTTGATTTTCGTGTGTTTCTTCATAAGCGTTATCCTTTCTTACTCTGTTTTAGGGGCAAAAAATAACGCCCACATTTTCTGTGAGCGTTATCATTGCCATATTGATTTCAGATACAAAATGCAGCATAAAGAGGAACGATTTTTTTATTGTCCTCAAAGCCGAAGTTTTTGGTGGAGAGCTTGATAGCATAGGCAGGCTTGTAGGTGTCCATATAGACCTTTAAGCTCTTGGCTCTGGTGTTGTCGGCAGACTTGACCTCAATAGGAATGAGCTGTCCGTCACGCTGAATGATAAAATCAATTTCAGCTCCACGCTCGGACTCCCAATAGTAGGTGTGGTAGCCGTTAATGGAAAGTTGCACATTGACATAGTTCTCCGCCATACCGCCCTTGAAGTCGTTAATTTCCTCGACCATATAGAGAATGTCATTGGCGGCTAAATCCTTCTTGGCGCAAAGCAGCCCTAAGTCGGACACATAAATCTTGAACGCATCAATATCACGGTAGTTTTCAAGCGGTTTTTTGATTTGCTCGACCTTATAGACCTGTGACACGATACCTGACAGGCAGAGCCATTCAATGGCATTTTCAAATTCGGAAGCCCGTCCGCCTTTCTTAATCAGTTTATATTGGAAACGGGTATTCTTCTTTGAAAGCTGAACGGTAATGTTATCGTAAGCAAGTCTGGTTTTCTTGATTTCATTCAAGTTGTTATACTTGCTCATATCATTAAGATAGCTCGCAAGTACCGTATCCTGCGTATGACGGACAAGGATATAATCCTTCGTCTGGGCAAACTGCATCACGCACTCTGGCATACCGCCGACCACGAGATACTGACGGTAAAGCTGCATTGCGGCATCGTGCAAAGCAGACGGCAGCGGCGTATCGGTTTGGAAGCACTTTTTAATCTGCTCTACCAAATCGTCCTCACCGAGTGCCAACATAAATTCCTCCATATCCATAGGATAAAGCGTTTTCATATCGACCTTTCCTACGGGGAAAGAGAATTTTGCTCTGTTGACCGCAACGCCGAGCAAGCTGCCTGCCACGATGATGTGATACTCTGGAGCGTCCTCGCAGAAGTATTTAAGCGAAGTCAAAGCCCTTTCGCAGAGCTGCACCTCATCGAATACAATCAGCGTTTTTTCCTTTACGATAGTCTGACCTGCGATATGGGATAAAATCGGTATCAGATAATCGGGGCTGATGTTTTCCTCAAAAGTTTCGTTCAGC
>JALEKN010000038.1 GCA_022769125.1 Agathobacter sp.
ATAATACGTTCAGGTAAGGATAACTGTTTAGCCATAATAACTCCTTCCTGATCAAACAAAGGTTACTTTAAGTATAAGGCTTTGCAAAAGTAACTGCTAGTTTGCAAAAGTAGTTGCAAGCAAAATCAAGCGTTTAAAAATGCAATTAAAGTTTTTGAAGAAAAAGAAGGTGTCCGGTTTATTACTCATATATTGTGCGATTATCTCTTTAGAGAATGGGTCATACATAAAAAAGTGACTTAAAAATAGGGAGGAATCGCAAGATGAGAATGAATCGGGAAACTATGGTGGTAATGATCTGTATGGCAGTGATGGGGGCAATTGGAGTCTTTATGCTGATCTGCGCAGTTGCCGGGATTGATGTTTACAGTTTGGGACTTGGCGCGGCTGCCGGATTTATAACAGGGTTTGCGGGAATGCTGTTTTCAGTACTTCTTTTGTCATACTACAATGGGTTTCGCAAATAACACAAAATGTAGGAAGTTGAGACGAAAAAACACTATATTTTGATTGACGCTGTCGGCAGACTTGTCTATAATTAGAAAAAGAAAAATAGGCATTTGTGATGCTCTAGAAATGCGAGGTTACATATGAGAAGACATGTTCGCCGGATAATGGCAATTACAATTGCAGCTTTTTGCGCATTGGGTACACCAATGATGGCAAAGGCAACAGATGTTGGAGAAGAAAGTACAAGGACGTTGTCACCGGATAACTCTTTGGACTCTTTGAGTATAAGCGGAGCAGAACTGTCACCTGCATTTTATTATAGTACAGTCAACTATACAGCTACAGTATCATATGACGTGACAGAAGTGACCGTAAATGCAAAGACAAGCAACCGGAATGCAACAATTGAATCAATTTCAGGGTATGAGAACCTGAGCGTTGGAGAGAATACCATTAAAATTGTTGTGGTTGCTGAAAACGGCAATAAGGCGACATATACGGTTAAACTTACCAGATTGGCCGAAGGGGAAAACCCGGCAGAAAACGGCGGAGAGGATAATTCGACTGTCGATAACGATGCCACAGATCCTGCACCTTCCGGTGAGGATGCCGCAGATGGTGACGCTTCTGACGGCAGCACGGCAGATGATCAGACCTCCGGTGATGATGCGGCTGCAGATGCAAATGAAACCCAGCTTCCGGTAGGCAATACCTATTTTGTGCCAATGGATGCTCCGGCAGAAGCTGTGTTAAACGACATGGTGCAGATTGACCTTGAATTGGATGGAATTGGCACACTGCATGCATATCAGTATGTACAGGGAACAGTAATTTCATCACTCGATGAGCTTGATTTCTATTTTATTTACGGAACAGATGCAGATGGAAATGCAGGCTGGTATCAGTACGACCGTAAGAACGGCGCATTTCAACGCTATAATGAGCGCGTGGCTGAACAGACGGCAAGCGATGATAACAACGCTTTGCTGAATAATTACAATCTGGCAAACGCACAGGTGAAGCAGCTGCAGCAGAAACTTCGCTTGATGACCTGCATTTTTTTGTTTATTGTTGTCGTCTTGCTGATCATTATCTTTAGCATTCTGTGGTCAAGAAGAAACGCTGATTATGATGATGGGGATGTGTTCGAAGATGAGCCAGAGCCAGACGAAAAGAAAGCGCACAGGGAGTCTTCAAAAACAGAAAACAGGCAACAGGAGAAGCCGGCTATAGAAGCATCAGAGGCTATGGAAGAGAAAGATGAGCCATTGGATCTAAATGATGGCACGATTGATGAAAGGGAAGATGGCGTCGATAGCAACTATGCCGGGGGTGAGCATGTTGCCGGGAAGAAGGCAAAGCGAAAAGGAAGTCTGTTGGCGTATCTTGGACTAGATGATGATCTTCCGCTCGATTTTGGGGATGTCATCGAAGAAGACGAGGAAGATGAAATAGAGGAGGCGTCTGAGCAACAACCTGTTCAAGAACAAAAAAAGGAAACAAAGAAACCAGTTACTGATTCTTACAAGGAGAAGAAAGAGGATAGCAACGGGGAAAATGACATAGAATTTATCGATCTGTAATATTGGATTGAATGGAGGCATTTTATTTTGAAGGCATATACCGCTAAGGCGAAAAAAGTAATAGATCTTGCAAAGCGCATGTCGAAAAGCATGAAATACAATTATGTTGGAACGGAACATATTCTGGCCGCTCTTGTAAAAGAGGGGACAGGTGTTGCGGCTGAGGTTTTGATCGCGAACAACGTAGAAGCTGATAGACTTCAGAAAATGATAGAGGAACTGATTTCTCCGGGGGAGAATACCCTTGTTGCGGAGAAAGACGGCTATTCCCCACGCACCCAGAGAATTCTGCAGCGCGCATCGGAAGAGGCTGAGCGCTTCGAAAGCAAGCTGATTGGAACGGAACATATTTTGCTGGCAATTTTGAAAGAGGGAGATTGTGCCGCATCGCGTCTGTTGAACACGATTGGCTGTAATCCACAGAAGTTGTTTGTGGATGTTCTCACTGCGATGGGTGAAGACCCGTCTGTTTATCGGGAGGAGATTCAAAGAGGGAGAAACGCGGGTGCTACCGCCACTCCGACATTGGATCAGTATTCGCGTGATCTCACTGCAATGGCAAGAGAACATTTGCTTGACCCGGTAATCGGAAGAAAGCGTGAGACAGAGCGAATGATCCAGATCCTGTGCCGGAGAGGCAAGAATAATCCATGCTTGATCGGGGAGCCGGGAGTTGGAAAGACTGCTATTGTGGAGGGACTTGCACAGAGCATTGTGGAAGGTACTGTTCCGGATATCATGGCCGGAAAGAGATTGGTTTCCCTTGATATGTCCGGACTTGTTGCAAAGTCTAAATATCGTGGCGAATTCGAAGAACGAATCAAAAAAGTAATCAACGAAGTGGCAGATGCGGGAGATGTTCTTCTTTTTATTGATGAACTTCATACTATTATTGGAGCAGGTGGAGCAGAAGGCGCGCTTGATGCTTCAAATATATTAAAGCCTGCGCTTGCAAGAGGTGAGATTCAGGTAATCGGTGCAACGACCATAGAAGAATATCGTAAGTACGTGGAAAAGGATGCTGCGTTGGAACGGAGATTTCAGCCGATTACGGTGGAAGAACCTACGCAGGAGGAGGCAATCCAGATATTGAAGGGACTTCGTAAGCTCTATGAGGACCATCATCAGGTACAGATATCGGATGAAGGTGTGGAGGCAGCGGTACATTTGGCTGCAAGATACATCAATGATCGTTTCCTGCCGGATAAGGCGATTGATCTGATGGATGAGGCGGCCGCCAAACTGCGCCTTGGAATGATTCGGGCAACGGATGAAATCCACGACAAACGTTTGCTGATTGCAAAAACCGAAGAAGATTTGGAGGATGCGCTTGCGTCCGGTAATATCGAGCTTGCAAGAGAGTGCAAGGCTAGAAAAGAAGAAATTGAAGCAGAATACGAGAGACTTTTGCAAAAAAATAAGAGGGCAGCAAAGAATAAAAAGCCAATTGTGGGTGAAAACGAGATTGCTGAGGTGATCGCGGGATGGACCAAAATTCCGGTCAACCGGCTTACGGAGAGTGAAGCTCAACGCCTGCAGAAGCTTGAATCAGTCCTTCATAAGCGCGTAGTCGGACAGGAAGAGGCGGTAAGTGCTGTCGCGAAAGCTGTCCGAAGAGGACGAGTGGGATTAAAGGATCCGAAGAGGCCTATTGGTTCCTTTCTGTTTCTGGGACCGACTGGTGTCGGAAAGACGGAAGTATCGAAAGCCTTGGCGGAAGCTGTATTTGGAAATGAAAACGCAATGATCCGGGTTGATATGTCGGAATACATGGAAAAGCATAGCGTTTCAAAGATGATAGGTTCTCCTCCGGGATATGTCGGGCATGAGGATGGTGGTCAATTGAGTGAGAAAGTGCGTAGAAATCCGTTTTCCGTTATCCTGTTTGACGAGATTGAAAAGGCACATCCGGATGTCTTTAATATCTTGCTGCAGGTGCTTGATGATGGACGAATTACCGACTCACAAGGGCGGATGGTAGATTTTAAGAACACAATTATCATCATGACTTCCAATGCGGGGGCACAGGCAATCGTGGAGCCAAAACGTCTCGGATTCGGTTCGACTGCAGATGAAAAGCAGGATCATGAACTGATGAAAAACAGCGTAATGGAAGAGGTAAAACGCATTTTTAAACCGGAGTTTTTGAATCGTATCGATGAGACAATCGTATTCCGGATGCTCAATAAGGACGATATGAAGAAAATTGTAACCATTCTTTGCAAGGAATTGCAAAAGCGTTGTAATGAACAGATGGGAATAACACTTATCGTCCGGGATAGTGCTAAGACTGCAATCGTTGATAAAGCTTATGACCGCAAATATGGGGCAAGACCGTTAAAACGTAAGATACAGGATGAGGTGGAGGACCGTCTGGCGGAAGAAATCATTGCAGGGCGTATCCAAAGAGGCGATAAGGTTATCGTAACGGTAAAGAAGGGCGAACTAACGCTGCAAAAAGAGTCATGATTTTATTGGAAACGACTAGCAATAAGACAACTTGTATATTATAATGTATAAACAGAGGAATTCTCAGAAGAGAGATACACAGGAGGAAAAAAATGGCTGCAATTAGCGAATTGATTCGCACAGAATCAAACGGAACCCTCAGTTTTGGAGATTACACACTGCAGGAGAAGGCAAAACTTGATAATTATGAGTTTGAAGGAGACCTGTATAAAGTAAAAACCTTCAAAGAAATTACAAAGCTCGAGCGTAACGGCTTGTTTGTATATGAGTCGGTTCCGGGACCCGCGGTATTCAATTTCTGCCGCAAGGAGAGCGGAGTGGAATTTTCGGTAGAGGGTCCGGAGGATGCGCAGATCACATTGGAGTTGGAAGAAGAATCAGAATATGAGATTACCATCGATGGTGAATCTGCAGGAACAATGAAGACAAACCTTGGCGGGAAAATGAGCATGAGTGTAGAACTTGCAGGCGTTGAGGCTGTTGCAATCAAGGTAGAGAAGCGTTAGGGAAAGACAAACAGAATACAAGGACCCGGTCACTTTAGATCGGGTCTCTTTTTATCTGAGATCAAATACGAACGGAAGGAAGGAAAAAATATGGCCAAAAAGGCAATCGCATATTTTTGTCAAAATTGCGGATATGAGTCCGGTAAGTGGATGGGACAGTGCCCCGGATGCAAGGAATGGAACACGTTTGTTGAGGAGGTCATCGACAAAAAGTCTGTAAGCAATGCGGGAAAAGCAACTGTACATAAGGCGGCAGAGCCAACACCAATTTCTGCGATTACTGCAATGGACGAAAAACGTGAGACAACAAAGATGTCAGAACTTGACCGCGTACTTGGAGGCGGTGTCGTGAAAGGTTCGCTGGTTCTTGTCGGAGGAGATCCGGGAATCGGAAAATCGACCTTGCTGCTACAGGTATGCAAGAATTTGTCTGATCAGAATTTTTCCGTATTGTATGTATCGGGTGAGGAATCTTTACAACAGATCAAGATCCGTGCGGAGCGGATTGGCGAGTTTACAGATAATCTGCAGTTGCTGTGTGAAACCAATCTTGCAACGGTCAGAGAGGCGATTGAACGCAAAAAGCCTGCCTATGTTGTTATTGATTCCATCCAGACGATGTATAACGAAGAAATTGCCTCTGCACCTGGAAGCGTATCGCAGGTACGAGAGTCCACGGGAATATTGATGCAGCTTGCAAAAGGTCTTGGAATTACGATTTTTGTGGTGGGGCATGTGACGAAAGAGGGAGTGGTTGCAGGACCGCGTGTGCTTGAACATATGGTGGACACGGTGCTTTACTTTGAAGGCGATCGCCATGAAAGCTACCGTATTCTACGCGCGGTGAAAAACCGTTTTGGCTCAACAAATGAGATAGGCGTTTTTGAAATGAGAAATGAGGGGCTGGCCGAGGTGAAGAATCCGTCTGAATATATGCTAAGCGGTAAACCAACAGGGGCTCCGGGCTCCGTTGTGGCTTGTTCTATGGAAGGCACAAGACCGATTCTTCTGGAAATTCAAGCACTTGTCTGTCATAGCTTTTTCAATAATCCAAGAAGGACAACAGCAGGAGCTGATTTTAACCGGTTGAATCTGCTTATGGCTGTGCTTGAAAAAAGACTTGGATTGCAATTATCGGATTGCGATGCATATGTGAATATTGCAGGCGGGCTGAAAATGACAGAACCGGCAATTGACCTTGGAATAGTGCTTGCATTGATATCGAGTAAAAAGGATATTGTGATTGACGATAAGACAATTTGCTTTGGCGAGGTAGGATTAAGCGGCGAAGTGCGAGGCGTGAGCATGGCAGAGCAAAGAGTGCAGGAGGCTTGTAAACTCGGATTCGATACTTGTATTCTTCCGAAGGTTAGTCTGGGAAGTATAAAGAAGACAGACGGAATTCGTCTGATAGGTGTAGCTAATGTTCAGGAGGCCTATGAGGCTATACAAAACCGGGGAAAATAAATTGTATATAATTTTCAGATAATTTAAATAAATTTGATGAGTAGATTTACTTTAACAAATGTCGAAATTTGGTGTTGACTTTACTGTGTCAGGATGATATTATAACTGAGCTGAAACGCGAAACACCTTGATTGGTAGAGTTCACGAATCAGAAAAATAAAAAAGTTCTTGACAAACACAAAAGTGTTTGGTAAGATATAAAAGTTGTTTGAAATGAACAAACACTTCGAACAACAAAAGAACATTGATAACTGAACAGTGAAAAACCTTGAAAGATTCTAATGAATAATTCATGACAATTGAACTACTAATGTTCAATTGCACAAGCGAATCTGATAAGATTTGACGAACGTCCAATCGAAAGATTGGGACCTTTAAAACAGTAGATTTGGTACACAAATCAACAGCCAGATTTATTCTGGAGATCAACTTTTAACATGAGAGTTTGATCCTGGCTCAGGAT